>JBPCWO010000349.1:0-2824 GCA_051009475.1 Boseongicola sp.
ATCCTGGACGACGGACAGGACCCGGCTGACGCAGCGTCTGCGTGGCTGGCCTCAAACGCCGATGTTCTAGGTGGCTGGCTGGACGGCGTCACTACAAAAGACGGCAGCGATGGCATGGCGGCTGTGAAAGGTGCTCTGGGGCTCTAGTTGGCAGGCGCTCCGACGTAGTGCCATGTACATTGAAAGGCCGGTGCCAATCGGTGCCGGCCGCTTTTCACTTGAGTGGAAACGGATATGAAAAATTACTTTGTGTCTGCGGTTTTCATTGCAGCGCTAAGCGGATGCGGAGGAGATAGATTCAATCCCCTCGGCATGCGGGACACTGAGAAATCTTGGAATAATGAAGAAGCGCCCGGGCCTACTCTCGCTGTTCGGGGCAAGAATTATGATCTGACGCGACGAACAGTAAGGTACAAAGACACTAATGAGGTTTTCTTCGTCGAATACTACGCCACTGTTAAGGGTCGGCGCGTCACCTGCGTTGGCGATCCAAATAGTTGCGAACGATCAATAATCCGGGAATTCGAAGATCCGAAAAGCGACCACGATTGAGCTGGCGCTGAACTGCACGCCGTTTAACGAGAAGGCGCATCAATGGACTGGCTGACTGACAACAAAATCCCTGTGGGAAAATGGGCCGCGGCGATCTTTGACTGGCTTCAAGAAAACGGCGCGTTCTTCTTCGACGCCTTGTCAGATTTCCTCGAGGCCCTGATCGAAGCGATCCTTTGGGTATTGCAGACACCAAATCCGCTTGTGATCATCCTGGTATTTGCCGGGATAACTTACTTAATACAGCGAAGCTGGAAGATGGCGCTTCTTACTTTGGTCGGATTTCTATTCATCCTGAACCAGGGATACTGGGAAGAGACAACCGAAAGCCTGACGTTGGTGCTGTCCGCGTGCGTTGTATGTATGGGGATTGGAATGCCCATAGGAATTGCCGCAGCGCACCGGCCCAGACTATTTCGCGCGATGCGCCCCATACTGGACCTCATGCAAACACTGCCAACATTCGTCTATTTGATACCTGCCATCGTCTTTTTCGGGATCGGCATGGTGCCGGGATTGATAGCGACGGTAATATTTGTGCTGCCTGCTCCGATCCGGCTCACACACCTTGGTATTTCGACCACGCCGTCAGCGCTTTTGGAAGCAGCACAAGCCTTTGGTGCCACTCCTCGACAAACGCTTTGGAAAGTTGAGCTGCCCTACGCGCTCCCACAGATAATGGCCGGTCTGAACCAGACGATCATGCTGTCGCTTTCTATGGTGGTGATCGCCGCACTTGTCGGTGCGGATGGCCTGGGTGTTCCGGTTGTTCGGGCGTTGAACCAGGTCAACACGTCGCTGGGTTTTGAAAGCGGGTTCATTATTGTGGTTGTCGCCATCGTCCTTGATCGAATGCTGCGGGTGGACCGGTCATGAGCGCAGTTTCATTCGAAAATGTTTCAATAGTTTTCGGTAATAAACCCGAAAAGGCGCTCCCATTGATGGACGAAGGGCTTGAGCGAGGCGAAATCCAGCAACGGACTGAACAAATCCTCGGAGTCCACGACTGCACATTGGGCGTTGAGCCGGGTGAAATTCTCGTTCTGATGGGGCTTTCGGGGTCTGGAAAGTCAACGCTATTGCGCGCAGTTAACGGGCTTAATCCTGTGGTGCGCGGTCGTGTAATGGTGGCCGATGGCAACGATCAGGTCGATGTAACCAACGCTGACGGCAATACGCTTAGGCATATGCGGCTCAATCGCATTGCAATGGTCTTTCAGCAATTTGGGCTGCTGCCCTGGCGAAGTGTTCGTGACAACATCGGGCTTGGGTTGGAGCTGGGCGGAATGGCGGCCAAAGAGCGTCAAGCGAAAGTCGATCAGCAACTAGAGCTGGTTGGTTTGAGCGACTGGGCCGAACGAAAAGTCAGCGAGCTTTCCGGTGGAATGCAACAACGAGTGGGTTTGGCGCGCGCGTTCGTAACCGAAGCACCTATTCTTTTGATGGACGAGCCATTTTCCGCGCTTGATCCATTGATCCGGACACGACTACAGGACGAACTTCTTGAGTTGCAGGAGAGATTGAACCGCACAATCATTTTTGTCAGCCACGATTTGGACGAAGCATTTAAGCTCGGCGATCGGATTGCGATCATGGAAGGTGGTCGAATTGTGCAGTGGGGTACACCACGAGACATCTATTCCAACCCGTCTAACGAATATGTCGCTGATTTCGTTGCCCATATGAACCCACTCGGCGTACTTTGCGCGCAGGACGTGATGGAGCCGCTGACAGACGAGTCCACCGGGGGCATCGTTGCAGATGGTGAAATCTCTGATGTAATCAAGTCGGTGCTGAAAGACGGAAAACCCGTAACGGTTACCCGCGATGGCTTGCCGGTTGGGCAAGTCTCTCGCTCAAGTGTTTTGCGCAGAATACTGGGGGACGACTCCGGCCATTAGCCGTTTCGCTCCGGCTTCAAGTGTGCTGTAGTCTGGCCAAATCGCGGAGAATCCGCGGTCAGAGCGGGTTAATCGGACGCATGGCGGACCCTTCGGAAAGCGAAAGCCGGAAGCTGCTTGGAAGGCTTCGCGAGACACTGGCGGACGAAAGCGCCGGTCAAGCCAGACTCGACAAGATCACCAAGCTGATCGCGTCTTCTATGCGAACCGAAGTTTGTTCAATTTACCTGTTTCGCGATGCGGAAACTCTGGAGCTTTGCGCCACCGAAGGCTTGAACCCGGATGCCGTGCATAAAACACGGATGCGGCTTGGTGAAGGTCTTGTCGGTCGCGTGGCAAGCAGCAGTCGAGTGGTGAACGAAGCTGAGGCA
>JBPCWO010000350.1:0-3646 GCA_051009475.1 Boseongicola sp.
CCAGCACATGGCCCAGGGGAACCGAGAACACTTCGGCCACTTCGCCGTCTTCGACCCGTGGCTGAATCTCGTGCGATATCAGGCCAAGCACTGGTGTCACAACAAATCCCGTCACGGTTTCATGTGCAGGAAGGCATCCCAACGCATTTACATTGGTACCAAGCAATCCGATTTCCTCTTCGGCCTCGCGCAATGCCGTTTCAACGGGCCCGTTGTCGTCCTCGTCTGCCTTGCCGCCCGGGAATGCGATTTGGCCCGGGTGATGCTTTAGCGACGGCGCTCGCATGGTCAAAATCAATTGTGCGCCACTGTCTGACTCGACGATTGGCACCAGAACGCTCGCTTGCCTGAGTTTCCGTCCATCAGGAAGTGACAAATCAGGGTTCAGGTCGTAATCCGATGACGGGCGGCCATCGCGTTCCAGTGCCTTGACAAGCTGGTCGCGCAAATCACTTCCCATCCTCAGCCTCAAGACCAAGTGCGTTGGGGTCAAATTCGTAATGCGCGCCGCAAAACTGACAGTCGGCTGTCACAATGCCCTCGTCAGTTGTCATCTGCCCAATGTCCTCGGCTGAATAGATCGACAGCGAATCACGAACCCGAACCTCCGAACAAGTGCATCCAAAACTCACCGCCTGTGCGTCAAATACCCTGGGATTCTCGGCGTGAAACAGTCGCAATAGTAACTCTGTTGGCTGCACGTTCGGCCCAATCAGTTCGATGTCGTCAGCCGAATCCAGCAGAATGTTGACATGCGACCAATCCTCGGCTTCGTCGTCTTCAAGGATATCTGCTGCGCTCAGCAGGCCGCCATCACCGGACCCACCTTCAGCCGATTGGACAAGCGCCTTTGGCATCTGCTGCAACATGACTCCTCCGGCGCGCCAGTGCATTTCCTGGCCAGGTGATTGTGATTGACCGAAGCTCAAGGCAAATCGTGTTGGCAACTGTTCGGACTGAGCAAAATAGGTTTCAGCACAAGCTGCAAGCGATCCGCCAGCGATGGGAGTTATTCCCTGATAGGGTGTTGTTCCCTGCCCCTGGTCAATAAGAATCGCAAAGCAACCTTTTCCAATATGGCTGAAAGGACTTTTGGATGAATCCAGCCCGTTGTCGTCGTAGCTCGCGAAGGCTCTGATGTTTGCAGGCGAGCCGTCTTCACCGGGACCGAAATAATCCGTAGCTATCAACCGCGCGGGCCCGTTGCCACGAATTTGCAGTGATAGTTTCCAGCGAAGTTTGATGGTTTGCCCGATCAAGGCTGTAAGCAAAGTGGCTTCAGCGACGAGCGCCTCGATCGCCGGCGGGTAGCTGTGTTGTGACAGGACGTCCTGCAACAAGCCGTCAAGACGTGCGATTCGGCCGCGTGTATCTGTCCGGTCCAGCTGAAACGGCAGGACCGTGTCGTCCCAGGCAATTCTCGATCCAATATTCATGGGTTTCCCTGCCGAGCGAGCGTATGCATACCGCGTCTATATAGGTCACTTAAGAATTGGGCCAAGTTATGATCCGACGGATTGGTGAAAGTGTTCGGCATGATCAGAGGTATACAAGGCGACCCGGTATCTATGCCGTTCTGATCCGCAATCAAGCGGTACTGCTGACTCACCAAATGGAGCCGGTGCCGGAATTTCAGCTGCCGGGGGGTGGCATTGATCCCGGCGAGCATCCAATTCCCGCGCTTCACCGAGAGGTGCGCGAAGAAACTGGTTGGAAAATTGACAATCCGCGGAGGCTCGGCGCCTTTCGCAGATTCACGTTCATGCCGGAGTACAATCTTTGGGCGGAGAAAGTTTGTCACGTATATATGGCCCGGCCCGCTATTTGTCTTGGCCTGCCAAGCGAAGCCGGACATACTGCGGTTTGGACAAGCTATTCCCACGCCGTTTCGCTGGTCGAAAACGACGGTGACCGAATGTTTCTTCGGAAAGTGCTGGCCGGTCTTTAGGTGTCGCGTTCGATCAGAATCCCGGACAAATCATCGGGGAACTCCGTTAAGCCAGATTGCTTGCGCAGATCTGCCACCAACTGTTCTAGGAAGGATGGTCCGCGAATACGTGCGTATGCTTGAAGGATATTATTCAGCCCTTCTTCCCCCAGCATGTCTACGCCGGTTGTGGGGCACTCGGTAATGCCGTCGGAGTAAAGTAATAGCCTGTCACCGGGGGCCAGCTGGACCACAAACGAACTGAACTCCGCGTCCGGAATTAATCCGATCGGCATGCCATAGGACGAAACAAACTCCACTGACCCATCCGCACGCTGAACGGCTGGACTGGGATGACCGGCTTGGGCCAATATTGTTTTGCCACTGTCGAGGTCGACATCAGCCAACACCATCGTCAAATATCTGTCGGTTTCCATTTCGTTCAAAAGAAGGCTGTTCAAACGCCGACAAACCTCGTCGGACGGAAGCATACAGTGCCGCCCATCGCGATCCGTCGTGAGCGCCAGGTTGCGATCGGGCGACGAAGCACTCAGGTGCCCGGCAATTCGGGCTGTCATCAGCGCTGAAGCAACACCGTGCCCGGCCACATCCACTGAGAACACCCCGTATCTTGTGTCTGAAACCCGAAACATCCCGACAAGATCGCCGCCAACGTGGCCACTAGGCCGATAAAGAAATGAGACATTCCCGCCCGGGAGTACGTGGAATTGATCCGGCACCAGGGCCTGCTGAAAGCTTCGCGCCTCGCGTAAATCACGGTCAACGGCGGAATAAACCTTTTGCAGCTCATCCAGCGCCGTCGAAAGCAACTGGTTTTTATCCAGAATATCTCGCTGCGAGGTCAGCATTCTTTTGCCTGCGCGAATCCGCGCCTTGAGTTCGACGACATTGAACGGTTTGGAGAGGAAATCATCCGCGCCATTTTCCAAGCCTTCGGCCAATGTCTCGCGGTCGGTTTGCGCCGTCAGCAGGATGAAATAGGCTGGTCGATCCTGCTTGATTTCGCGAAATTTCTGACAGAACTCGATACCGGACATTCCCGGCATCATCCAATCGCTCACGACAAAATCGACATCCACACTGTGGCAAAGTTCAATTGCAGCTTCGCCGGACTCCGCTTCGATTGTTGTGTATCCCCAACGGCTTAATGCACGCGCAAGCAAGCGCCGTTGCGCCATGCTGTCGTCGACAATCAGTATCGGCAAAGGAATCTTTTGGGCCGTTTCGGCAAGGCTAACTGGTATGTCCACACTCATGCGACAACAATTGAGGCTTGGTCGTTAAAGCGGGATGAAGTCTAAAATTAAGCACAACCGTCTGTTGGAACCTTTTCTTAAGTCGCTGAATGTAATTCGAGGCACCTTAATGTGAGCGGTGCGATGATCGACTGGAATAGACTTAGCGAGCTTCGCAGCGAAGTCGGCGAAGATGACTATGACGAAATTCTAGTCCTGTTTTTTGATGAAGTAGCTTCGGTTCTTGATAGCATCGAAAGCGCGAATGTTGATGCAATGAAGCGCGATCTTCATTTTCTGAAAGGCAGTGCGATGAACATTGGTCTGACCGACGTTAGCGCGCTGTGCCAAGATTACGAATTGGCCCTCGCGACGAACCCTGACGATACGATTGATCTGAGTGCCATACGGCACGCATTTTTGGCGTCAAAGGAAAAAATCGAAAGTCGCGCAATGTAGCGGG
>JBPCWO010000351.1:0-19022 GCA_051009475.1 Boseongicola sp.
ACAGCATACTCGGATCATGAGGCATTGCCATGACATTCAAGCTTTTGACGATCCCCTGTTTATCTGACAACTACGCGTTTCTTCTGCATGGGAATGGGAAAACCGCACTTGTCGACGCGCCCGAGGCGGCGCCAGTCGCAAACGCCTTGGCGGCAAACGGCTGGGATTTGGACGAAATTTGGCTGACCCATCACCATCACGATCACACCGGTGCGGTGAAAGAGCTTCGCACAGACTCGGGCGCAATTGTCCGGGGCGCCAAAGCTGATCTGCGCCGTTTGCCTGCGCTTGACAGCGAATTGGTCGATGGTGAGGTTTTCCAATTCGCCGGGTCAGATGTGCACGTATTAGACGTTTCCGGCCATACTGTCGGCCACATTGCGTTTCACGTACCCGAAGCGAAGGCCGTCTTCACAGCTGACAGCTTGATGGCACTTGGATGTGGAAGACTATTTGAAGGAAGCGCGGAACAGATGTGGGCTAGCCTTTCCAAGCTGGCTGCGCTGCCACCTGACACACAAGTTTGTTCAGGACACGAATACACCTCTGCAAATGCGAATTTTGCGCTAACAATTGAGCCAGGCAACGCCGCACTGCAGGAACGCGCAGAATTTATCGCTGAGGCGCGCGCAACCGGTCGCCCCACCGTTCCGTCCATGCTTTCAACGGAACTTGAGACCAATCCATTTCTTCGCGCGGGATTGCAGAGCGTCAAAGACACCCTAAATATGTCGGACAAGAGCGATGTTGCAGTATTCGCCGAAATTCGCCGCCGCAAGGATTCGTTCTGATATTGCCATAATTTGCGACAAATTCGCGGGCATCCTGCCTCATAGACGGAAAATGTGAGCCGTTGTGAAGAAAAAAGTCTTGAAGCTCGGCTAAACTAACCGAACTCTAAGACTAAGTAGTCACGGTTGGACGGGACCGAACAACCGGCCAGCCCAGTAACGAAGGAGCACTGAGCGTGCCATCTTTTTCAAAATCGCTCGAGGACGCTATTCACGCGGCACTGGCTATCGCCAATTCTCGCCGCCACGAACTCGCGACACTTGAGCATTTGCTTCTGGCGTTAATTGACGAGCCGGACGCCGCAAAAGTGATGCAGGCCTGCTCTGTCGACCTGGATGAACTAAGGAAAACGCTAAACGACTTCGTTGACGATGACCTCTCTACTTTGGTGACGGAAATTGAAGGCTCCGAAGCTGTTCCGACGGCTGCATTCCAACGTGTGATTCAGCGCGCAGCAATCCACGTGCAATCATCGGGTCGAACAGAAGTAACCGGCGCAAATGTACTTGTCGCAATTTTCGCCGAACGCGAATCAAACGCGGCGTATTTCCTCCAAGCACAGGATATGACCCGGTATGATGCGGTGAATTTCATCGCGCACGGCGTTGCCAAGGACCCGTCCTTTGGCGAGCCCCGGTCTGTGTCTGGCGCCAGCGAATTTGACGAAGACGCGTCTTCGTCGGGTGGCGGAGCCGAAGAAGAAGCGAAGGAATCCGCCCTAGCAAAGTATTGCATCGATCTTAACGAGAAGGCCGACAATGGCGACGTCGATCCGTTGATTGGCCGCGAGCATGAAGTTGAACGCTGTGTTCAGGTATTATGCCGCCGCCGGAAAAATAACCCGCTCCTCGTCGGCGATCCTGGTGTCGGAAAAACAGCCATAGCAGAAGGCCTGGCCCGCAAGATTGTTGCAGCTGAAACGCCAGAGGTTTTGCAAGAGGCGACTATATTCTCGCTCGATATGGGCGCGTTGCTGGCCGGCACTCGCTATCGTGGTGATTTCGAAGAACGGCTGAAGGCGGTTGTGACGGAATTGGAAGAGCATCCGGACGCAATCCTTTTCATCGACGAAATCCACACAGTTATCGGCGCGGGCGCAACGTCGGGCGGAGCAATGGATGCTTCGAATCTGCTCAAGCCTGCGCTTCAGGGCGGCAAGCTTCGTTGCATGGGTTCAACGACTTACAAGGAATTTCGCCAGCATTTCGAAAAAGACCGCGCGCTTTCCCGGCGGTTTCAAAAGATCGACGTGAACGAGCCAAATGTCGAGGATTCGGTCAAAATCCTGTTTGGAATCAAACCGTATTTTGAGGATCACCATTCGGTTTCATATTCCGACGACGCGATTCGCACTGCAGTCGAGCTTTCGGCGCGATACATCAATGACCGCAAACTGCCGGACAAGGCGATCGACGTGATCGACGAGGCCGGCGCGGCTCAGCACCTCGTGATTGAAGAAAAGCGGCTGAAAGTCATCGACACGCCGCAGATCGAAAGCGTCGTTGCAAAAATAGCCCGGATTCCTCCGAAAAACGTCTCGAAGGATGATGCGGCAGTTCTGAAGGATCTGGATGCTGCGCTGAACCGCGTTGTATTCGGCCAGAGCCAAGCGATTGAAGCGCTGGCAAGCGCGATAAAACTCAGCCGCGCCGGACTTCGCGAACCTGAAAAACCAATTGGCAATTACTTGTTCGCTGGACCAACCGGCGTTGGCAAAACTGAAGTTGCGCGCCAATTGGCGGATACACTTGGCGTAGAGCTTTTGCGCTTTGACATGTCTGAATACATGGAAAAGCACGCAGTTAGCCGCCTTATCGGCGCACCACCCGGTTACGTTGGATTTGATCAGGGTGGATTGCTTACGGACGGCGTCGATCAGCACCCGCATTGCGTTTTGCTTTTAGACGAAATCGAAAAAGCCCACCCGGATGTGTTCAACATTCTTTTGCAGATTATGGACCACGGTAAGCTGACCGATCACAACGGGCGCCAGGTTGATTTCCGTAATGTGATCCTGATCATGACGTCCAATGCCGGTGCACAGGAGCAAGCGCGCGCTGCCATCGGCTTTGGCAGAGATCGGCGCGAAGGCGAAGACATGGCCGCAATCGAACGGATGTTCACGCCCGAATTCCGCAACCGTCTGGACGCGGTGATTGGATTTTCGCCGCTGCCGAAAGAGGTGATCCTGCAGGTTGTCGAGAAATTTGTGTTGCAGCTCGAAGCCCAGCTGCTGGACCGAGGTGTCCACATCGAACTGACACGACCAGCCGCCGAATGGCTTGCAAACAAAGGCTATGACGACAAGATGGGCGCACGGCCGTTGGCACGCGTCATTCAGGAGGAGATCAAAAAACCTCTGGCTGAAGAACTCTTGTTCGGCAAGTTGGCCAAAGGCGGAATCGTCAAGGTCGGCGTTAAGGAAGGCAAGCTGGAACTTCGGGTCGAACAGAAGACAAAGCGGATTTCCTCGAAGAAGAAGCCGCCCTTGCTGACGGCAGATTGATTGTAAATCTCGGTATTTGAAGGCACCCGTTCGCGGGCATTTTTCTCACGTGGATTGATAGTGCCTGAAACATCAACAATACTCAGACCTTTACGTGTTTCAGCCTGGTAATTTCTTTGCCGTTTGCAGGCGACAAAATCCTTCCCTGACTGCCAATAAGCTGCAAAACTTTCAGGGTTCCTTAGTCAGGTTGCCGACATGCAAACCACTGTACTTCCCTCCGACCGCCACTCTGCGCATCTGGCGCGAGAAGAAATGAATAGACTGATCAACCTCGATCGGTATCCGGTGGACAAGCTGGACCAGCCTGAGGGGCAGGCTTTGATTGATCGTTGCCGGGAGAGCCTGGACGCGACGGCAGCGGCAACGCTGCCGGGTTTCTTGCGGCGGGAAGCGCTGACAAGACTGACGACCGAAGCACAGGACTTGATCCCCGGATCGCGTCGATTCGCAGAAGCACCTCGCGTAACCTTTCCAGAAGGTGACGCCGCCGACGGGACCGCACTCGGCGCAGAAGTGCGCGCAATGAAGCACGCAAATTCGTATAACCAAATCCTAAACTACCAGATCCCAAACAACAGCGATTTACGTGCCGTCTACCTCTGGCCAATGATGACGGAATTCGTGCGGCGGGTTCGAAATGTCGAAGAACTGCACCTTAGCCAATGCCCTCACCTCGCTCTAACAATGAAAGCGGCCTTCGAAGATGACACCGACGGCTGGCATTACGATCCAAATGATGGGGTTGTGACGTTGCTTCTTCAAATGGCGGACAAAGGTGGAGAGTTCGAATACGCCCCAAATATTCGCAGCGACGATGATCAAAATTACGATGGCGTGAAACGGTTATTCGAGAATCCCGACATGGAAGGGCGCAGAATTAGCCAAAGTCCCGGGGATTTCACGTTTTTTAACGGGCGAAATTCGATGCATCGGGTGAAACCTGTCGGCAAGACAACCAAACCGCGGATCGTTGCGATCTTTTCTTATGACCAGCGACCCGATCAGGTATTCGGCAACTACTACATCAAAATGATCCACACGCTTCCTCAAGGTGCGCCCAAGTAGGTACCATCCTCAACAAAATAGCTGGACGACCGACGATCAGGCCGCGACGAAAAGCTTTTGCAACTATTCGGTCTCGTCCGATATCCGGTCGAGGCGGCTGTCCTATCAACGCTCCGTCAACTTGAGCTCAATCCGCCGGTTTTGCGCCCGGGCCTCAGAACTGTCCTCGGTGTTGACGGGCCTATACTCACCAAACCCGGTTGCGGCCAGCCTATTGGGCTGGAAACCAAGTTCGTCGGTCATGAATTTCACGACCGAAAGTGCGCGACCCTGGCTAAGTTCCCAGTTATCGGCAAATTCACCGCTTCCGCCAAGCGGCACATTATCGGTGTGACCATCGACGCGAATTATCCAGTCGATTGCACCAGGGATCTGATCGGCAACCTCCGCCAGAATTCCGACAACGCGCGTAATCTGTGCCTGCCCTTCTTCCGACAACGTAGCCGAGGCGCTTTCGAACAGAACCTCCGACGAGAACACAAACCTGTCACCGACAATACGAACGCCTTCGCGATCGCCAAGCACCTGCCTAAGCGTCCCAAAGAACTCCGACCGATAGTCCGCCAAATTCGCAACGTCTGCCGCCAATTGTTCTGCCTCAATCCGCAGACGCTCGGCTTCAGCAGCTTCCAGTTCCGCAACTCGCGTTGCTTCTTCTTCAGCCCGTTTGGCTTCCTGTGCAGCGCGGGCGAGGGCTGTGTTTAACTGCGAACCCAGCGCCTCAATGCGAACCTGCGCCTCGACATCCTGCGCCGCGGCCTCGTCCAGAATCGCTTGCAACGATCCCAATTCGGCCCGAAGCTCGGCCACTTGCGCGTTCAAAGCTGCGACCTGGCGCTGGCTTTGTTCCGAAAGCGCCTCTTCATCCGCCAATTGCTCGCGCGCAGTGGCCAAAAGCGTTTCTTGCCGCTCGCGCTCGGTCAATTGTTCGGTAACCGCGTTTTCCGCGGCAAGTTTTGCTACCAGAGCCGCCGCTAACTGCTCTCTGATTGTCGAGGTATCGGCGCTGTCCTCGCGCAGCTCTTCGAGTTCGGCGATCAGCGCATCGCGTTCAATCGTCAATGCAGCCAGCCGGGCATCTGTTTCTTCCGACGTCGCCCCGAGCGCGTCAAGCCGCGCCTGAGTCTCTGACAAATCGGCGCGCAAATTAGCGAGTTCAGCCTGCGCTTCGTCACGCTGCAATTCGATGATCTTTAGTCGATCCTCTAGGTCCGCGGCCTGGCCTTCGGCGCGTGTCAAACTGGCCTCGCGCACCGCCAGTGTTGCGCGAAGCTGGTTTGCCTGCGCCTCTGCTCCCGTCAGGTTTTCGGCCTGCTCTGAAAGCGACTTTTCAAGTGCGGCAACACGCGCTTCGCGGTCGGCCAATGACGCTTCCCGGGCGCTCAACGCTGCTTGCAGCTCTGTGGCCAGCCCTTCGGCCACTCCTAACGACGTCTCGCGATTTTCAAGCGTCAGCAGCGCGGTGGTCAACTTGTCGTTGAGGTCTTTTTCAACCGCGTTCGCGGCCGCCAAAAGTGTAAGCGTTTCTTCGGCCTGTTTTCGTTGCTCTTCCAGCGCCAGTGACATCGCGGTCAGTTCTGCATCGGCATTCTTCAACCGCTCGCGCAATGCTTCGGCCGCTGCCGCCTCGGCCAGCCGGGCCTGTTCTTCCTCTGACAGCGCACCTTCAGTCTCAGCCAGCCGTGCCCGCAAAGCCTCTGCGGCTGCCAGTTCGGAAAGTCTAGCGACTTCCAAGGTTTCAAGCTCCGCGGTCAACGAAGCCTGCGCCGCCTGGGCTTCGGCGCGCGCTGCTTCTGCCGCTGCCAGCGCGGCAGCGTCTGTCACGTCATCCGCTTCGGCAGCGCGCAGTGCGGCCAGCGTGTCGGCAAGCGTTGTCTCCCTTCGTGTGGCATCTGCCCGAAGCTCCGCCGTCAGAGCCTCAAGGGCTTCGCGCCGGGCCGCTGCAAGGCGCGCCGCTTCAGCCTGTAAATCGATCTCGTCACGGGCCTGTGCTAGCGCCAGTTGCATTGCTTCCTGCTCGGTCAACAGCTGCGTGCGTGCTGCCTCCAGATCATCGATTGTCGCTGCCAAAGCCGTGCCTTCGGCCAGTGCCTCATCTCGTTCAACCAAAAGCGTCGCGACCTGCTCTTCGAAACTGGCGATCGAGGCATCACGTTCGGACAATGCGCGTGCTTGTTCGTCAATCTGACCGCTCAGGTTGGCGATCAAATTCGCCTGACGATCACTTTCTGATTGAAGCGTCGTCAGGTTGTCTTCCAGCCGCGCGGTTTGTTGTTGGCTAAGTCCAAGCGCCTGACCTAGCGAAGTAACTTCTGCGGCCAAACGGTCGAGTTCGGATTCCTGTCCGGTGATGGTTTCGCGCAGAACACCTTGCACGATCATAAAAATCGACAAAACGAACATAAGCACTAATAGCAATGCGGTCATTGCATCAACGAAACCCGGCCAGATTGAGCCTGACACCCTCTGGACGGATCGCCGGGTCAGTGCCATCGCTTAAACCGGACCGTCGGCGCGGTCGCGTGCGATCATGCGGATTGCCTTGGTGAGTTGTGCAAGATCTGCCCGTATCTCATTCATCGACTCTTGCCGACCGGCTGACATTTCTTCAAGGATTCGCAGCATTTGAACGTCCATAGACCGCAAGCGCATCCGGCTTTCGGCATCAACCTGCCCTGCACCTTCACGGGCGAGAGCTTCGATGGCTTCGGTGAGTTTGCCCTGACTGTCGACGACTGCCGACAAATCCGGGCCGCTTGAAACGTCGCCTTCGCCAAGCCGGTCGGCCAGTCGCGACACTGCATTGGCAAGCATTCCCAGCCGATCTTCAGCGGCTTCCCGGCGCGAAGACGCGTCCTCATAAAACGACTGCATCTGATCCAGACGCTGTGCCATGTGTTCGGCCAGTTGCGTGATCGCGCCCTGATCAACATTCCCACTTTCATCGCCAGAAAAACCAATTCGGGTAATCGTCGAAAGCCAGTCCTCCAGTTCGCGGTAAAACCGGTTCTGGCCGTGGCTGGCAAATAGCTCGAGCAATCCGACAACCAACGACCCTGCCAGTCCAAGCAGGGATGACGAAAAGGCCACGCCCATTCCGCCCAATTGGTCTTCTAACCCTGACATTAAACGTTCGAAGACTGCGACACCGCTGTCACCTTCCTGTGGTGCCAGAGACCGTATCGTGTCTACGACCGCCGGGACGGTCGTCGCCAAGCCAAAAAACGTTCCGAGAAGGCCTAAGAATATCAAAAGGTTAACGATGTATCGCGTAATGTCGCGGGCTTCATCGATACGCGTTGCTACCGAGTCGAGAATCGACCTGGACGACGACGAGCCGATTTGCGTGCGAGCGCCACGCTTCCTGAGCATTGCCGCAAGCGAGGCCAAAAGCCGCGGCGCATTGGTAAACTGATGCCCGGGTCGATCGGACGCGAAACCCTCGATCCAGATGACTGAGGTGACCAGCGTAATGACCTGCCAAAAACAGGCCAGAACGCCGATCACGAATACAAAGCCGATAAATCCGTTTAGCCAGGGATTCGCCAGAAAGACCGGCGAAACCTGTGGATAGGCCAGATATGCACCGACCCCAACCAATCCCAGAACGACAAGCATCGTCAAAAATTGACGGTAAGGTTGGGTAAATATGTGCGGCTCGGCCTCGCGATCCGGTTGGTCCATCAGGGCCCGGTCCTGTCGCTGTTTTCTTTCGGAAACAATAAGGCAAGGCCAACGCCCTGCCAACCTGAATAAACTCAGGTGTTTCTCGTCAGTTCGCGCACTCGACGATCCAGCCAGTCAAGCTCTTCATCAGCGATCCCAAGCTCGTGCAGATGCGACACAGTATTCCAAAGATATTCTGTGTTCGGACCCCTGCCACCAACTGCATGTGCGATGATCTCAGCCTGGCGTTCCAGTGCAAGGCCGCCGACATACTGCACGTGCTTGGTGTCAACGACATAGACCAATGCGTCGACTATAGCGCCGGTGTACAGTGTTATTGGCAATACCATTTCAACATAGGCTGACGAGATTAATTCCCGCTCGCGCAACTCGCCAATTGTCGTTTCGACATCTTCTTCAGGCACGCGGAACCCAACACCCTGACAATGGCCGCTCTCGTGTGGGTCAAGGGCCAGAACCAGACCCGGATCCTCGACCGTGCCGCGATGATGGATCGATGACATGCAGAAACTGCGTGTGAACCCCGATAAAGTAGCCAACGATTGCTCTGCAACCGGAAACCCAGGGTTCCAAATTAGTGACCCATAACCAAAAACCCAAAGCGGGCTATGCAGTGTCTCTGGTCCTTCGCTCATACCGGCCTTAATACAGAGCCGAATGGCAGGGAAAAGGGGCAAATGGGCCGCCTCATCGTCGTAATTCTAACCGGCGCGCTGATCTGGATGGTTTGGTGGGCGTTCGGCTCAACGGCACTGGATCGTTCGTTAACGGCGTGGGTTGATGCGCGCCGGGCCGAAGGCTGGGCCGCAGATGTGGAAAACATATCGGTCAAAGGCTTTCCCAACCGATTTGACACCACGTTGACCGAAGTCCATTTGGCCGATCCGGATACCGGCGTCGCCTGGGCGGCGCCGTTTTTTCAGATTTTGGCGCTTGCCTACAAACCCTATCAGGTGATTGCTGTTTTGCCGCCAGAACACCGCCTGTCCACGCCGATGCAGACTCTGACGATCAGCAACGAACAGGCCACCGGCTCCATATTCTTCAAGCCAAATCCGTCGTTGCCACTTGATCGTTCGACGATTGTGGTCGATGGCCTCGCGATCTCGTCCTCACGTGGGTGGGAAACAACGCTTGAGCAGGGTCGCTTTGCAACCGAACCGGTTCCTGCCCGTCCGAACGCCCACCGGATTGGCGCCGAAATCACCGGATTGATTCCGTCAAAGGATGTAAGGAAACTGCTGGACCCGGCTGGTATTCTGCCAGTTCAGGTCGAGAGATTGCGCGTGGATGCGGCAGTTGGGTTTACGACCTCGTGGGACCGCTCGGCGATAGAAGTCGCCCGCCCCCAGATTACAGATATCGATCTAGGAGATCTGTCTGCTGTTTGGGGCAATGTGACGTTTCGGGCCGCGGGCGAATTAACTGTGGATGAGACCGGCCTGCCAAGCGGCGAAATAACGGTCAAGGCCGTGGAATGGCGTAGGCTTCTGGAAATGGCCGTCGCGACCGGTCTTGTCGCTGAACCCTTTGCACCGACGATTGAGCGGGGGCTTGAGCTATTGGCGGCGCTCAAAGGGCCGGCGGACACAATCGACGCGCCGCTAACTTTCGCTCAGGGCAATGTTTCGCTGGGCCTGATCCCGCTCGGACCTGCGCCAAGATTGATCATCCGGTAAATCACCCAAAAACGCGCCTCACCGGCAATGGGCACCACCGCGATAGCTGGCAACATCAAAGTGGAAGTGATCGCGGTGATGACGGTCAGCATTGGGGCCCAAAACGGTACCAAATGTCCCGCAGGCTGATGAATGCAAGCGCCGAAGAAGTTCGCTGTCGTCGGAGTGCCAGCCATCAAGAACTGTTACGCTGCTTCCATCCCGCAGGACGAAAGCCGCTATATCAATGGCGTTACCCTTTGCATGTTCCGACAATTTCGCGCCGCTGCGGCTGTTGCGTGTTCGACATGCATAATGCGAAACAACCTTTAGTTCCCTCAACCCACCGCCTTGACCACCGATTGCAGGGATCGCACCGCGCCTGACCCAGGTTTCCAGCGCGTGCATTGTCCCAGGTGCTAGAATCGCTTGTTGCGACAGACGAACCCCCGCAACCTCGCTCACGGCCCAGGCATCCCGCACGCCACACCCGCCAGGACCAGTTACCGGCGCGTGCTTTACAGCAACTACTCCGCTCGGAATGTCCCCGTCAGGGTCACCGCCTCCGCAAGAGACAAGTGTTGCCAAAGCAAGAATTGAAATTCCGCGAATCATTGTTTTTTTCCTATACGCCCGAAATCTGGCGCATCTGTGTCTTGCCCCGCTTCGATAATCCCTCGCCGGATAGCACGCGTTCGTGTGAAATATTCGAATAAGTGGTCGCCGTCACCAGTCCTGATTGCCCGTTGAAGCGCAAAAAGCTCTTCGGTGAAACGACCCAGTATTTCCAGCGTCGCTTCTTTGTTGTTCAAAAACACGTCGCGCCACATCGTCGGATCGCTTGCAGCAATTCGCGTAAAATCCCGAAATCCAGCCGCAGAGTACTTGATCACCTCGCTGTCGGTGACACGCCGCAGATCATCGGCAACGCCCACCATCGTATAGGCAATGAGGTGCGGCGTGTGGCTGGTAACTGCAACCACCAGATCATGATGATCGATATCCATCGTCTCAACGTTGGCGCCCATGGCGCTCCAAAACTGCTTCAATCGCTCGACCGCGTCTTCGTCCGCGCCCTCAGGTGGCAGCAATACGCAGTAACGATTTTCGAACAGTTCAGCGAAGCCTGAATGAGGACCTGAGTGCTCGGTCCCGGCCAGAGGGTGCCCGGGTATAAAATGAACGTTTGCGGGCAGGCTTGGGACCACCGCCTCGACAACCGCCTGCTTGACCGAACCGACGTCCGTGACCGTTGCGCCCTCGGCCAGATGCGGACCAATCTCTTTCGCAACAGGTTCCATTGCGCCCACGGGCATCGCTAGCACAACAAGGTCTGCGTCTATGACAGCCTCGGCCGCGGTTTCAGTTACGCGGTCGCAAAACCCAAGCTCGCGAACTGTCTCGCGCGTCTGCGACGAACGCGCCGTTCCGACAATTTCACCTGCAAGTCCGCCCGTGCGCATTGCATGCGCCATCGACGACGCGATTAGCCCCAATCCGATAAGAGCAACGCGGTTGTATATCTGGCTCACTGCGCGCCCTCCTTGCAGCGTCGGATCGATGCGACAACGCGGCGGCAATCTGACTCGGTGCCGACCGTAATGCGCAGGCAATCCGGAAGCTTGTACCCCGCGACCTTGCGAACAAGAATGCCATCTTCGCGCAATCCCGTCTCACAGGCGTCCACTTCGGCAATACTCGCAAATCGCGCCAAAACAAAATTTGCGGACGAGGCGTCTGACGGCACACCGATCTCGGTCAGTGCCTCAGAGAGCCAGGCCCGCATCCGTGCGTTCTCGGACCGGCATTGATCAACAAATTCACGATCCCGAACCGCTGCTTCGGCCGCGGCCAACTGTGCCGCGCCAAGATTGAACGGCCCGCGCACACGGTTCAGCGTGTCGATTATGTGCGCAGGTCCATATCCCCAACCGACGCGCAGACCGCCAAGCCCGTAGATCTTTGAGAGCGTCCGCATCATCACCACATTCTCTCGCCCGTCTATCAGGGCCGCGCCGCCGTCATAGCCCTCTGCAAACTCGGCATAGGCCCCATCGAGCACCAGCAGCACATTTTCGGGCAGCGCATCGGCCAGGAGCGCAATTTCGCTGTCATCGACCATCGTTCCGGTTGGATTGCCAGGATTGGTCACGAAGACAATCCGCGTGGCCGGCGTGATCCCTTCTAAGATCTCTTCTACATCCACTACACGCTCGCGTTCGGCCACTTCGACCGGGCGCGCGCTCGCTGCCAACGCCGCAATCCGGTACATCGAGAATCCGTGTTCGGTATAGATGACTTCGGCGCCTGGCCCGGCATAGGCCTGGCACAAAAAGGTAATGATCTCGTCCGACCCGGCGCCGCAGATGATCCGGTTGACATCCAACTCATGCACTTCGGCAATCGCCGCGCGAAGTTCAGCGTGATCGGTCGATGGATAGCGATGCAGATCAGAGGCCACTCGACGATAGGCCACCTTTGCGGACTCGGGCGCCCCAAAGGGGTTTTCGTTTGCACTGAGTTTCAGAACGCTGTCACGCCCGTCCAAACAGCTTGCGCCGCCCTTATAGAGGACGATCTCCTCGATCCCTGGCTGCGGTCGGATTGCGTGTGTCATTGGCTCAACTCAAACGTCCGCCCTTCTCTAGCGGCGGTCATTCGTCAAGACCAGCACCGTCTGCCCCGAAACTTCGGAAAACGGCACTCTGATCAAATGGCGGCTGCACGATTGGTCCCGCGCGTCAGCCGACAGCCTTTACTTCAAATGCCGCGGCCATCAGTTCGCGGGTATAGTCGGTTGTTGGATTGCCGAATATCTGCGCTGCGTCGCCCTGTTCCACCACATCGCCGCGTTTCATCACGATGACTTTGTGGGAAAGGGCGCGCACGACTTTCAGATCGTGGCTGATGAAAAGGTATGCCAACGAGTATTTCTTCTGCAACTCGCGCAACAGATCGACAATCTGAACCTGCACGGTCATGTCCAGCGCACTTGTCGGCTCGTCAAGCACCAATAACTTAGGTCTCAGGATCATCGCCCGAGCAATCGCAATTCGCTGACGCTGACCACCCGAAAACTCGTGCGGATAGCGGTGCATCGTGGCGGGGTCCAGACCAACCTCCTCCATGATCTCGGCGACCATTTCGCGGTGTTCCCGGCCTGGATCGATATCGTGAATGGTCAACCCTTCGGATATGATCTCTTCGGCGGTCATGCGCGGGCTTAGCGAGCCATAGGGATCCTGAAAGACGATCTGCATATCAGCCCGCAATGCGCGCATATCACGTGACTTCAGGCCGTCGATGCTTCGGCCAAGAAAGCTGATCGGACCCTCCGACGATATCAGACGCATAATCGCCAATGCCAAGGTCGTCTTGCCAGCCCCGCTTTCACCGACGATGCCCACGGTCTCGCCCGCCCGGACGCTGAGTGTGGCGTCATTGACAGCTTTGACATATCCCACGGTGCGCTTCAAAAGCCCGCGCTGGATCGGAAACCAAATGCGCAGCGCGTCGGTTTCGGCCACCACATCGGCGTCTGCCGCAACCGGGTCCGGAGTACCACTCGCTTCCGCCGAAAGAAGCGTCTGCGTATAGGGGTCCTGCGGGTTGGCAAAAATTTCAGCGGTTGGCCCTCGTTCGACAATTTTGCCGTCCTTCATCACAAAGACCCGGTCCGCAAACTTTCGCACGATGCCCAAATCGTGGGTAATGAACAACATCGACATGCCCAGCCGAACCTTCAGATCGGCCAGCAACTCCAGAATCTGCGCCTGGATCGTCACGTCCAGCGCCGTCGTTGGTTCATCCGCGATCAATAGCTCGGGCCCGTTCGCAAGTGCCATCGCGATCATCACACGCTGACGTTGACCACCTGAAAGCTGGTGCGGGTAGGCGTTCAAACGGCTTTCCGGATTAACTATTCCGACCTGATTCAAAAGCTCGAGAATCCGAGTTCGAACCGCTTCACCTTCCAACCCCTGATGCAGCCGGATCGATTCAGCCAACTGCTTTTCAAGCGTGTGAAGCGGGTTGAGCGAGGTCATCGGTTCCTGGAAAATAAAGCTGATGTCGTTGCCACGGACGCGGCGAAGTTCCGCTTCGTCCGCACCGACCATCTCGGCGCCTTCGTAAAGGACCGACCCCGAGATCTCGGCGCTGTCAGGCAGTAGGGCAACGGTCGACAACGCGGTAACGGACTTTCCCGAACCGCTTTCACCGACAAGCGCGACCGTCTCGCCTTTGTGAATGTCAAAATTCACCCCTTGAACCGCTGCGGTTACCGCGCCTTCCTGGCGAAACCCGACATGCAGGTCTCTGACTTCAAGAACCGCGCTCACTGAAAGGTCTTTCGCGGATCAAAGGCATCGCGGACGCCCTCGAAGATAAAGACCAGCAGGCTCAGCATGATGGCGAAGGTAAAGAACGCGGTGAACGCCAGCCACGGCGCTTGCAGGTTCTGTTTGGCTTGCAGTGTCAATTCGCCCAGGGACGGCGCCGACGACGGCAACCCGTAGCCAAGGAAATCAAGCGACGCCAAACCGCCGATTGCTCCGGTGATGATGAAGGGCAGCAATGTCAACGTCGCTACCATCGCATTCGGCAGCATGTGCCGGAACATGATTGTCCAGTTGGAAACACCTAGTGCCTTCGCCGCCCGCACGTACTCCAAATTACGCGCGCGAAGGAATTCAGCGCGCACCACACCGACCAGTGCCGGCCAACCAAACAGCACTGTCAGAAAAACCAGCATCCAGAAACTTCGGCCAAATATCGCGAACATGATGATGATCACGTAAAGCGATGGCGTAGAGCTCCAGATTTCCAGTAATCGCTGAAAAATCAGGTCGAGCCAGCCGCCGAAATAGCCCTGCATTGCACCGGCCATCACGCCGATCACACTGCCGATGACAGTAACGATCAATGTAAACATTATGGATAATCGGAACCCGTATATGACACGCGCGACGACATCGCGCTTGGTATCATCTGTCCCCAGCCAGTTCTGCCCATCTGGCGGCCCCGGGGCTGGTCCAGGCTTATCGACAATTGTTTTGTAGTGGTACCGAACCGGCGGCCAAAGTATCCAACCTTTATCGATCTCTTCGCCATCAACAACACCGGCTTCAGCCTGCGCGAGGATGCCTTCCGGGTCGTCGTAACAATCAAGAAATCCACCGGTGATGATCAGGCATTGAACGTCTTCGTAGGCGTATTCGGTCTTGCCCGCGAAATCGCCGCCGAATGTCGTTTCTGGATAGAAGGTGAAAATCGGCGTGTAATATTCGCCCCGATGCTTGATCAAGATAGGCCGATCATTCGCCAGAAATTCGGCAAATAGGCTTGTCCCAAAAAGCACGGAGAAAATGATGAGCGACCAAAGTGCGCGTCGATTGCGTTTGAAATTCCGCCAGCGCCTTTGATTTAGCGGCGAAAGCCACGGGCGCCTGCCAGGCTTTTTGCCGACAGCCGATTTGGTTGCCTCTGGCGAGTCGACCGTTGGTTCAGGCATCGCCATGGCTTCAGACCTCCCGCCGCTCGAAGTCGATGCGCGGATCAACAAAGACATACATCAGGTCCGACAAGATACCGATCAAAAGGCCAACCAGACCAAATGCAAAAAGCGTGCCGAAAATTACTGGATAATCTCGCGCTACTGCCGCTTCAAAACCTAGTCGGCCAAGCCCATCGAGCGAAAAGATCGTCTCGATAATCAGCGACGAGCCAAAGAAAATTCCAATGAACAAAGACGGAAATCCCGCAATCACGATCAACATCGCGTTCCGAAATACATGTCCATAAAGTACCTGTTTTTCGCCCAGACCTTTGGCCTTGGCGGTGATCACGTACTGCTTGTTAATCTCGTCTAGAAAGCTGTTTTTTGTCAAAAGCGTCAGCGTCGCAAACCCTGAAATAGAAGACGCCAAAACCGGCAACGCTATGTGCCACAAATAATCGACCACTTTGCCAAATGCGCTTAGGTTGTCAAAGTTGTCCGACGTCAATCCTCGGAGCGGGAACCATTGATAATATGATCCGCCTGCAAATAGCACCAACAACAGAATAGCAAACAGAAAGCCGGGAATAGCATATGCAACAATGATTATCCCGCTCGTCCAAGTGTCGAAACTCGAGCCATCCCGGACTGCCTTGCGGATGCCAAGAGGAATTGAGATCAGATAAGCCAGCAGCGTCGACCATAGCCCTAAAGTAATCGACACAGGCATTTTCTCTATTACGAGGTCGATCACACTGATCGAACGAAAATAGCTCTCCCCGAAGTCAAGTCGGACGTAATTCCACATCATCTGGGCGAACCGAACGTGCGCTGGTTTGTCGAACCCGAATTCTTTTTCGAGTTGTTCGATGAAGTCTTTTGGCAGCCCGCGCCCGCCGATGTATCCATTGTCTCCTTCAGAATCGAAAGTCTCGCTCGCACCGCCTGAGATAGACTCAAATACGTCGCCTTGTCCCTCAAGGTTGGCGATGATCTGTTCGATTGGGCCGCCGGGGACAAATTGCGTCAGCGCGAAGTTTATCAGCATGATCCCGAAAAGTGTCGGGATGATCCGCAAAAGCCGCCTTATTATATATGCGCCCATTCTATCGCCTCGTCAGAGAGCGCCTGCGTCTCTCAGGCGCTGCTCGGCTTCGGGGTCATGCCACCACCAGCTAAACTGGCCCAGCGCAAGTGGCGGTTGCACTTCGGGATAACGATACATGTCGTAATAGGCGACAGTGTGCACATCCTTAAACCATTGCTGCACCCAAAACCCTTCGGATCGCAATACGCGATCCAGTGCGTGCGTTGCCGTTGTCAATTCTTCAATGGTTTTGGCGTCAATAACTGGTTCAAGAAGCCTGTCCACCGCCTCGTTCTGAAGCCCCATCAGATTGCGCGAACTGTCTTCGGCGGTTTCAGAACCGTACCATTGGCGCAACCCAAATCCCGGCTCCAGCCCCATGCTGAACGTGTGATTTACCAGATCGTAATCTGACGTTCGCCGACGGTCTATGTATTGTGAGATATCAACGCGATCGAGTACGGCATCGACTCCGAGACGGCGGAGATTTTCAATGTAGGGGTTTATGATCCGATCAAACGCCGGGCTAAAGGACAGTATCACCAGATCAAGCTCCTGGCCGTCTTTTCGGCGCAGTCCATCATCACCCAAAGCCCAACCAGCCTCGTCCAATAATGCCGATGCCTTGCGAAGATTGCGCCGGTCGAAGTTTCGCGCACCACTGATCGGTGCCATTAACACTTCGTCGGTTAGAATTGATGGCTGCAAAAGCCCTTCATCTACCAGCGGCTGCAGTATCGCGATTTCCTCGGCCGTCGGGACACCCCGCGCTTCCAGATCCGAGTTTTCCCAAAACGAATTGACCCGCTCGTAAAGGCCAAAAAACAGGGACTCATTTGAGAATTCGAAGTTGAACATCAACCGGACAGCTTCGCGCACGCGCGGATCCTGCCACACGGGCTTGCGAAGGTTGAACACAAACGATTGTGCGGACCCGATACTGCCGTCAGAAATTTCTTCTCTTTTGACCGTGCCGTCATGTACCGCGGGAAAATCATATCCGGTGGCCCAGTCTTTCGACGAATTCTCGCTTCGGAAAGTGTATTCGCCTGCTTTGAACGCCTCGAGCGCCGCCGAGCTATCCGCAAAATACTCATATCGAATACGGTCAAAGTTATTCTGACCTACATTGAGGGGGTGATCCGAACCCCAGTAATTCGGATTTCGGCCATAGATAATTTGACGCCCAACATCGAAACTTTCGATGACGTAGGCGCCAGTGCCCAGAAATGGTTCCAGTGTTGAATCATCGATCCGTGCGCCGGTTTTTTCAAACCAGACCTTGGAAAAAACCGGGGTCCCACCCGCAAATGAAATGACCTCGCGACGCGGCGCCTCGTCAGCGAAATTGAACTTGATTCTGTGACTGTCCAGCACTTCGAGAGATGATACGAACCCTTTGACGACGTTGACATACTCGGGCAGGCCCTGCTCCTGAAAAAGATCGTATGTAAATTTCACATCATCGGCCGTCATCAAAGTGCCATCCGAAAATGTGACGTCATCGCGCATTTGGAAAATCACCCAGTCCCGGCTTTCGGGGTATTCCATCGTCTCGCAAAGAAAGCAGTAAGTGCCATAAGCATCATCCGCCGTGCCGACCAGAATGTTTTCATACATCAACGCCAGCCCAGTAGCGGAGACGCCCTTGCGAGTGTAGTTATTGAAGCTGTCGAAGTTGCCCGATGCCCAGGTGCTGATCTCGCCGCCCTTTGGCGCATCGGGATTCACATAGTCCAGGTGGGTGAAGTCCGGCCCATATTTGGGATCGCCGAAGTTGGAATACGCGTGTGCCACGGTAACTGGTTCGTGACTTTCGGCGCGTGCAAACCCAGCTGTCGCAAGAATCAGGACCGTAACTATCGTCGCAAGAGTTTGCCATTTCAAAAGCATAGCGCCGAATTGATCTGTCGCGGATGTGGCAATCGCAGCGGGGCGTGGCGTCATCTGTCGTTTCTCCGTCAACTCAAGCGTTTGTACACAGCTTATCGCATCAGTTTGCAGCTAGATAATCATTTGTCACGTGTTCAAGTGGGCGTGTCTGAAAAAAAGGGGAACACCTAGTGCGCACAAAAAAGGCCGGGTGCAAAGTCCAGCCTTCTATATCATTGACATCGTTGATTGTTTAGCCGCCCAGACTTTCCAGCCATGCGATCAAATTAGCGCGATCTTCAATTTCCGAAAGACCCTTGTAGGACATCTTGGTTCCGGGCGTATAGCTTTTGGGATTGGCTAGAAACCCGTCCAAGGCTTCTGGCGACCAATCGCCGTCTGTGGCAGCCATCGCATCAGAGTATTTGTACTCGGCGATTGAAGCCACTTGCCGACCAACAATGCCGAATAGATGCGGACCAGTGCCGTTCGCGCCATCGTCGAGTTTGTGGCAAGCCTGACATTGGCGAAATAAACGCTCGCCCGAACCAGCATCCGCAGCGGCATAAACATCGGCAAACGCAACCTCGGCAACTTCTTCGCCGCCGTGGTCGTCGTCGCCGGTATCGATTGTATAGGCTTGATGGTGTTCACCATCGTGGCTTGCAGATTCGTGATAGATCAATTCGGCGAAAAAGCCGCCCATCAGGAAGATCAGAAAGGCACCGCAAAAGCCGCCGAC
Organism: Boseongicola sp.; assembly: GCA_051009475.1. Lineage (GTDB taxonomy): Bacteria > Pseudomonadota > Alphaproteobacteria > Rhodobacterales > Rhodobacteraceae > CAXMNX01. The sequence continues at coordinate 18,910 of JBPCWO010000351.1, forward strand.
GATCTTGGTCAATGTCATAGTGTCGAACATGTCGCGTCCAGATCCTTCGATGTTTGGCGGCTATCTATCCGCTTCCACTAGCCAGCTTCAAGAGATAAGAGCCGCGACTAAAC
>JBPCWO010000352.1:0-3391 GCA_051009475.1 Boseongicola sp.
GTATTTGCCCGCCTGGAACAGAAGGTCCCAGCCGAAATAAAGCACCAACGTACCAAGCATCGGCCCGAACACGTAACCCAATCCGCCAAGAAAGCAGTTCAGCATGAAGTTGATCGAGTCCGCGACCTGGAAACTTGATGGGTAGATGGATTGGGAGATACCAACAAAGGCCGCTCCCGCAACGCCACCAAGAAACGACGACAGCGAATAAGCGATAATCCGCAGGTAAGTGATGTTGACACCAATCGAAGAGGCTAACTCCTCGTTCTGCTGCAAAGATCGGCAAAGATGACCAATTCGCGAATTGACCAATCGATAAAGCCCGGCAAAGCACAGCACCATCAACGATACGGCCAGATAGTAGAATGCCAGTTTGGGGTTCTCCAGATCAGAAAAAGCCGGCACGAGCTTGAGCCCGAGCAGGCTGATTTCACCGGGCAAAGGAATTGAAACAATGCCTTTTGCGCCATTGGTAATGGGCAGCGCCAACGCTGACAGGCGTGCAACTTCAGTCAACACGAGGGTGACCATTGCAAAATAGACACCTTTGAGACGCAGTATTGGCAGACCGATGAGGACACCAAGAAACGCACAAAACAGACCGGCAAGCGGAATGGTCAACCAGAACGAAACACCATATTTGACAACAAGGATCGCCGAAACATATCCCCCGACAAGCGCATAAGCCCCTTGGCCGATGTTGATGCGGCCAATATAGAATGTCAGCCACACACCACCGCTCGCAATCGACAGCAACGCCACCGATGTCAGCGTGTAATAAAAATCCCATCGCCCTGAAACCGCAATCGCCACAGGCACCGCGACGAACACGGCCAGCAGGAATGTGGCGACGCCGATGTATTGCTTAGTGCTGATCATGATTGATTACCCCCACGGTTTGCCCATGAGCCCTTGCGGGCGGATGGCAAGAAACACCATGAGTGAGGCAAAGATCACGAGATAGGTAATGTTGCCGTACTGGGAGAGCACGGTGAGACCAACAGACTCCATCATGCCTAATATGAACCCACCCGCGATGGCGCCGGATATCACTCCGGCCCCACCGATCATGACCATCATGAAAGCCTTGATGGATGTTGGACCACCCATGCCCAAGTTGACGCCGGTGATGGTGACCAACAGTCCTCCGACAACGCCAGCGAGCATCGCGCCGAGCGCGAACCCAATCATCGAATAACGATCGACATTGACGCCCATGAGTTGTGGAGCAATCCGGTCTTGTGCGAGTGCGCGCATCGCACGTCCCGTTTTGCTGTATTGCATGTAGAGAATGAAGCCGGCGATCACGGCGATGGCCAAAACACCGATCAGTATCCGGTCATAAGGCATGATAATCCGGAAATCCCAGTTCAGGACGCCGTTGATGATTTTGGGTACGCCGCGCTGCTTTTCGCCAAAACTCAGCAGGATCACCGCATCCAGGAAGAAGGCAATGCCAGCCGCCAGGAGCATCGTGCTTTCTTCGCGGTGTGATCGTCTGATAACCGGACGGAAGAGAAATTTTTCAATGACCCCTCCGACAACCGCCAATGTGACCGCCGATGCAAGCAATCCTACAATGAATGGCATGCCAAGTTGCGCATAGACCGTGTACGTTACAAATCCCCCCAAAACATACATCTGACCATGCGCAAAATTGAGCACGTTCATAAGCGAGAAGATCAGCGTCAAACCAAGCGCTATCAACGCATACTGCGCGCCAAGATAGAGCCCGTTTGCAAGGATTTGTTCCATTGAAACGGTCCAGGTAAAAAGCGGGGTCCAGAGAGCTTATCTGGACCCCGGTTAGTTGCATGCCAGAAGCATGCGCAGGGAGCTCAAAAGAAGACAATCAGTCGACAGCTGCGACGAAGAGCGTTTTGAAGGCACCGTTTTCGTAAACGTTGACAACCAGCGGAACAGCAACCTGCCGTTTTTGTCCGAACGACGACATGCCGACATATCTGAGTTTTGCACCACCCTTCAGGTAAGGATTGGGTGCTTCAAATGTGTCCATGGTCTTCTGAAACGCTTTGACGTCCTTGATCGCGGCAGGGTTCGCTTTCAGCGTCTCGATGATATATTCCAACGCGTAAACCTTGGTGTTGGACTCATCATTGTATTCGCCAAACATTTTCGTGTAGCGCTTGACGAATTCCTTCATCTGATCCGTGGCGATTTCAGGTGTTGATGCGCCGCCAACAGAGATGAAACCATTGGCCAGTTCGCCGGCGCCTTCTTTCAAAACCTGTGCGTCCTGTGCCGTCTCCGTCGAGATTAAGCCTTTAAAACCGAGTTCGCGCGCTGATCGTATAAGTTGCGGTGCGTTAGCTGGTGCGACGCCGGAAAGTACCAGCAGATCCGGCCGAAGCTTGATTACCGGCGTAATGACCGGCGTAAAGTCCGTCGTATCGACCTGGTAGGTGATGTTGCCGGATACCACTTTGAGGCCAAGCGCCTTGGCCGCCGCGACACCGCCATCACGCTGACTGAGCGGATCAGATTCATTGGCGGCAACAAAGGCAACCGTTTTCACGCCCTTCTTGTCCTTAAGATATTTGTAGATGGCCGGGCCGGATTGATAGTTAGCGACCATACCCAAAATGGCGTTCGAAGCAGGCGCAGTATAGAGCGACTTCGGGAACGCATAAGGGAAATACATGATGCCGTTCCGCTCCGCCACAGGGCGAACGGCGGCCGCACCGTCATCCACATTCGGCCCCACGACATAGTGGATACCCTCCTGCGCCATCTTCTCCATACCCGCGATCGCACGCTTTGGATCCTTCTGATCGTCAAACGTGATGATATCGATATCGTAAGTTTTGCCGCCGATTTTGACACCGCCGAGTTCGTTCAGCCATGCAGCCCGAGCCTGCATGGATCGAACATTGGAAATGCCCCAGGCCGCAGCGGGACCGCTGGTGACACCGACAAATCCGATTTTGAGTTTTTCGTTGGCTGCGTAGGCACTAGCCCCGAGCACAAGCGATGATGCGATCGCGAGCGCAGAAATAGTCAATGCTGAATTGAATTTCATGTTGTTTCTCTCCACAGAACACTTGCGCGTTTCCTATGTTGCACAATCATTGAAGAGAATGTTAACAATCTTGTCAATGAACGTTTTCAAAGTGCCTCTGTTTTGTGTCTAACTTTTTTGTTATATGTTGCCAATCTCCTCTCACGACAGATTGACCCGCGTGCTCGAGGCTCAAAAGGAATACCCGTGACGAAGAACGCAAACTTGCTGTCTGCAGCAGGCAGCTCTTTCGAACCGGACTCGCAAGAACATCAGATTGTTGAGCGGATTCATGCAGCCGTCATGGAACAACGGCTGATCGCCGGTACGAAATTGAATGAAGCACAGCTGTGCGACACGTTCGGTGCCGGG
>JBPCWO010000353.1:0-4890 GCA_051009475.1 Boseongicola sp.
GTCTATGGTACGTACGATCATGGCATTTATGGTGCATTGGAGCGCAGAACTGATCACCTAGCTGACAGCGACGGCAAGCCGCGGCAAGTCTTGTGGCGCATCTATTCTCAGCGTGCGCTCCTAACGGCCGGATCAACCGAACGATCCATCGCATTCGGCAACAATGACCGCCCCGGCGTGATGTTGGCCGGTGCGGTGCGCTCCTATGTCAACCGTTTCGGCGTCGCGCCCGGCAACAAAGTCGCGGTGTTCACCAACAACGACGATGGTCTGCGGACTGCCGACGATCTGCGCGCAAAAGGTATTGAAATCACACAAGTAATCGATGCTCGACAGGGCGATGCGGTGATCGACACCGCCGGACGCAAGGGACTTCATACTGTGTTCCTGAGCAACGGCCGCAAAGTCAAAGCCGACTGTCTGGCTGTTTCCGGTGGCTGGTCACCGAACGTGCATCTTACCTGCCACCATCGTGGTCGCCCGACGTGGCGCGATGACATCGCCGGATTTGTTCCTGGCGAATTGCCGCCCGGAATGACCGTGGCGGGCGCTGCGAACGGCTCGATCACGCTGGCGGCGGCGATCGGAGAAGCACACGCCGCGGCGACCGCAATCGCAAGTGAGCTTGGACATTCCAGTGCAACTGGTGATGCACCAACGGCTAGCGACGAAGCGGCGGATATCAAGCCCTATTGGCACGTCGCCGATAGTAAGAAACGCGCCTGGATCGACTTGCAAAACGATGTCACGTCGAAAGACGTCAAGCAGTCGAACCAGGAGGGTTACCGGTCGGTCGAGCACCTGAAGCGCTACACAACGCTTGGCATGGCCACGGATCAGGGAAAGACCGCTAACATCCTTGGGCTCGCGGTTATGGCCGAGGCTTCCGGCAAATCGATCCCGGAAACCGGCACGACCATCTTCCGGCCGCCCTATAATCCCGTCGCAATCGGCGCCTTCGCGGGTCGTGCACGCGGCAAGGACTTTCGTCCGTTCCGAATAACGCCCAGCCACAATTGGGCCGAGGAGAACGGCGCAGATTTCGTCGAAACTGGCATGTGGCTCAGGGCGCAGTGGTTCAAGCGTCCAGGCGAAAAAGGCTGGCGCGACAGTGTCGACCGCGAAGTTGAAATGACCCGCGGATCCGTTGGCGTCTGCGATGTGACAACGCTTGGAAAGATAGACATTCAGGGCCGCGACGCGGCGGAATTCCTCAATCGCATCTACGCCAACGCATTCCTGAAACTGCCTGTTGGCAAGGTGCGCTATGGCTTGATGTTGCGCGAGGATGGCATCTGCTACGACGACGGAACAACCGCACGGCTTGCAGAGCATCATTTCGTCATGACAACGACCACCGCCAACGCCGTGTTGGTGTTCCGCAACATGGAGTTTGCGCGTCAGTGCCTCTGGCCTGGCCTCGATGTGCACTTGATCTCAACCACTGATGCCTGGGCGCAATTTGCAGTTGCCGGCCCAAACTCTCGGGCGCTTCTGTCCAAAGTTGTTGATGACCTCGACCTTTCGAACGAAGGTTTCCCGTTCATGGCTTGCGCGGCATGCACGGTTTTTGGCGGCACCCCTGCCCGGCTCTTCCGGATCTCTTTCTCAGGTGAGCTTGCCTTTGAAATTGCTGTCCCGGCTCGCTTCGGTGACGCGATGATCCGGGCCCTGATGGCCGCGGGCGAAGAGTTTAACGCCGCGCCATACGGCACCGAGGCCTTGGGCGTCATGCGGATCGAAAAAGGTCACGCAGCGGGCAATGAATTGAACGGTCAGACAACCGCGGCGATGCTTGGCCTCGGCGGAATGGTATCGAAGAAGAAGGACTCTATCGGCTCGAAACTCAGCGAACGTCCGGAAATGAACCGCGACGACGATATGCGGCTGGTGGGATTTCAGCCTGTGGACAGGTCGGTGATCCTGACTGCGGGTGCCCATTTCCTGACCCCCGGCGATCCGGCTGATATGGCGCACGATCAAGGCTGGATGACTTCGGTCGCCTATTCGCCCGAATTAGGCCATTCCGTTGGGCTCGGCTTCCTCAAGCGCGGCAAAGATCGCATCGGTGAACAAGTTCGCGCCTACAGCCCGGTTCGCAATCAAGACGTGATGGTTGAAGTCTGTTCGGCCCATCACATTGATCCAGAAGGAGAGCGTCAACGTGGCTGAACATGCCCTCAAAGCCGCGCCCCTACTCGGAGGCACGAACCTGAACTTTGGCGACAGCACCGTCGTTGAACGTGATGACCTCGCGCTGGTGTCAATCGCGACGCCTCATGGCGGCGATGACGCTCTGGCCGCAGCACTTAAAGGTGGCTGGTCACTGGATATGCCCGATCCCACGTTGTCGACTATATCAGGCGAAATCCGCGCGATCCGCACCTCATCAGATCAGATGATGCTGGTCTTTCGGCACGCCACATCGGATGCGAATGAACACGTCCAAGGCAAGCTGGACGGCGCGGGCTACACCACAGATCAAACCGATGCATGGGTCATACTCGAGGTGACCGGTCCGAACGCAATCGCCGCGCTCGAGCGGCTCTGCCCGCTTGACCTGCATGACAGTGCCTTCCCCGTAAACGCCGCCGGCAGAACTGTCATGGAACACATGGGCGCAATGATCGTGCGAACGGGCGACCAGAGCTATCAATTGATGTCAGCAAGTTCGTCCGCGAAATCATTTCTTCACGCAGTAGAAACATCGTTTCGCTGGACCGCGTGAACCTCAGCGTATCAGTAACGCTCTGAAATCATTTACATTCGTGCCAGTAGGCCCCGACGCGAACAAATCCCCAAGCGCATCAAATGCCGTCCAAGCGTCATGACTGGCGAGCATCTCGGCGGGGTCATATCCCGCACTCCGAAGCCGCGCCAATGTCGTTCCGTTTGCAAATGCGCCGGCATTATCCTCGGACCCGTCTATCCCATCGGTATCGGCAGCCAACGCCGTCACCGACAGACCATCAATTCCGCCCGCACTGGCCAGCAGAAATTCTGTGTTCCGCCCGCCTTTACCGCCAGGTCCGCTGATTGTCACAGTGGTCTCACCCCCCGAAAGGATGACGACCGGCGCATTAAATGGTCGGTTTCGCATTCGCACCTCGCGTGCGATTGCGGCGTGCATTTGGCCGATATCGCGCGCCTCGCCTTCAATGGCGTCCGAAAGTATTACCGCGGCAACACCCGCAGCTTCAGCGGCATTCGCAGCTGCTTCAAGCGAGATGGCAGCACTGGCAATCACTCGCACATCGTTTCGGGCAAATACTGGGTCATCCGGTGATAGCGCCTCCCCTGCCCCGCTTTCGAGATACGCGCGCACCGACATCGGCAATTCGATCCGATACGCGTCGGCAAGCGCGATCGCATCTCCGCGATGGCCCGTGTCCGGAACTGTCGGACCGCTGGCCACTTGGGCGGGATCGTCACCAGGGACGTCCGAGACGACAAGGCTGACCACACGTGCCGGGAACGCCGCTGCGGCAAGGCGGCCACCTTTGATCCGGCTGATTTGCTTACGGATCGCATTCATCGCGGAAATTGGCGCTCCGGACGCCAAAAGCGCCTCGTTCAACGCCTGTTCGTCCTCCAGCCCCAGCCCTTCAACAGGTGCGGGTAATAGTGCTGAGCCACCGCCGGAAACCAGCGCTACGACCAGATCGTCCTCAGAAAGTCCTTGTACCGCATCGAAAAGCGCGTCAGTCGCCGCAAGGCCTGCTATGTCGGGAACTGGATGAGACGCCTCCATAACGCGAATTTGCCGGGTCGGCGCTGAATATCCGTACCGCGTGACAACCACGCCTTCGACAGGTCCACTCCAAAGCTCTTCAAGAGCCGCGGCCATTTGCGCCGCCCCCTTCCCCGCTCCGATTACGACGGTACGGCCGACGGTCTTTGGCGGAAGCGCGGACATCATCGCGGCCTTGGGGTCAGCCGCCGACACGGCGGTCTCGAACAAGCGGGTCAGAAATTCGCGGTCGTGAGGATCGATCATGTTTGCTTCATAGTGGATTAACAGTTTCTATTCATCCCCGGCGAATAGAAAGGTGAACGTAATTCTGCTGGCAGCCAAATTCGATAGGAATTCCGAATATCGCCTAATTAGTAACTATTTGACCGTGAGTTTTGCCGACGACGGTCCGCGAATAGTAATTCGTTGTGGCGCCCCCCATTCGGCAGCAACAGCCTCTGCGATGTCGCGTCCAAAGTGCGTTTTGATATATTCCGCGGCAAAGGCGCTTTTTGCATCTAGAACCAGCTCACCATTGGCTTCACTGGCAATGAGCGGTGCAATCCAAGCACCGTGCTGTGTTGGAAACTGATGCTCCAGATTTAGATTCACGGCATCCCAGCCGCTGGTGTCGGCTTCTTCTCGTCGAATTGCGCGAACTGCATCGAGACGAATAACACGGTCGCCCCCTGGCTTCAGCTCACGCATCCTATCGACGAAATCCTGGCCCAAAAGCGACCAATACCGTTCAGTCACCTCGCAAACTCGAAGCATATTCAGGCAATATGCCGCAACTCGACCTCGCACACCTTGGCGAGTACAGATCAAGATGCCGGTTTCTAACCACCGCTTTACCTCGCGTTTGACTGTCCTGGACCCAACGCCCCACAGCTGCGCCATCTCTTGTTGGCCAATACTCAGCTCGTCACGACGCCAATTGTAACGGGCAGTAATCAGAGAACAGAGCCGCATCATTGCTATTTGATCGCGCGCCGATCCATTCAACCCCGCTATCGTGATTGCCGTTAGAATATCATATTTGACCGCACCAGAACCTGGACCGATCACCCGCCTGTTGTCCATTGCAGAACCATGCTTTGCCTCAACGCGATCAGTGTCTTTGCACCGATTCTCTATGCTGGGATAGAGGCACGCAG
>JBPCWO010000354.1:0-10700 GCA_051009475.1 Boseongicola sp.
CGGCGGGTTGTTATATGTTATGATATATCATATCAACCGCAGAGTTTGCGTTTGGGATATTAGCTTTGGATACCATCGGATTTAGCACGCACGACCACCACGCCTGCATAGCCGATTGCCTCGTGGCGGTCGAAAGCTCCTGCAAGGACGCCGGGCTTCAACTCACACCAGTGCGCCGCCGCGTTTTGCAGATCTTGCTGACCGAGCACCGTGCAATGGGGGCCTACGAAATTCTTGATCGTTTGCGCGAAGACGGTCAAAATGCCCAGCCGCCCGCCGCATACCGGGCGCTCGATTTTCTGGTCAGCAATGGGTTTGCGCATCGCATTGAACGCCTGAATGCTTTTATCGCTTGCGCCCATCCAACAGAAACGCATTCGCCGGCATTTATGATTTGCCGCATTTGCGACAGCGTTGCCGAAACTCACGCAGCACTTTCGCGAGGCGCGCTCGGCAAAGCCGCAAGAGAGGCGGGGTTTTTGGCTGAACGAACCGTGCTGGAAATCGAAGGCGTGTGTCCGAACTGCCAGGAACAGGAGCCCAAAGATGCTGGTTGATGTATCCGACATGACAATCCGCCTTGGCGGCAAGACTATCCTCGCGCATGTCGATCTGCAGATCGACAAGGGCGAGATCGTCACCATCGTTGGCCCCAACGGATCGGGAAAGTCTTCGCTGTTGCGTGCGATACTCGGTGCTGTGCCTGCGGCAGAGGGCAAAGTTCGGGTCAAACCGGGCCTCCGCATTGGCTATGTGCCGCAAAAGCTTCATATCGATCGGACCTTGCCGATGTCGGTGATCAGGTTTCTCAACTTGCCGACGCGTGTCGGGTCTGACGACGCGAAAACCGCACTCGAACATGCGGGCGCGATTAACCTTCAGGACGCCCAGATGACAGAGCTTTCGGGCGGCCAGTTTCAGCGCGTTCTGCTTGCGCGCGCGCTTCTCAATGCCCCGGAAATCCTGGTTCTGGACGAGCCCACGCAGGGACTGGATCAATCAGGGTCCGCGTCCTTTTATCGCCGCATCGAAGAGGTGCGCCAGTCGCTTGGCTGCGCGATACTAATGGTCAGCCACGAGCTTCACGTCGTCATGGCCACGTCAGATCGCGTGATCTGCCTGAATGGCCATGTCTGCTGTCACGGCACGCCTGAACATGTGGCCAGCGCACCCGAATACCGCGCGCTATTTGGCTCTGGCACTCAAGGCGCGCTGGCGCTCTATCGCCACGATCACAATCACAGCCACGATCACACGCACGCCCACGAGGCCGTCGATTGACCCTGCTCGACAGTTTCCTCATTCGCGCCACCCTGGCAGGTATCGGCGTTGCCATAGCGTCAGCCCCACTGGGATGTTTCGTCATTTGGCGCCGCATGGCCTATTTTGGTGATGCTACGGCACATGCCTCGATCCTGGGCGTGGCATTGGCGCTGGCAATTTCGGCACCGGTCTTCATCGGCGCGCTTGTGGTGGCACTTCTCATGGCCATAGCTGTGTCACTCATCAGCGGCCGCGGCCTTGCAAGCGACACTGTGCTCGGCGTTATGGCGCATTCCGCACTGGCATTCGGTTTGGTCGCCGTTTCATTTGTTTCCGGCGTGCGCATTGATCTGATGGCGTTTCTTTTCGGCGACGTTCTGGCAGTCGGTGGCAGTGACCTGTTGATAATCTGGGGTGGTGCATTGTTGGTTCTAGCGATCCTGGCTTGGCGCTGGTCGGCGATGCTTACTTCCACACTCAGCCCTGAACTGGCACGCGCAGCGGGAATCGACCCACGGCGTGAACAGTTGATCCTTTCCATTGCGCTTGCACTAGTCGTCGCAGTCGCGATCAAAGTCGTTGGTGTTTTGCTGATCGCCGCCATGCTCATCATTCCTGCTGCTGCTGCGCGTTTTCTTGCATCCACACCGGAACGGATGGCAGCAATTTCCACAATGTTTGGGGTTCTTTCAGTTCTGGTAGGGCTCCGGGTGTCGCTTTTGTTCGACACGCCGACCGGGCCGACGATTGTCTGCGCCGCCGCGGTGATATTCCTGCTTTCGGGCAGCAGCCGGTTGTTGATTGAACGTCCAGTCCCTTAAGTCTGTCGCCAGCTTGGTTTCAGATGATTTTGCCGGGGTTCATGATGCTGTCCGGGTCGATTGCCGCCTTGATGGCGCGCATGATATCGACGGCATCACCTAGCTCTTTGCCCAGATAACCTCGTTTGCCTTGACCGATTCCGTGTTCGCCGGTGCAGGTGCCGTCCAACGCAATCGCCGTTTCGGCCAGCCAACTGACGTATTCTTCTGCTTTGGCCATTTCCTCGGCGTCGTCCTCCATCACCAGGACCGATGTATGAAAGTTGCCGTCTCCAGCGTGACCTACGATCGGGGCTTCGAGGCGCAAGTCCGCGAGTTTCGCCTGCGCCATGGTTACGCATTCTGCCAGCCGCGAAATTGGCACGCAGGCATCTGTCGCAATCGCCGTGGCCCCCGGGCGCCAGGCAAGACAGGCCCAGTAAGCGTCGTGCCGCGCCTGCCAAAGTTTCGTTCGTTCTTCCGCTGATGCCGTCCAGGCAAATCCGAATCCGCCGACTTCCTGAGCGACGTCTCCGAATGTTTCGGCTTGTTCAGCCACGCTCGATGCGCTGCCGTGAAACTCAAGCAACAGCAACGGCGTTTCTGGCAACTCCAATTTAGAATAGGCGTTGCACGCCTTGACCTGCAAATCGTCAAGAAGCTCGATTCGCGCAACCGGTATCCCCATCTGGATTGTCAGAATGACTGCGTTGCATGCGGCTTCGACGCTCGGGAACGAACACGTCGCTGATGACATCGCTTCAGGAATGCCATGAAGTTTCACCGTCATCTCAGTAATGATCCCGAGTGTCCCTTCAGATCCTATCATCATCCGGGTCAGATCGTATCCCGCCGACGACTTGCGGGCGCGCTTGCCAGTGCGGATCACGCGGCCATTAGGCAGAACCATCTCAAGCGAGATAATATTGTCTTTCATCGTGCCATAGCGGACCGCGTTGGTGCCGCTCGCCCGCGTGGCCGCCATACCACCAAGCGACGCGTCAGCGCCTGGGTCGATGGGAAAGAAAAGCCCGGTGTCGCGTAGATACTCATTCAACGCCTTGCGTGTAATGCCAGGTTGGATAACGCAATCAAGGTCCTCTGAATGAACTTCAAGAACGTAATTCATCTGACTGAAATCAATCGAAATTCCGCCTGCGGGAGCGTTGACGTGGCCTTCCAGAGAAGTGCCTGTACCAAAGGCGATAATTGGCACTTTGTGGGTGGCGCAGACCGTGACGATTTCAGCAACTTCTTCGGTCGACTTTACAAATGCCACTGCGTCGGGCCACTGGTTATCATGCCAGGTCGTTGTGTGCCCGTGCTGTTCGCGGATAGAGTCGCCGGTTTGAAGCCGTTCGCCCAGTTGCTGCTTTAGAACACCGATAACAGTTTCTATGCCGGCCTCGTTGCGGGGAAGAGAAGTTACGAATCCCAAGTCTTTCCTCCCTTGCCAGCGATCAAAGCGCGCGCCAACCGATATCACCGCGACAGAAGCCTTCAGGCCAGTCGATGCGATCTATGACACTATAGGCTTCCACGCGTGCTTCGGCGAGCGTTCTGGCGCGCGCGGTTGCGTTTAAGACTCGGCCACCATTTGCCAGAATACGCTCGCCCTCTGCCGAGGTGCCCGCATGAAAGACAACGACATGGCTGTCGTCGGCGATACTGCTCAAGCCTCTGATTTCAGTGCCTTTAGTGTAACTGCCCGGATAACCGTCTGCGGCCAGCACAATCGTCATGGCGTGATCGTCCGCCCAGTTAATTTTTGCTTCTGAAAGCCGCCCCTCGGAAGCGGCATGGATCAGATCGAATGCCTGCCCACCAAGTCGCATCATCAGGATCTGGCACTCGGGGTCGCCAAATCGGACATTATACTCAACAAGCCGTGCCGCGCCGTCCTTGATCATAAGACCGGCATAAAGAACTCCTTGATAGGGCGTGCCTCTCTTTGACATTTCATTAAGCGTCGGGCGTATGATGTCCTGCATAACCAGAGTCACCAACTCGTCGGTCAGGATCGGTGCGGGCGAATAAGCGCCCATGCCGCCGGTGTTCGGCCCGGTATCACCTTCGCCGACGCGCTTGTGGTCCTGCGCCGTTCCAAATGGCAAGGCCGTTTCGCCGTCGCAAAGCACGAAAAATGAGGCTTCCTCGCCGTCCATAAATTCTTCGATCACAACCTCCGCGCCGGCTGACCCGTACGCGCCGCCGAACATATCGTCGATGGCGTCAATCGCTTCGGCCTCGGTCATCGCGACGACAACGCCTTTTCCTGCCGCAAGACCATCAGCTTTCACGACAATTGGTGCGCCTTGCGCTCGGATGTAATCTTCCGCAGCGGACGCTTCCGTAAAACGTGCCCATGCCGCCGTCGGCGCGCCTGCAGCGTCGCAGATCTCTTTGGTGAAGGCCTTTGACGCTTCAAGTTCTGCGGCGGCTTTCGAGGGGCCGAAGACTGGGAACCCCGCCTCGCGAAGGTCGTCAGAAACACCTGCAGCCAAGGGGGCTTCGGGTCCAATAATCACGAAATCAATCGCGTTTTCTTCCGAAAACGCCACAACTGCCGCTCCATCTTCGATGTCGAGCTCGGCACACGTCGCAATCTTGGCGATTCCGGCATTTCCAGGTGCGACGATCAACCGATCGCATTTTGGGTTCTGTTTGGTCGCCCAGGCAAGGCTGTGTTCGCGCCCGCCGCCGCCCAAAATCAGGATGTTCACGCCACGCCGCCCCGCTTCACCTTACGCTTCCGGCGTTCTAGGGTTCGGCCAAGCGAAGCACAAGGCAAGGCGGCCATGGATCTGTTCGAAGACGCACTCGGCGATAATGCACCCGAATTCTCAGTCTCGGAGATCGCCGGCACTGTTCGACGCCTCATCGAGGGCGAACTGAGCTGGGTGCGCGTGCGCGGTGAAGTTGGTCGTGTCGTGCTGGCGCGATCTGGGCATCTTTACTTCGACCTGAAGGACGACAAGTCGGTTCTGTCCTGCATGACCTGGAAAGGTCAGATCGGCGCGATCGGGACAACGCCCGAAGAAGGCATGGAAGTTGTCGCAGAAGGCAAAATGACCGCGTCGGGATTCCAATCCAAATTTGCATTGAATGCTCAGCGCGTCTCGGTGGCAGGCGAGGGCGCGCTTCTGGCGATGTTGGAGCGGCGCAAAAAGAAGCTTGAGGCCGAAGGGCTGTTCGCTGCGGAACGCAAAAAACCACTGCCGTATCTGCCAGAGATCATCGGTGTCGTGACGTCTCTGCAAGGAGTGGTCATTCGCGATATTTTGCACCGGCTTCGCGATCGGTTTCCGCGCAAGGTTTTGATTTGGCCCGTGGCAGTTCAAGGGGATCAGTGTGCACCGGAAGTGGCCGCGGCGATCCGCGGGCTCAATGCACTAACATCAGGCGGGTCACTGCCCCGGCCGGATTTGCTGATCGTTGCGCGCGGTGGTGGGTCGATCGAGGATCTTTGGGGGTTCAACGAAGAGATTGTCGCGCGCGCTGCCGCCGAAAGCGACATTCCTCTGATTTCCGCGGTCGGACATGAGACGGACACGACGTTGATCGACTACGTCTCGGATCAGCGCGCGCCAACGCCGACTGCGGCTGCCGAACTGGCGGTACCGGTTCGGCTGGAATTGAAAGCATGGGTCGACGAACAGGAAGCACGGCTGACACGTGCAGTCGCGCGCGGGGTAGACCGCCGGAAAGAGCGCCTGAAAGATCTGGCGCGGATCCTTCCAAAGGCCGACGCGCTTTTATTTGAACCGCGTCAGCGTCTGGATCGGGCCGACGAGCTATTGCGCGATGCACCGAAACGTCTGATCGAACGAAAAACGGCGGCTTTCGCGGCGAATGCGGGTGGCATCCGTCCTGCAACGCTCAGAACGCGACTCAATACCGAGATATCCAGATTGGATGATCGGGCGCGGCGTCTTGAGCCCGCGTTGAGGCGAATGATCACTGTCCATAAGGATCGGATTTTGGGCATCGACCGATTGTTGCGGTCTCTGGGATACATGGAAACGTTGGCGCGAGGATACGCTGTGGTGCGGGCCGGAACTGAAGTAGTGACCGGCGTTGCCGCTGCGAAAGCTGCCGAGGCACTTGAAATCGAATTCCGGGACGGACGACTGGATGTGGCGACCAAAGGCGCGGAGCCTTCCAAAAAACGTAAAGACGGTGGTGCGGGCCAGGGATCGTTGTTCTGAGATTGGATGTTTCGCGCGCGAAACATTTGTTCGACAAGCCGTTGATATTGGCGACCGTCACGGCGCAATTAATGATTAGTTTCTAAAGCGGGCGGGCTGTTATTGATTAATGCGGTTTGAACCGCGTTTGAGCCCGCATCTGGTTCTGAAGTGGGCCGCCTGACTATTCCCCGAGATTGCTAATGAAGCATACGCTGGGCTTATAGGTGAGGCCGCTAATCTGCACCAAACCTTGGCGAAAAATTAGGGGGAAAAAGCAGCGAATTTTCTCATCCTATGGTTGCGTTTGCATCGATACGCTTGCCTGAGAAGCGATTGATTCAAGAGATACTCAAACGAAGTCTGGATTGGGGAATTCAATGTCTGCAAAATTATTACGCCGACGCTATGCACGCGAATTTGGTAGAATGGAGCGGTATAGCAAAACGATCGCATGGGCGATCGTGATTTCATTTATTTTTCAGATGGCGCTAGCTGTCGGACTTGGAGCATTTGCGGCCAGTCTTGAAACCTCGTTCGCCAGCGTTTTCAGTATTGCGATGTTTGTCATTTTTATTGGGACACGCCTAAGAGCCCTTAATAATATTGTTCACGAGTGTACTCACGCCACTTTCGCCGAACACCGTGAAGACAATGCGACTATTGGAAAATTCTGCGCGGCAATCTTGTTGTGTTCATTCGAGACCTACCGTGAAGAACATCTAACGCACCACATGCATCTCGGTGATTATCAAAACGATCTTGATTTCCAGAGCATCGAGCGCTTTCGGCTTCATGAACCGCTGTCGCTGAGGGTCATTGCCCGGCATATTTTCACACCGCTCGTGGGCATGCATCTGCCTTACTATTTATCCGTAGATCTCTCCGCCCGGGACGGACGGATTTATCAGATATTGAAGTTTGGTATATTGGGGATCGTTGCGGTCGTTTCGTTTCTGTTTCCTGTTAGTATGCTGTTTCTGATTGTCCCATTTGTTATGGTTTTCACGACTTTGAACTATTGGGCTGACTGCATCGATCATGCCGGTATCGTCGCCGCGAACGACGATCTGGAAGCGTCCAGAAACGTCCGCGCAGCCGGTCTGTTGCGACTGTTGTTTTTCCCTCGAAACGATTGCTTCCACCTGGTTCATCATCTGTTTCCGCACATTCCAGCCAGACACTTGCCCCAGATTCACAGCCGCCTGCTTTTGGATGATCTGTATCGAACGAGGCCAAATGCCAACCAAAACTCCTTGCCAAGCAAAGGCCAAATTCAGATCAACGACGGAAGTATGTGAGAGCAAGAACGACCCTTTGTATTCCTGTTCGAAAGATAGACCGTCGTTCCTCGAGTTTTTATTGATGGGTCGTCTTTGTGCCGCGATACCGGCACTCCAAGCGGTCGATTGTTGGCGCTGTCTAGCCGACGGGAGCTTGGTGTGGCGATCCTTCTCCGGTTTCGAGATAATTTCGCAGACTATCCAAAACGAAAATGTCCCAGCCAGCTTTACAAACGTCGTAGCAGTGAAGTTCTGGTTGCAGGCCCGCGTGTTCGATTTCGATGTCGGTGTGCGACCCGTCCTGCTTGATCGACCAGAGGACCTTGGTGCCAAGCCACTCTGTTTCAATTTCCTTGGGTTGACCCTCGTGAATATGCAGGGCGTCTACGCACTCCCATTCGACATGCCCTGAGGGATCCGCCTTTGTTAGTTCGAATGTCCAATAAGACCGTCCGGGAGGGAAAGTGAACTTTGCGCGGTCACCAACTTTGGTCAACGGGTTGTCCGGTCGCGTCCACCAGTGCTCAATCCCTTTCGTGACAGCGTCAAATGCCGCGGTAGCCTCGGCTGAAACACGAATGGATCTATTGTAGTTCGTCGAGTTCATCCTGGAGAATTATACGCCTATTCTTGGGCCGAGGCAGAGAAGTGGCTCGTCTTGGCGGCTGGTCTCGTAAAGCTCGGTCGCCATCGGGTTGTTTTCAAACCGCGCCATGAGTTGGCCATTACGCAAATAGAATTGCCAGCACTGCGGTGATTCAATTTCTTCGTAGATAAAGCAAATCTGGTCGCCAGCGACATACCACTCGCCATCCTGACAATACCCGTCAAGAAACGACCATCGTACCCGGCGGTCGTCGAGGTATTCCTCGGCCCCGTAGGCTGCACCGCCGGTGGAATAGGAGAAAGTTTTTCCCAAAACCATCGCTTCAAATTCAGATGGCGAAACCGGCTGATCGGCGGCATTTGCTGCGCCGACGGACAAAAGAGTTATGAAAGCCAAGTTTCGCATGTGAAATCATTGCCACGATGAAGCAGGGAACACCACAAAGCGATGCGGATTTTTGCCCGGATGAGTCGCATTTTGCCTTTCGCTGCCGGTCGCGGTGACTAGGATGCGGCAAACGAAAAGGGAACGTGTATGGCGTTGGATGAAAAGAAGGGTGTCTGGAAGTCCGGCCGCGGACGAGGGCGCAAGACGCCGAAGGGTCGCCAACTGGACGATGCAGCACTGGCGGAAGTTCAGGCGCTGTTGGGTGAACGCCCGCGCGCCCGCGACCTTTTGATCGAACATCTGCATTTGATCCAAGATGAATACGGCCACCTTTCCGCCGCCCATTTGCGCGCGCTGGCGGAAGAAATGCGGATCGGACAGGCGGAAGTTTATGAAGTTGCGTCGTTTTACGCCCATTTTGATATCGTCAAAGAGGGCGAAACACCGCCGCCGGATCTGACAATTCGAGTCTGCGATTCACTTTCCTGCGAGCTTGCCGGCGCTCAATCGCTGATGGCGGCGCTGGAAGACGGCCTGGACCCCAATAAAGTGCGGGTCGTGCGGGCGCCCTGCATGGGGCGCTGCGACACCGCGCCGGTCATTGAGTTGGGCCATAAGCATATCGATCTTGCGACGCCGGAAAGTGTGTTGGCGGCGGTTGAGGTTGGCGACACCCATGCAGTGATTCCGGATTATGAGACTCTGAGCGCTTATCGTGCTGGCGGGGGTTACGCCAAGTTGGAAGAATTGCGCGCCAGCGGTGACTGGGAAGCAGTTCAGGCGGCGGTCGCGGAAAGCGGCTTGCGCGGACTTGGCGGCGCTGGTTTTCCGTCGGGCCGAAAATGGGGCTTTGTGCGATCCTATGACGGACCGCGGCTGATGGCGGTCAATGGCGACGAAGGTGAGCCGGGCACGTTCAAGGACCGTTATTATCTGGAGCGCGAGCCGCATCTGATGCTGGAAGGCACTCTGATCGCGGCCTGGGCCGTCGAGGCGGAGCGTGTGTATATCTATATGCGGGATGAGTACCCAGCAATTCTGCACATTCTGGCAACCGAAATCGCAGCATTGGAAGTGGCAGGGCTGGCTGCTCCGGGATATCTGGAACTTCGCCGGGGCGCAGGGGCATATATCTGCGGTGAAGAAAGCGCGATGATCGAGTCGATCGAAGGCAAGCGTGGCCTGCCGCGGCATCGCCCGCCTTATGTCGCCGAAGATGGGATATTCGGCCGCCCTACGCTGGTGCACAACGTTGAGACATTGCACTGGGTCGCACGAGTCTTGCGCGAGGGGCCTGAGATTCTGAATGGCACAGAGAAGAACGGTCGAAAGGGACTAAGGTCATACTCCGTCAGTGGTCGCGTGACGCATCCGGGCGTGTATCTGTTGCCAGCCGGGTCGACGATCATGGATATAATTGAAGCCGCTGGCGGCATGGCTGAGGGGCATATATTCAAAGCCTATCAACCGGGTGGGCCGTCGGCGGGGCTATTGCCCGCTTCGATCAACGACGTGCCAATGGATTTTGACACATTACAACCGCTGGACACGTTCATCGGTTCGGCGGCAGTGGTTGTACTTTCAGACAAAGACTCGGCCCGCGCCGCGGCGTTGAACATGTTGCGGTTCTTCGAGGATGAAAGCTGCGGTCAATGCACGCCGTGTCGAGTGGGTTGCGAAAAGGCTGTGAAGCTGATGCAGGCGGACACCTGGGATCAGGGGCTTTTAGAGGAGCTTTGCACGGCAATGGCGGATGCATCGATCTGTGGTCTGGGGCAGGCCGCACCCAACCCAATCCGGCTGACGATCAAGCATTTCCCTGACGAGATTTGACCCAAAGGTGTGCTTCCATCTGACTTGCCCAGCGATTAGGTGAAGGGGAATCGGCTGGAGGCGGTATGGCGTTTTTCTCGAAACTAAAGGAGCGGCTGTTCAAGTCGTCGTCCAAGATCGACGCTGGCCTTGAGGCGATCGTTGAAGATGGCGGTGTGGAAGAGGTTGTTGCCGAGGAAACGGTTGACGCAGTTCAGCTTTCGAAAACCCTTCCAGAGCCAGAGCCAGAGCCAGAGCCAGAGCCAGAGCCAGAGCCAGAGCCAGAGCCAGAGCCAGAGCCAGAGCCAGAGCCAGAGCCAGAGCCAGAGCCAGAGCCAGAGCCAGAGCCAGAGCCAGAGCC
>JBPCWO010000355.1:0-3131 GCA_051009475.1 Boseongicola sp.
TCTCCATGCCGGTGGGTTCAATATCCGTTGATGAAGGCGCAAATACGATTTTTTGCTTGGTAACGGCGGCGTTGATCTGCTCTACGCACTCTTCCGGTGTGGGTAACGCCGCGAGCGGATCCAGCGCTTCAGAGTACTTTATGTCGAGAGAAAACTTCGCACCTTCCTCCAACTTAGATGACAAGATGCGCGCTATTTCGGCGCGCGCATCCTGACGCCCGGAAACGCCAGATATTTCAATTGAATCCGGGGTAACGACAGTGGCTCCGTTGTTTAACAACGCCAGTGCCTCAAGCGCAGTCAAAATCCGGGTGGGCCAACCAACAGGCAAACCATCCACAATTCTCGTGGCCGGATAGATGTTTGCCGCACCAAAATGTGCGGCTCCAAAACTTTCGATGGCGGACCGGTTCAATTCACTACCGATCCGGCCGCGCATTTGGACGAGACCTTCAGGCGAGCGAGTGGCGATAAACTCAGGAATTACGCTATCATCCGCGACCTCTTCTGGGGCTTCTAACCGCATGGCATTCAACGAAAAAACGGCCGGCAGCTGCCCCTCAAGCTCGCCTACATGGCGGTCGAAAACAGATTGCGATGTACCTTCTGCGGCCACCAAACTGACGTCGGCGTTTGAGATTGTCAGGGTGCCTTCACCTATTGCTTTCAAAGCGTTGATTGACAACACGGCCGCTTCGCCCCAGCGCGTGGACGGAGTGCCCAAGCCCAACGGGCATTGCCCATTGCCAACAAGCCCTGCAGCAATTGCAGCAGCAAGAATTTTTTCTCGCGCAACCTCGGTATCAGCTGAACAAGCATCGAAGCGTGCACCATTCTCGTCGATCAAGAATCTGATCGTAAACGGAGATATTACTGGCCGCGGTGCGCTAATATTCAACGCCAGAGACACACCGGACGGTGCCGCGCGTCGAAGTGAACGTTCTATACGTTGTTTGTCCGCGCGATCTTCTGCGACTGCCGTTATCGCTACCTGCCTTGGCGAGATCGACACTTTGGATCGTGGAAGATCATCCAGGGCATTCAAGCCAAAGCTCAACGCTCGTTCCCACCCCATTGGCGGCGCAAAGTCTGCGCTTTCAATCAGGTCCGTTATTCTTTCTGCGCCAGAGATCTGACGCGCGCGTTCAATAATCGTTTCCGGATCGGATTCCAGCGGCACCAATCCGATTAACGAAAGCCCATCTTTGTTTTTCAAAATCTCAACGGAAAAATCGGGCGCAGCGATTTCGGCAGTGGCCGCGACTTCCATATTGTCGCGAATTCGGCTTGCGTCCACGACCGTTCCAGCCGCCGACAACGCCGCAAATCGTGTTGCTTCATCCGGCGCTGTTCCAAACAAGGAAACTTGCAGCACATTCGCTGTGGCTTCGGCCCATTCGTTGCCGGTTTGACCGAGCACAAGCTCGATATCCGAAATCGACTTGGCTTCAACTCGCGCTTTGGCCCAAAGCGCAATCCCAAAACAGGCCGCTCCCGCAATCAGGATCGCAAGTGTGTGCGGCACGAATTGGCGCAGATTCAGTGATTGATTGGCGGCCATGCGCTTTGTTAGCTCCACTCAACCGCCATCGCAATCACGCGAAATGTGCGAAAGCGAAAAATAGCAATGGGATAAACCCGGCGTTACGGTTTGAGCGGAACAGGCGAAGGCAAATGTCGGGCCTGTCAATATCAAGCTGGCGCAACTGCCACGCAAGATGCCAACCAAAGAACCATACACCTCCCAGCGCCAACACAAGTTGAAGCACATTCACATTTGGTGCAAGCGCGCCAATTAGCCCGGTGGCGAAGAACAACACGCTGATAACAATGAACCATTTCAGCCATTTAACTGTGTCTTCGCCAAAAAGCCGCGCGGTGGATTTAATACCTATGAGTGCATCGTCCTCGGTATCCTGATGGGCATAGATGGTGTCATAAAAGAGCGTCCAGAATACTCCACCGACATAGATCGACACCGCGGCCCAACTGATGCTTCCGGCCGCTGCCGTCCAAGCCAGAAACACGCCCCAGTTGAATGCTAGACCGAGAAAGATTTGAGGCCACCATGTGAAACGCTTGGCAAAAGGATAAACTCCAACCAAAGCAAGCGAAGCAACTCCGAGCCAGAGTGCCTGCCAGTTGAATGTTGAAAGGATCAGAAACGCCAGAAACGACTGGATGATCATCCAAGCAGTCGCGCCAGCGACACTGACTTGTCCAGAGGGAATCGGTCGTGACTGCGTACGTGCGACCTTCGCGTCAATTTTTCGATCAGTTATGTCGTTCCATGTGCACCCTGCACCCCGCATTAGCCAGGCGCCAATTGCGCAGCCAATGGCAATCCACGCATGTCCGGCAGTGAAATGGCCTTGCATGAGCGAAGCCGCGCCAAGCCCCCACAAACAGGGGATAAAAAGCAGCCAGGTGCCAATCGGCCTGTCTGCGCGGGATAATCTAAGGAATGGTCGCGAAGCCTCGGGTGCCCAATGGTCGACCCAGTTACCCGAGACGGCATCGGCCACTTGTCCCACTGTCGTCTCGTCGGTCATATAGTCCCCGTGACAAAAGCTACGAAAATCCGGCTCTATGTAGATCACCCGCTGGGGGAGGGGCAATCGGTTCCTCTGTCAAGTGGCAAGGCGCATTACTTGTTTGGGGTAATGCGGTTGAAACAAGGCGGTGGGGTGCTGCTGTTCAACGGCAACGACGGAGAATGGCGTGCCGAAGTCGGTACGGCCAGCAAGCGCGGTGGGTCGTTGATCTGTGTCGAAAAATCTGCGCCGCAAAGAGCACCGCCAGATCTTTGGTTGATGTTTGCTCCGTTGAAAAAGTCCCGCACCGATTTCATCGTCGAGAAGGCGGTTGAAATGGGGGCGAACCTTATCCTGCCAGTCCAGACCGAACACACAAATGCCGAGCGCATCCGTCGCGATCGCTTACAAGCGCACGCGGTCGAAGCCGCCGAGCAATGCGGCGCGACTTATGTGCCGGAAGTCGCCGAACTTGCAAAACTCGACCGCGTTCTGAAAGGCTGGTCCGCGGAGCGTCAGATTTTGTTCTGTGATGAGGCACTCTCCGGCAAAAGGTGCGAATTGCCGGTGCAAAGCGGGGCATGGGCTATATTGATT
>JBPCWO010000356.1:0-3091 GCA_051009475.1 Boseongicola sp.
ACATCAATCAATACGCCCTCGCGACCGACGTTTTTGACAGGGACGAGACTTTTGATCCCGCAATTGATGCGATCGTTCGGGTTGAAGCAGGTCGGTTACGTGCCAAACTGCGCGAATACTACGATGAAGCCGGCCAGAGTGATCCCATTTTAATCTTGCTGCCCAAGCGAACCTATGTTGCTCGAATTGAATTTCGAAATTCCACTTCTCGTTCTAACAACGCTGTAGCAGTCAATGCCGCCAGGACAGCCGAGCAGTCTAAAAGGCCCAACGAAGCGTCAACAACATCCATTGCGGTTTTGGCCTTCGACAATATGAGCGGCGATCCAGAGCAGAGTTATTTTGCGGACGGTCTTGCCGAAGATCTCATCACAGATCTATCGAAACTACCTGGTCTTTCGGTCATCGCACGGCAGTCCTCTTTCGCCTACAAAGGCTCTCCCATCAACATGAAGCTCGTCGGCGAAGAACTTGGTGCAAATTATCTTGTTGAAGGTAGCGTGCGCAAAGCCAATAACAGAGTTCGGGTCAATGCACAGTTGATCAGCACCTCCGACGGCAGTCATATCTGGGCTGAGCGGTTTGATCGCAGTTTGAGCGACGTCTTTGACCTCCAAGACGAGATCAACGCCAACATTGTCCGCGCGCTGGATCTCACTCTTCGACGCGAGCACCCACGAGCCGTAGTCGGACGCAGCACGCTCAATATTGAAGCTTATGATTATTTTTTACGCGCGATGGACGAGTCGAGGCCGCCAAACAAGGAAACATGGGAAGGGGCGCACTACTGTTATATGCGTGCGGTCGAGTTGGATCCTGAGTATGCCGTGGCATACGCCTATCTATCACTCCACACAGTCAGAGCCTGGATACATCGTTGGAAGCATGATCGAGCGCCATTAATTCTTCAAGCGCTTGATTGGGCCAATCATGCCGTCAACTTAGATGAAGGGCTGGCAATAGCGCACAGCAGTCTTGCCTGGGCCGCTTTTTGGAACGGTCAACACGGAATCGCGTTGGAAGAAGCTGAGACCGCGAACCTGCTCAACCCAAGCGACGCTGACGCTCTGGAACGCTTTGCCTTCATCTCCTGTTGGACCGAGCATCCCGATCTTGCCATCCGAATTGTCGAGAGGCTTAAGCATCTCAATCCCAGTGAAGGGTATGACTTTCACGAAGGTTTGGCGCACTTCATCAAAGCAGATTATGCCAAAGCGATCCGATCTCTGAAATGCCACGTCGAGCACTATCCGAAGTTCACGCCGGCGTTGGCCTATTTGGCATCGAGTTACGGCTTACATGGCGATATCGAGCAAGCGGCGAGTACGGTCGAGAAGCTCAAGCAGTTGAACCCGAATTATCAACTCGATGTCCAGGAGCGTGAGATCTTCAAGAATCCAGAAGATCGCGATCGATTTTTTGAAGGCCTTCGGATTGGTGGCCTCAGCTAAGTGATCCGAAGATAAACTCAGCAGTTTTTGGGTGTCCGCTACCGAATATTGTACGGTCGTGGTCGGTTCATATGAAGGACTTCACAGGTTGACCAGCAGCGCCACAAGGCGTTTGAACTGGAACAGGGCCACGTGCTGGCCTCGGCTGATAGTCAATCGCGTGTGCAATTTTATGGTAATTTATGGCGATTAAGGGCCGTGACGGCGAGCAACGTTGAGACTTCGACGCCAGCAGGGACAATGGAACCCGTCGGGCCATACAGTCATATCGCCAAGGTGGGTCAATTCATTACAATTAGCGCTGCGGCGGGCGTCGATCCATCAACGGGTGAGTTGGCTGGACCCGATGTCGATGCCCAGACGCGACAGATAATTGACGCTTTTTCGATCATGTTGGCTTCGGTTGGCTCCGATCTCGACCACATCATTCATGTCAACGTCTTCCTCACGGACATGAATGATTTTGCGGTCATGAACGCCGCCTACGCTGATCGAATGGGCGACCATCGACCAGCAAGAACTGCCATCGCCGTCAACGGACTGCCGCCGGGCGCACTTCTGACAATGAACCTGACGGCCGTCGTGAACGAATAGGTATTCGCGCTGCATCAGCCGCCGGGACCACAATCGAGACAACGCGGCGGGGCTTCCGGCCCCATCTCCAATGCAAAATTCAATTTACGTAGCGCCGTACGCAGTCCTTCTTCGATGACCGGATGATAGAATGGGCGCTCAAGCATTTCGGACACGGTCAATTCTGATTGCCGCGACCAGGCGAGAAGGTGCGCCAAGTGTTCCGCGCGAGGGCCAGCCATTTCGGCACCTAGAAACTTGCCTTTATTGTGTTCGCCATATACCCGCAGCAACCCATTGTTGACGCCCATGACACGGGCACGGCCCTGGTCCGACCAATCGATTTCACCGATTGCGAAAGACGCATTCCTTTCAGTGAGATCGCGATAACTTTCGCCAACCATCATGATTTGCGGATCGGTGAAAATTACGGTTATGGGCGCACTCTTGGCGAAGCGTCGAATGTTTGGAAAATGAGCCGCATTGTAACCGGCCGTAAATCCTTCATCCGCTGCCTCGTGCAGCAGTGGCAATCGATTGTTTGCATCACCTGCAATGAAAATATGCGATTCGCCGCACCGCGCATTGTAATCGTCGTAAAGCGGCACGCCGCGGTCATCGAGTTCAAGCGATGTGTTTTCCAAACCCAGGTCGTCAACATTGGGGCGGCGACCCGTTGCGACCAGAGCATACTCAAACTGAGCAGTCTTGGTCACACCGTCAACAAGGTAATCGATCTCCACACCTGAGTCAGTTTGAGCACGACGTGTCACCTCGCCATGTGGATGAAATTCGAATTCATCAGAAAATAGGGCTTGCGCCGAAGTCATCACTTCGGGATCACTCAGCGGCCCAACCAGGTGGTCACGCCCGAACACCGCAACCCGGACTCCAAGCCGGTGCAAGGCCTGACCCAGTTCAAGACCAATTACGCCTGCTCCAAAAACCACCACCGATTCCGGTAGGTCATCCCAGGAGAAGACGTCATCGTTGGTGACCAGTCGGTCGCCGAAATCTTCAAAAAGGGGGCGGAGTGTTGGTTCGCGATCCTGTGGCCATGACGACTC
>JBPCWO010000357.1:0-9314 GCA_051009475.1 Boseongicola sp.
CTGCGTCATGCTCAAACACGAATACTGGCCGGGACTTGAAAAAATTGCGACGCTCCGAGCAGCTTCACTCGCGGGGGCGAGGCGGATCTCGATACTGTGCGGCAACGGCGGCCAATTCTTGCTTGAAGAGATGATCCGCGGTGCCGATGGCGCTATGACCGGTTTCGCGTATCCCGAGATGATGCGCGATGTAGTTCAGTTGATGTCTCAAGGCGACGAAGGCGCGGCACGCGACATATTCGACGTTTATTTGCCGCTGATCCGATACGAAAGCCAGCCTGGGTTGGGTCTGGCAGTTCGAAAACACATACTCGCAAAACGGGGCGCAATTGCACACGAAACCGTTCGGGCCCCTGGTCCTAAGCTGACCGCAGCATCGATCGGCGAGATCGAGACGCTTATTTCGCGCCAAGAAACACGACTCGGCTGATTGTGAGCTTCGAAATTCGCATGTCCTTGTGCAAATCTCAGTCCAATTTTGCCTATTGGTCAGGGGAAAACCCGCACTTTTCATGAAGGCAAACACAACATATAGTGTTGCCAATCGGCGGATCAGGTACCGCTACAAGACCAGAGGCAGGCAGTGGCCCACATAATCGTCGTTGGAAATGAAAAGGGCGGCGCGGGTAAGTCCACCGTGTCGATGCACATCGCAACTGCGCTGGTTCGCCTTGGGCACGTTGTAGGTGCCCTTGATTTAGATCTCAGGCAAAAAAGCTTCGGCAGATATGTAGAGAACCGCCAAAAATTCCTGGCTGCCGAGAAACTTGAACTTCCTTGCCCTGTTTACCGAGAATTACCTAAAATCAATCCCGAAAGCCTCGGGCCGGGCGAAAACGTTTACGACCAACGGCTTTCCGCGGCCGTCACCGGGCTCGAACGCGAAGTAGAATTTATCCTAATCGATTGTCCGGGATCGCACACACGGCTATCGCAAGTCGCACACTCGCTGGCTGACACGCTTGTCACGCCTTTGAACGATAGTTTTGTTGACTTCGATTTGCTGGCACAGATCGACACTCGCACTAACAAGATATTGGGACCATCTGTCTATTCTGAAATGGTCTGGAACGCGCGGCAGCTACGCGCTCAGGCTGGCCTCGATCCCATCGACTGGGTTGTTGTTCGCAACCGTGTCGGCGCTCAGGCGATGCACAACAAAAAGAAAATTGCAGAAGCTGTGAATGCATTGGCCAAGCGTATCGGATTTCGCGTGGCACCCGGTTTTTCAGAGCGGGTGATCTTTCGCGAACTATTTCCGCGCGGGCTTACGCTTCTTGATTTGCGCGACATTGGGATTCAGAATTTGAATCTTTCAAACGTCGCCGCCCGTCAGGAATTGCGAGAGCTGGTAAAAGAATTGAAGTTGCCAGGAGTTACAGTCGACTTTTGATTCGAGGGATCGCATTGCGCCCGATTGTATCGGCGGCGCGGCTTATCGCTCTCGACACGGCTACGGACGAATGAAATCCTTCGTCTTCTTCAAGTAATTCATCCTGGGATGCGATCGGCTCGAAAAAATCGAATGTTCTATTCGACAAATCAACTTCCCTGTTTACCGGAGAATTGTAATCAGGACGCTGATACTCGGGAACATAGTGCTTCAATACGCCGAAGGCTCCACAAAACAAAAAAGCAAACCCGAGCATCAGGCAATTGTCTCGCAATGCCGTCAACGTTGCCGAGCCAGAACTGGCAGCGCCTGATGCACGAATAGGCGCAATTAGGGGAAGAAAGTCGGCACCTTCGCCAATTATTTCAAATACAGCTGAATCAAAACCTTGGGAATCGACAGAAGCTGGCAAGTTCGTTGGGCTAAATATTGAACCCGACAATAGGATGACTTCACCGTTTAGGCCTCTACCCAGGCGCTGAATACCCAATGTTTCAAATCGCCAGTTTTCCATTTCCTCGGTCGACACTTCAAAAATCAGAATGCCGGCGGGAACCGGATCACCGGACTCATTCAAATGCCATTCTTGATATTGCCCTGGCAAAGGTTCTTCGGAATTCCGGCGGAGAAATCTATTGGCCTTCAATCGACCGGTTTCGCTGACCGCATATATCGGCAGCAAGACATAGGTTCGCTCTGTTTCTTCGGATCCAATCGGGTGTATTGCAGAAGTTTCCAGGCGAGCTTCCGCAAACAATTGAAACTCTGCCGACGCGCCCGACCGGCTTTCTCGAGTAATTTCCTGAACAGCAAACGACAACGGCTTTTCGCCCATCGCCGCAAGAGTAGCATCAGCGAGACGCTGGTCTTGATGGTAGCCAATTACGAGCGACGACGAGATTAGTATCACGCCAGCGGTCAGCCACTTCTTTGGCATCTCGTATATATTCTTTAGTAGGCGTAGCACTCATCGTTCCTTGCGATCGGGCTTTCATCGACAGTTCCAATGTTGACTCTTTTCCGGGCGCGAACGTGGCGCGATTGCGGATATTTGTTCGCGAATTATCAACAGTGTGTTTACTGATCAGCTCGAAGGCGCGCTGAAACACCAGCAAAAGGCACCGGTTGGTAACCTTTTCGGCGGAAAAGTGGCGTATTGAGGAAGCACCGCGCAATCCTCCAAGACGTTCCGATATTTTCTACATTCCAATGCTTTCAGTTCGAAACTTAAGAGTTGGACGCGGAAAACCCTCCAGTCGTTCAGATCAAGCAAGTTTTGCGCCTGCGGAACCAGACGACATTTTCTGAATTCGGACTCGCCGCAAATCTGTGTGAGTACCTGCCGTAATTTCGCCGGTCGCATTTTGAGGGTGGGATTGGTCAAATTCCGAACACTGTGGCGGATAGCAGATTATGCCTGCCTCAGCCTTTCATCGGCGAAATGGCGTTGCCAAATCTCTGCTCGATCATTGTCGCGTTTCTCATAGTCTCGAATGGCCTGCCCAATATCGCCGAAGTCTGGCATTTCCCCGTCAGCGCAAATCTCGGTCAGCCGCATGGTGTACCACGCGGTTATCCCGCCCTCGGGGGCATGCGGGATTCTGGGAAAAGCTGGATCGAGTTTTCGATCTGATTTCCAGAGGTCAGGAAGCGAAGGCTCAAGAACGAACGCGCGGGCAAGACCAACGACATCGACCGCTCCACCATCTACAGCATCCTCGGCCTGCTTTCGCGTTTTGAAACCACCCGTCAGCATCAGGGGTTTGGTCGTCAAGTCACGCGCGCGCTGGGCGAACTTGAGGAAATAAGGGCCGCGACCGGACCCGTCTGAAGCAGACTTGGCTCCCGGAAAATACGTTCCACCACTTATATCTATAAGATCGACTGAAGATCGGTCGAGAGCCGCGATCACTTCCAACGAGTCTTCCTCGACCAACCCGCCTTCTAATTGGTCTGAAGAGTTCAGTTTTACGGCAATCGGAAAATTCGGCCCGACGGCGGAACGGGTTGCTTCGATGGTTTCCAACAAAAGCCGCATTCGGTTTGAGATTGGGCCACCGTAGTCGTCCTTCCTCCTGTTAAACAAAGGCGACAAGAATTGGCTCAGCAGAAAACCGTGCGCTGCGTGAATTTGTACTCCTCCAAACCCGGTCTGCTGCGCTAACTGCGCTGTCTTAGCAAACTCCGAAGGTAGTTTTACTATCTCGTCGATTGTCAATTCCGCACAGCGAAGACCCGGCAAGTCCAGCGCACTTGGGCCCTTGGGATTACTGGTTGGTACGTAAGAAAGCGCCCCGGCGTGTCCAAGCTGCAGCCAGAGCAAGGCGTCGTTCTGGTCGCCCCCTTGGGCAAGGCGCTTGAAACGGTCGAGGTCTGACGCCTCGTTAAGCACCAGATTGCCGGGCTTCTCAGCGAAACCGGAAGAGCCCTGCACCTCACCGACAATGGAAACGGCCAACCCGCCTCTGGCCCACCGCTCATACAACAGAATTTGCTCGGCACTCGGATGGCCAGTCCCGTCGCCCAGCGAATCCGACATCGCCGATTTCGCAATACGGTTTTTCAGAGTTATCCCGCAGGGCAGCGTTAGCGGCTCAAACAGATATTCAAGTTGTTGCACTTGGCCACCACCGTCAGCTCATTGGCATTCGCATTCATCAACGAAAGCTCGTTGCGCTGCAATACATTGTCCGCTTTGGCTCGTGCCTAATTGTTCAGCCATCGATTGCATCTTTCTGTTGCCAAAATTCCGCATTCTGGAGTGCTGGTATTCGAGGCGCCTGTGCTGGCCATTACGACGGAGTATCCGATATACAGGCGCGTACGAGTGCTGAGTGTCTTAATTGATTGGTCTAACCGGAATATTGAATTGAACAGTTCAAATGGTTGACTTTGAGCGTGGAAGCTAACGACAACATGCCGTCTACACCAAGCCGCATATTCTCTACCGAAGACGCAAGGCGGTTGGCGAAACGGCGACTGCCTCGGTTGGTTTTCGATTTTATAGAAGGCGCGGCCGGGCGCGAGGTTGGACTTGCCCGAAACGAACTGCGGTTCGATGAAATTTGCTTGCAACCACGCGTTATGGCCGATGTATCTGAACGCAGCCTTGCCACAGAACTTCTGGGCCGAAATTTCGATGTCCCATTCGGCATGGCGCCAATGGGAATGTGCAACCTCGTTTGTCGTGACGCAGATCGTCTGCTCGCCGAAGCAGCCACACGGATCGGCATGCCTTTGTGCATTTCATCGGCCGCCTCAACTTCGATGGAAGAGATCTATGGCTTCGCGGGCAAGAATGCATGGTTCCAACTCTACTTTCGCCAGTCAGAGGCCCAGTCGCTAGCGGTCACCGAACGGGCGCACGAGGCAGGATACGAAACATTGGTTCTGACTGTGGACGTACCGCAAGTGTCGCGGCGCATTCGGGATCAGCGCAATGGATTCAATTGGCCGTTCCACATGACGCCGCGCGCCTTTTTTGATTTTGCAACCCATCCTCGCTGGTCGCTCTCCACCCTGGCTTCTGGTATTCCAAGGCCGCGGAATTTCGGTGGCGGCGACGGCGGGTTCGACCGTCGAGCAAGTCGGGCAGGCGCTGACTGGAATTTTCTCACCAAACTGCGTGACAAATGGGCGGGTCGGCTGATCGTCAAGGGTGTGACATCGGCAGAAGACGCGGTCCGGGTTCGGGACGCTGGCGCCGATGCAATATATGTGTCTAACCACGGTGCCCGCCAACTGGATAGCGCGCCGGCGGCCATCGATCTGTTACCCCTGATCCGTCAGGCCGTTGGCCCGAAACTGCCGCTATTGTTCGACAGCGGAATTCGCAATGGCGAAGACGTGGTGAAAGCGTTGGCGCTAGGTGCCGATTTCGTCATGATTGGGCGCCCCGCGCTCTTCGCCTTAGCTGCAGAAGGTCGGCCTGGTCTGAACGCACTGCTGCAATGTTTTGTTGAAGATATGGACATTGCTATGGCACAACTGGGCGCCAATTCGATCAAGGATATTGGGCCCCAAGTTCTTTTCGATTGCGCCGAAGGTAGGAACGGCGGCATGAACACGGCGCGGCCAGCAAAACTGCAGATTGCGGCCAAGACCTGAAGGAGCATTAGGCCGTATGCGGCAGAGCAGTCGAATTCGAGGCGGGGCACTGTTGGCACGCGCCCTAAAAGAAAAGGGCGTGGACCACGTATTCACGCTGGCTGGCGGTTTCTGCAACCCGGCGCTCGAAGGCTTTTTGGAATGCCAGATGCCGGTCATCAACTGCCCGCACGAACAAGTCGCGGGCCATCTGGCGGATGGGCACACGCGGATAACGCGCAAACCGTCGGTCTGCCTGGTTGGTCCGGAAGGATTTGCCAACGCAGTTCCATCAATGCTGGAAGCGGGCGGCGAGCGATCGCCAGTTATATTCATTACCGGCTCGTCGACACTGAAACGCCAGGGCGCCGGTGGATTTAAAGAAATCGACGACGTGGCGATAGCTGCGCCGTTAGTGAAGTATTCAGTTCAAGTCACCGACGGCGAACGCATCGGCGAATTTGTCGACAGGGCCTGGGTTGCGGCCACGACCGGCTATCCCGGCCCGGTTCACATCAGCCTGCCCGTTGACATCATGTTTTCGTCATTTGACGAGGACGCGGGACGAGACGAGCGGCCTTGGAACCCTGAACCACGACCGGCGCAACGCGCCTGGCCTGATCCCGCGGCATTGGACCGCGTTCTGGGCATAATCCGAGAGTCTGAGCGCCCGGTTGTGATCGGCGGACACGGAATCTGGTGGTCAAGATCCGAAGACAAGTTGGAAGCCGCAGGCCGTGATTTGCGGATACCGGTATTCAATGTCCCGTATCACACCAAATTGTTGGGCGAGGAATGCGCAGCCTATATGGGGCTTGCCGATATCCACCAGTATCACCCATCTAAACCCGCAATCCACGAAGCTGACGTGGTGGTGATGATCGGCGGTCGATTGGACAACCAAATGAATTTTGGCAATCCGCCGTTTTTTCGAAAGGAAACGACGCTCATCTGCGTGAACGGCAGTGCCGAGGAATTGGATTACAACTATGCCGCTGACGAGATTCTCTTGTCCGATCCTGGCGCATTTTTAGAGGCGCTTGGCGGAATCGGAAGAACTTGGGCGCCCTGGTTTGACCTACAAAGGCAGCGTCGCGCGGAATGGGTCGAAGATTGGGAGACCCATCTGGCCGAAGAGTCAGCAAGGGACGAAGCATCTGGCAATTTGATGCATCCATTGCAGCTGGGTCTCGATGTGCAAGCCGAATTGGGCGATGAAGACTGGCTGATCTTTGATGGAGGCAACACGCATTTCTGGAATGAAATAGCGGTGAATATGGCCGGTTGGCGCGGCCAGAAACTTGGTGGCATCATGCACCCAGGCAATTATTCTCTTCTGGGCGTCGGCGTTAGTTTCGGGATTTCTGCAAAAGCAATGAACCCGGATCAAAATGTAGTGGTGATCTCGGGCGACGGCGCATTTCTATCGGGAGGATTGTCGATCGAAACCGCATTCCAGGAAAAGCTGCCGATCACTGTGGTCATCGACAACAACGGTGGCCTGGACTGTATCAGCCAGCAACAGGAAAGGCTGTTTGCAAGTGGCCAGCATTTTGCCACCGATTTTCGCGACATCCCATTTCACACAATGTTCGAGGGATTGGGCGGCCATGGCGAATTGGTAACGACCCGCGCACAGCTTGCTCCGGCGCTGAAACGCGCGATGACTTCGGGCAAGACCGCCTGCGTCAACGTCAAATGTCGCGGCGTGATCTCACCCATTGTGGCCGCCACTTCGGACAAGCGCGATAAGGCGTCGATCGAGTGATGGCAATCGTTTCGTCCCACACTTTGAACGGCGCAGACGGCACTCATGCAGGTGGCATTCCGGTCAAGTTGGTTAATTTAAATACCGGACAGAAACTTTTTGACGGGCAAATGGATGATGCCGGAAGGCTTTCCGAAATCGTCGATCTGACCGGCGCCGATCCGGAAGACAGTTACGAGCTGGTATTTGCCGCCGGGCAGTATTGGAAGGCGCTGAACGTGACGTATTCACCGCGTATTAACGAAATTGTTCTGCGATTTACTATGCCTGATCCCGGCGCTCGCTATCACATGCCGATCATTCTTTCGCCCAACAGTTATTCTACATGGGCCTCAATCCCGGAGTAGCGTTGTCGCTGACGGACTGAACATGTCGCGCCGGATCCGCCGGACGCCATTTACCGAACGGGTTGAGGCTGCGGGCGTACGCGGGTTTTCCGTGGTCAACCACATGCTTTTGCCAAAGGCATTTGCCCGCTCGATCGAAGAGGACTATTGGCACCTGCGCAAACACGTTCAGATCTGGGACGTCTCGTGCCAGCGGCAAGTCGAAATCAACGGTCCCGACGCCGCGCAGTTGATCCAATGGATGACCCCACGCGATATAGGCAGCGCCGGTGTAGGCGACTGCCTCTATGTTCCGCTTGTCGATGAATCGGCCGGCATGATCAATGATCCGGTCCTGCTGAAACTTGCTGAAGACCGGTATTGGCTTTCCATCGCCGACAGTGACGTATTGCTTTTCGCCAAGGGGCTTGCACTGGGTGCTGGATTGAACGTGCGCGTTTTTGAACCTGACGTGTCACCCCTCGCAATTCAGGGCCCCAAAGCCGAGGATCTTCTAGTGGGCCTATTCGGAACGCATGTCCGTGACATCGGGTTCTTTAAATTCGACTGGATCGAGTTTGCAGGAACGCGGCAACTGATCGCTCGATCCGGCTACTCGCGGCAGGGCGGATATGAGATCTATCTGGATGACAGTCTGCTAGGGGGCGATCTGTGGGACATGATCTGGGCGGAAGGCAAAAAACACAGCATGTCGCCGGGTTGCCCCAATCTGATCGAGCGGATCGAAGGCGGGCTTTTGTCTTACGGCAACGAAATGACCCACGAAAACAATCCCTTGGAAATAGGTCTGGGGAAATTCTGCAACCTCGACGGCAGCGTTGATTATCTGGGGCGCGTGGCTTTGGAAAAGATCGCCGAGGACGGCGTAACCCGCGAAATTCGCGGAATCCTTTTCGATGGCGGACCGTGTCCGACTTGCTCGAAACCTTGGCCGGTTGTTGCAGATGGCTACAAGGTCGGACAGATAACTTCAGCGGCTTGGTCGCCCCGCCTGAAACGCAACGTTGGGTTGGCGCTCATCGATCGTTCAAGTTGGAATGCCGGACAGCCAGTGACGGTTTTGAGCAGCGA
Organism: Boseongicola sp.; assembly: GCA_051009475.1. Classification (GTDB taxonomy): domain Bacteria; phylum Pseudomonadota; class Alphaproteobacteria; order Rhodobacterales; family Rhodobacteraceae; genus CAXMNX01. Next base: position 8,666 of record JBPCWO010000357.1, read on the forward strand.
CAACGCTGAACGCAATGGCGAAATAACCAGATTGCCGTTCGCATAGTTAAATCGTGCGAATTCCGGGATATACTATCGATAGAAACGAAATTTGTTTAGGCTGCTTATCCACAGACGTCGGCCTGCATCACTTCTGTGGAGTCAGGTTGGATTTGTAAAATTCTTTTTGAATCAACAGGGTCCATTTGAAGCTTAATTGAGATAAACAGCGATTTACCACGAATAATTTGTCTGACTTCAGCGCTTATGGGCCAGTTTAGGGCTTTTTGATAAGGGAGAGTTTCTGGCTCATCGTAACCACCAAGGAGTGGAGATGAGACAGACATCCGGACGAAAAAGCCACGGCGAGAAGATCGTACACTACATCCGCCGCGCTACGCGTAAACAGTATTCTGCCGAAGAGAAGATCACATCGCCGAATTAAATGCGAAGCATCCCGAATTGGTGACCGCGGGGTGAAGACATGGCCCACATGTCCGAAACGTCAGACCTGCAAAGAAAAAAGGGGCCGACCGAAGCAACCAAGCGCAGTCCCCTTGCGGCAGGTCGTCAGGATGACAGAAGTTCGACACCAGTTAATGTCAATTTCTGTTGAAAAATCAACGCCTGTTCCCGGCTATTGTAACAATGTTTAGCTATGCCTGATCCA
>JBPCWO010000358.1:0-13819 GCA_051009475.1 Boseongicola sp.
CTAACCGACGAGCCCATTCGAGCGATCAATATCCTTTACAATGGACAAGTCACCGAGATGAACACGGCCGCACTGAACGCCAGCGCAGTTGCTGGCATCATGAAAGCCGCGAACCCAGAGGTGAACATGGTATCGGCGCCAGTCATTGCCCTTGACCGAGGCATCGATATATCGACGACAACGCAAGCAAAGACCGGAGTGTTCGACGCCTATATCAAGTTGACGGTCGTGACCGACGAACGCGAAAGGTCGATCGCAGGAACGGTGTTTTCTGATGGAAAGCCGCGGTTCATTCAGATCAAGGGCATCACCATCGACGCCGAAATTGGTCAGAATATGCTTTATACGACCAACGAAGACGTTCCCGGTATTATTGGCGCATTGGGGCTCACATTGGGCAAAAACGACGTGAACATTGCGAACTTTACGCTCGGCCGCTCCGAAAAGGGCGAAGACGCCATAGCGCTTTTGTATGTTGATGATCCAGTCCCGGAATCGGTGGTAAAGCAACTGAAGGCGACCGACCTGTTTACCCAGGTGCGCCCGCTTCAGTTTGAGGTTTCGTAGCAGTGGAATTCGTTCGAGAAGGACTGCAAGTTACATGGAAAATACCCAAAGACGCCTGGTAGCCGAAGCATTGGGCACCGCAATTCTGGTCGCGACTGTCGTCGGATCCGGCATCATGGCCGAGCGTCTGACTAATGACACCGCACTGGCTCTTCTCGCCAACACTCTGCCGACTGGCGCGATTCTGGTTGTGCTGATCTCAATTCTTGGTCCGGTTTCTGGCGCGCATTTCAACCCCGCGGTCACGTTGGCCTTTGTGCTGAAGCGCGACATTACAAGCAGTCTGGCAATCGGGTATGTAGCTGTTCAGATCGCTGGCGGTCTTGCGGGTTCAATTCTGGCCCACGCGATGTTCGAAGAGACGCTGGTTCAAATTTCGACAACCATTCGAACCGGAACCGCACAATGGCTGGCGGAATTGGTTGCGGCTTTCGGTCTCGTATTCGTTATTCTTGCCGGGCTTCGTAACAAACCCGACGCGGTTGCGTGGCTGGTTGGGCTCTACATCACTGCAGCCTATTGGTTCACAGCTTCGACGTCGTTTGCGAACCCCGCCGTTGCGATTGGGCGTTCGATAACCGACACATTTTCAGGCATCCGCCCATTTGATGTGCCGGCCTTTGTAATAGCTGAATGTCTTGGTGCGATCCTGGCTGTTTATCTTGCGGGTTGGCTGTTTCAAACTAAGCAGGATCGAAAAATACTTGCCGGTGGCGACGGGTCGACCTAAGGCCATAGTTATGACGGGGACCCGGATCTATGCCGTCGGTGATGTTCATGGACATCTCGACAAGCTGCGTGATGCCCACGCGCGCATAGCGCAGGACATCGAGCGCTTGGGCAGCCCGGCACCTGTCGTGCACCTTGGTGACCTCACTGACCGCGGCCCCGATAGCCGCAACGTGATACAATTTCTTTTGGACGGAATATCCCGCGACGAAGACTGGATAGTGATCAAGGGAAACCATGATCGACTTTTCAGCAATTATATTCGCACTGGGTCCGCGACCGACGACAGGTTACGGTCCGGATTGACGTGGCTAAGTCACATTATGGGCGGCGACGCGACGCTGAAGTCTTATGGCATCGAGCGGCGAATGCTTGAACGTGTCGAAAAGCTTCACGCGCGCGCAGCCAAGGCGGTACCCGAGGCGCATGTTGCATTTATTGAAAGCCTGCCGCTCTGGCACCGGGCAGACGGGATGATCTTTGTTCACGCCGGGATTCGTCCGGGTTTCCCGTTGGAAGCCCAGGACGAAGATGATCTTTTGTGGATACGCGACGAGTTTCTGTGGCGACTGGAAAGCCACGAAGCGCTGATTGTTCACGGTCACACACCAGTCGATGCACCGACACATTATGGCAATCGGGTTAACCTGGATTGTGGCGCGGCATGGGGCAATCCATTGGTGCCCGTCGTGTTCGAAGACGGAAAGTGCTTCGCACTAACCAAGGATGGGCGCGAACCTGTCGAGCCGTAAGCGCCAAGCATCGAGTTAGCCAAATCTCACCAATAGGCTTGTGCCGACGGCACGCGGCCGTGTTCAAGATAGAAATCATCCATTTGCGGCGGCGATACACCGGCGTCGGATAGCTGAACATGTGCCTGCCCCCGATGGTGAATTTGATGCTGAACAAGGTGCAGGATCAGGGCCGCGACGTTTTCTTCACTGTTGCCACTTGGGCGAACCGTCAATCGTGATGCTTCAAGAGTTTCAGTCGTAATATCATTGCAGAACTGGGCGAACCGCATATCTGCGGCAGACTGAAGCGCTGCCAGCTCGGCCGCGTTGTCGTTGTCAGCACGGTCATACACTGACCGGCCCGCACCGCCGCCTTCGAGCGCATCGAGATAGTAAAGATCGACTTCGTAAATGTGGTTCATTGTTTTAGCGAGCGACGAAAAAAATCCGGGCCGCTCGGCGGTGAACGCACTGTCAGGTAGATTATTGAGGGCAGCATATAGTGTCGCGTTCGCCCAAGCATTGTTCAGGGCCATCCTCAACCAAGGATTGTCAATTGTACTCATCCCAGACTTACTCCCGGTTCAGTCTCGTGTCGCATAGGTCACGCTGGATTGGACGCCGACATACTTAGATGGACACAGCCAAGCCTGCGTGATTCCCTGACATCATGCAAAGATCAATGGCACCGTTCATAGTCACTCTGCTATCGCTATTCGTTATGGCGGCTTGGCTTCTCTGGATTGGGCGCGTGCCGATCTGCGAGTGCGGCTATGTCAAATTCTGGCATGGAGAGACGATGTCGAGCGAAAACTCTCAGCATCTTAGCGACTGGTATACTCCAAGCCACATTCTGCATGGGCTAATATTTTATGGGGTTCTCTGGCTTTTTGCACGACGGCTTGATGTGGGTTGGCGATTAGCGATTGCCACAATCGTTGAATGCGCCTGGGAGATTGTCGAGAATTCGGATGCGATAATCGAAAGATATCGCGAAGTGACGATATCACTGGACTACTTTGGCGACAGCGTCGTCAATTCCGCGGCCGATGTTGTGGCGATGTGGATTGGGTTTTGGTTGGCGTCGCGTCTACCGGTTTGGGTCAGCTTCGCCATGTTCTTCGTGTTCGAGCTGTTGACGTTATGGGTTATCCGCGACGGATTGACGTTGAATGTCATAATGCTTCTCTATCCGCTTGATGCGATCCGAGATTGGCAAGCGGCGAGTTAGAAAGGAATTCGATCTACTCCTTTTTTCCGCGCTTTTGCAGCCAGCGGAACCCAACGATTAAGGCCACCGTCGCAATCGCCCAGAAAATTATATCGCCCATGTAAAATGCCTCCTGATCACCGCCGGACTTAATCTTCAATGGTGGCGGGGCAGTCAAGAATAAAGCACTTTCGGTGCGCGATGTGATGCAACTGGTGTTGCCAAGGACCATCGTGACAGGAATCCGATTCTTGAATTCAAGTCCAGTCGAGGACGATTTTACCAGACCGTCCAGATTTCATTATCTCAAATCCCTCGCGGTAATCATCGACGGGCAATCTATGTGTGATCACATTTCTGATATCAAGCCCATCTTCGAGCATGGCGATCATTTTATACCATGTCTCGAAAATTTCGCGGCCATAGACACCCTTGATCGTGATCGCCTTGAACACAATTCTCGACCAGTCAACCGGCGACTTTCCAGGCGGGATTCCAAGCATCGCGATGCGCCCACCCATCACCAATGCCTCTACCATTTGATCAAACGCGCCTTGATTTCCTGACATTTCCAGCCCTACGTCAAATCCTTCCTTCATATTTAGTCTTGTGATCACATCATTTAGATCCTCTTCACCAACATTAACCGGAACAACGTCCGTTACTTTCTCTGACAAAGTCAAACGATCGGGGTTAATGTCTGTGATCACAACATGACGGGCGCCAACGTGCTGAGCGACAGCCGCGGCCATTATTCCAATCGGGCCAGCGCCCGTTATCAGCACGTCTTCGCCAACAAGATCGAAAGAAAGCGCCGTGTGAACGGCATTGCCGAGCGGATCGAGGATGGCGCCAATCTCATCGTCTATGGCGTCCGGCAAAAGCACAGTATTAAAGGCCGGCAATTTCAAGAACTCTGCAAATGCACCCTGCTCGTTGACGCCGATCCCCCGTGTTTCTGGATCAAGATGGAATTTGCCTGACCGGGACTGACGTGAATGCTTACCTATCAGATGGCCCTCGCCCGATACGCGCTGACCAAGTTCAAGGTCGGATACGTTCTTCCCGAGTTCGACAATTTCACCCGCGAATTCGTGCCCGATGACCAGTGGGACCGGCACCGTTCGGGCCGCCCATTCGTCCCAATCCCAGATATGAATGTCGGTGCCGCAAATGCCGGTTTTCTTGATCTGGATGAGTACATCATCCGGTCCAATTTCCGGCACCGGCGCCTCGATCATCTCTAACCCCGGTGCGGACGCGGTTTTTGCCAGGGCCTTCATTTGGTTGCTCATGCCAATACCCCTACTTCACTCGCCGCCTCGGCAAATGCGGCTGCTGCCGTGTCGAGGTCATCTTTCGTCAATGCTGCGTTCATTTGAGTGCGAATGCGAGCCTGACCTTTGGGCACCACCGGAAAGAAAAACCCGGCGACATAGACGTCGCGTTCGTCCAGTCGTGCGGACATTTCCTGTGTGATATGCGCATCGCCCAGCATGACCGGAACTATCGGATGTTCGCCTGGAAGTGTCTCTAAACCAGCGGATTCGAGACTTTTTCGCCAGTAAGCGGTATTTTCAAAAAGCCGACTGCGCAGGTCGTCACCCTCCCGAACCAAATCAATCGCTTCCAGTCCTGCGGCACACACCATCGGGGGCAAAGCATTTGAAAACAGATAAGGGCGCGCGCGCTGCCGCAGCAATTCCACGATGCGTTGCGATGCCGCGACAAATCCACCTATTGCGCCGCCCATCGCCTTTCCAAGCGTCCCGGTCAGAATGTCCACTTCGACGCCGAAATGTGCAGGGATTCCTGCACCCTTCGGACCCATAAATCCAGTTGCGTGACAATCGTCGACCATCACAAGGGCATCGTATCGATCCGCCAACGCGCGTATTTCAGGCAGTTTCGCCAGATAGCCGTCCATTGAAAACACGCCGTCGGTCGCGATCATGATAAACCGGGCGCCATCTGCGCGGGCCTCTTTCAGTTTCGTTTCCAGATCATCCATATCCGAGTTGGCAAACCGATAGCGCCTTGCCTTGCAAAGGCGGATACCGTCAATGATCGAGGCGTGGTTCAGCGCATCAGAGATTACCGCGTCTTCGGGGCCGAGCAGGGGTTCGAAAACTCCGCCATTCGCGTCAAAACAAGCGGCAAAAAGGATGGAATCCTCCATGCCCACGAACTCAGCGAGCCTCGCCTCAAGCTCTTTGTGGAGTTGCTGTGTCCCGCAGATGAACCGAACGCTTGCCATTCCATACCCGTGTAGTTCAACTGCGTCCCTGGCCGCTGCAATCAGGCGTGGGTGATCCGCAAGCCCGAGGTAATTATTGGCGCAAAGGTTCAACATCTTCCGCCCGGCGACCGTGATGTACGAAGATTGCGGTGATGTAAGCTGGCGCTCGCTCTTCGTAAGGCCATCAGTTTCAATGCTGGTAAGAACCCGATCAAGATGGCGTGCAAACTCAGACATTTCGATCCCCTCCGAACCCACGATATCACCGGCAAGTCGTTGCCGCGAGGAAGACATTAGGCGCCCGCCGACAAGAACAGACAGCACTGGCGCACGACGTTCGGATGTGGCTTTCTCAGTGACATGACAGAATTCAACTTAGAAGACTTTTTGCCATACCAATTGTCTGTGTTGGCCCAGAATACCAGTCGAGCATTTGAAAAAGAATACCGCGCGCGTTTTGGAATCGGCGTGGCAGAATGGCGTGTCGTTGCACATCTAAGTCAGTCCTCCAGTGTCAGTGTTCGCGACATTCAAAGTCGTGTGGCAATGGAAAAAAGCCGGGTCAGCCGGGCCGCCGCCCGCCTAGAAAAGTCTGGTTATGTGGCGCGCCAGCCGGACCCGAAAGACGGACGACTGATCGCCCTTGCTTTGACCACAAAAGGCCACGACATGATCCGAACGCTTGCACCTATCGCGCGCGCATTTGAACAACAGCTTTTGGAAGCGCTCGGTGACGAAAAAACGAGTTTTCGCCAAAGCGTCAGAACTTTGCTGAACACACCAAATGGAATAGAGAAGGCTGAGTCATAGGGTCTGCGGCGCGCGGCAAAACAGTCCCGAGCAGTTGGAGATTGAGACGTCATGACTGATATTGTCATTTTATCCGGCGCACGAACGGCGATCGGAACTTTCGGCGGGTCACTCGCTGGTACAGCACCGATCACATTAGGCGCGATAACAGCCAGGGCCGCAATGGATCGGGCCGGGGTCGATCCATCCAGGATTGGCGCAGTCGCATTTGGCCACGTCATCAATACCGAACCGCGTGACATGTATCTTAGCCGCGTTGCCGCGATGGATGCGGGCATCCCGGAAACGACACCAGCGATGAATGTGAACCGGCTCTGCGGATCAGGCGCGCAGGCTTTGGTTTCAATCATACAGTCATTGAAACTGGGCGACGCCGATTTTGGGGTCGCAGGCGGCGCAGAATGTATGAGTCGATCGCCACACATACTGCCTGCCGTGCGGTGGGGTCAGAAAATGGGCGATACAAGCGGCTCGGACATGATGCTCGGCGCGTTGAATTGCCCGTTCGGCACCGGGCATATGGGCGTAACGGCGGAAAATGTTGCCGCAGAGCACGGGATTGATCGCACTCAGCAAGATGCCTTTGCGCTTGCAAGCCAGACCCGCGCAACAACCGCCATCGTCGAAGGCCGGTTCAAAGACCAGATCGTGCCAGTTGAAGTGAAACAGCGGCGCGAAACCGTTGCTTTCGATACCGACGAACACCCAAAAACGACTACAGCAGAGGCATTGGCCGGGTTGCGACCGGCGTTTCAGAAAGACGGCACGGTCACTGCGGGAAACGCAAGCGGCATCAACGATGGCGCGGCAGCAGTGGTTCTGGCAAGCAGCAACGCGGCCAAGGCCGCAGGGCTGACGCCGCGTGCGCGCGTTTCGGGATACGCGCATGCAGGGGTGCGGCCGGATGTGATGGGCATCGGGCCGGTGCCCGCCGTCAAAAACTTGCTTGAACGCACGGGACTGGGCGTTGAGGATTTCGATGTCATCGAGTCAAACGAAGCTTTTGCCGCGCAAGCGCTTGCGGTGAACAAGGAGCTTGGGCTCGATGCCACCAAAGTAAATCCAAATGGCGGCGCGATTGCCTTGGGTCATCCAGTGGGTGCAACGGGCGCAATTTTGACAGTGAAAGCGCTTTATGAATTGGAACGCATCGATGGTGCCAAGGCGTTGATCACAATGTGTATTGGTGGCGGTCAAGGCATCGCGCTGGCAATCGAACGGCTCTGATTGCTATTCAGACAAGTTAACAGCTTATTTACCAGATAGGTCGCATAAACTCCTTGGATGGTCTTCGGGCCATGGGCGACGGAGTTGGGCATGGAATTCGCCGACGAGCTTGCCTCTGAACGGCGCGCAAGGCTGGCGGCCGAAAGGTTGCTCGATCAGATGAAAAGCGAACTGAGCGAGGCCAACAGGCGCCTTGCAGAACATGCGCGGCATCTCTCAACTGAAATCGTTTCCAGCCGCGAAGAAATGGGCCGCGTCAAAACCGAGGCGGAAACGCTAAAATCCGAAGTAACGCACGTACGCCAGGATCTTGTGCGCGCCGAAAGTGCCATAGTCATTGCCGAACGACGGCTTTGGGATTCTCTTGAAACAATTCGCGACGGATTTGCCGTTTTCGGGCCTGACAATGTCCTGATAGCTGCAAATCGCTCCTATCTTGGTCTTTTCGAAGGACTGGCGATGGTCCGTCCGGGGATAGAAATGGCAACCTTGTTCGAACTTCTTGCAGAGGAAGGGATCGTCGACACCGGCGAAATCCGGTCGCAGGCCTGGCAGAAAAAGATGATCGGCCGGTTGGAATCCGATCGGATCGAACACGCAATTCTAAAGCTATGGAACGGCCAGTAGTTCAGTTGATTGATCGTCGAACCCGCGACGGCGATCTTGTCACGCTGGCCCTGAACATCACAGAGCAAACAATTCGAGAGGACCAGCTCCGCGAAGCCCGCGAACGAGCCGAAGCCGCAAACCGCGCAAAGTCGGCCTTTCTCGCCAATATGAGCCATGAAATCCGCACACCCATGAACGGTGTCGTGGCTATGGCCGAAATGCTTGCAGAGACACAGTTGGACGAAGAACAACGCGCCTACGCCGAAACCATCCGGTCATCAGGCGAAGCCCTATTGGTCATCATTAACGATGTTCTGGATTACTCTAAGATCGAGGCCGACCAAATCAGTTTCAAATCGCTACCTTTCGATCTTGAGCGCTGCATACATGATATCGTCACGTTACTGCGGCCCGGTGCCCAGGACAAAGACCTGCAAATCGCTGTGGACTATGACTTGTTCATGCCCACCTCCTACTTGGGCGACGTCGGTCGCATCAGGCAGGTTCTTACCAACCTTGTTGGCAACGCCATCAAGTTCACGGAAGCCGGCCATATCCTGATACGGGTCGTCGGCCTTCCGGGTGAAAGCGGATTGGAATACCGGGTTCATATAACAGTTGAAGATACTGGCATCGGCATCCCAGAAGATGAACTGGATTCGATTTTTCAGGAATTTCAACAGGTCGAAAACGAGCAGGATCGGGCGCATGACGGAACCGGGCTTGGCCTTGCCATAACCCGACGTCTGGTCAAGGCAATGGGCGGTGATGTCTGGGTGGACTCGCGTGAAGGCACGGGTTCCGGCTTTGGCTTCTTCCTACCGCTGGAAGCGGTCGGAGATGTTGAACCGGAAGATATCACTGCACCTGGTTGGATGGATCGCGCAATCGTCCTGGACGACGACGGTATGAATCAAACGGTTCTGCTAAAGCAACTGGGCCTGATGGGCCTAAAAACTTCGACGGTTGAAAGGGTCGAGGACATAGCAACCGCCCGCCCTTCCCAACGCGATATCGTTTTGCTCGGACACGGCGCCGCTGATGGAGATACATTCGACGCAGCCAGAGCAATTCGCGAGCAGTACACTCCCGCTGGCGTATTCTTACTGGTGAGTGGCCCAACAAAAGTTCCGCATGGTGGGATGGCCTTTGATCGGCTATTGCAACGCCCCGTCTTGCGCGGCGCATTGATGGAATGTCTTGTTTCGCTGGATCCGCCTGACTTTGACGAAACAGCCAAAGAGTCCATGGTCGACGGTCCAACTGTTTCCAAAGAGATTGCAGCGGCGGGAGGTCACGAAGATGCTTCGCGCGACGAACAGCAGCACGAGGAACGAGTAGGCACCGAAGAGATCACTGCCAGCGAAATGTTGGAAAAGTCTAGCGCCCTCGAAGATAACCACATTCGTTTGCCCACGAACTCGCAAGACAATCGCCGCCAGATGCGGGTGCTCGCAGCGGAAGACAACCGCACAAACCGGTTCGTTTTTAAAAAATTGTTAAAGGACCTGGATATTGACTTGGTCTTCGCAATGAATGGTCTTGAAGCGATCGAGATGTTTTCAGACATCCGGCCGGATATATTCTTCACCGATATCTCGATGCCGAAGATGGACGGCAAAGAAGCAACTCGCCGCATCCGACTGATGGAGTCAGAAAACAACCTGCCGCCATGTCCCATTGTTGCCATTACAGCGCATGCGATGGACGGCGATGTAGACGAAATACTTGCGGCAGGCGTAGATCACTACCTGACAAAACCATTGAAGAAACAGAATTTAATTGCCCATATCCTTGATGCAATGCCCGCACTTCCAGTACCGGATGACGAGGTTGGTGAGGCGCAGGATGACACGGAACAGTTGCAAGCCACCGCAGCCGAATAGGCAGCTGTTTCAGACTTCGCGCAGAACAGCCGCAAAAGCAGGACCAAATCGTTCTGCCAGCCGGTCGCCCAAAAGCCTGTCGATCTGATCGCCACTTCCAGAGCCAAGTGCCGCGATCTTGGCCAAAAGCGCGGCCGAACAACTCATCGTTTTTCCGGTCCCATCGGCGCCACGAACAAGTTCAGCCTGCGCGGCAAGTAGACGATCATAAATCGTGCCGGATGCACGCCCCGCCAACTTTCTGCGGGCAGGGTGCGTAGGCGCTTCGATATGCCCTGTTATAACCTCCAGAAATGTGGCGCCGTAACGGTCGAGCTTCTTGGCGCCTACGCCATTGATTCCCGCCATGGCATCCAAGTCCGAAGGCCGCGTCTCCGCCATTTCAATCAGCGTTCGATCAGCAAATATTACGTATGCAGGAACCCGAGCGGCCTCGGCAAGCGCCCGCCGTTTTGCTTTGAGCGCCGACATCAACGGCGCGTCTTCTTCCGATAACAGCGATTTCGCTTTTGGGCCGCGCTTGATTTGCGCAAAAACATCAGTGCGAAGCGCAATGGCGGCCTCTCCCCGAAGTATGGGTCGGGCAACAGCAGTCAGTTTTAGTCCACCGTGTCTGTCGGGATCAGGTCGGACCAGATCGTGCCCCATCATCTGCCGAAATATGGATTTCCATTGCCGCCGATCAGTTTCCCGCCCCACACCGAATGTCGGAAGTCCATCGTGACCTCTGGCACTGACTTTGTCCGTCAACGTTCCGGTTAAGACGTCGATCAGATGCCCAGCGCCGAAATACTCACCGGTTCGCAAAATCGCTGAAAGTGCTTTTTGAACGGCCTCGGTCCCGTCAAATGTCTCTGGCGGGTTGTCGCAAAGATCGCATGCGCCACATGGCTCGTGAGACTCTCCAAAATACCCCAACAGGGTTGTCCGCCGACAAACGTGCGCTTCAGCCAAACCCAGAAGCGCGTTCAACCGGCCATGATCTGCCGATCGGCGATCAGCGGATGCCAGCCCTTCGTCAATCTGCATGCGTCGAAATCGGATGTCATCGGCACCAAAAAGCGTCAATGTTTCAGCTGGCGCGCCGTCACGTCCTGCCCGGCCGATTTCCTGATAGTAGGCCTCGATCGACTTGGGAAGATCAGCATGAGCAACCCAGCGGATATCCGGCTTGTCGATTCCCATTCCAAACGCGACGGTAGCCACAACGATCAATCCGTCCTCGGTCTGGAATTGGCGTTCCACGTCGCGGCGTCGATCAGCTTCCATCCCGCCATGATAGGCAACTGCGACTTGCCCCTTTTCCCGCAACGCATGCGCAAGAGTTTCGGTTTTTGCGCGTGTGCCGCAGTAGACGATGCCGGATTGTCCTTTTCGGGCGACGGCGAAGTTCAGGACTTGCTGACGCGGTTTGTCTTTGGCCGCAAACGCAAGGTGTATATTCGGCCGATCAAATCCGCCGAGAAAAATCTTGGGATCGGACGCGCCGAACAATCGTGAAATAATCTCGGACCGGGTCTCGGCATCGGCGGTTGCTGTGAACGCCGCCAATGGCACGTCCAGCGCACGCCGCAATGCCCCGATCCTAAGGTAATCCGGCCTGAAGTCATGACCCCATTGGCTCACGCAATGGGCCTCGTCGACTGCCAGTAGCGTAACACCGGCCTGGGACAGCATTCTGTCCGTGCCGCCTGACGCCAATCTCTCTGGCGCCATATAAAGTAGTTTTAGTTCACCCTGACAAAGTGCATCGAAAACGGCCGAAGTTTCGTCCTCGGTGTTTCCCGATGTCAGCGCACCGGCTGCAACGCCGGCTTCGCGAAGTGCGCGAACCTGGTCGCGCATCAGGGCGATCAACGGCGAAATAACGACGGTAAGGCCCGGGCGCAGAAGTGCGGGAAGCTGAAAACAAAGCGACTTGCCACCACCTGTGGGCAATATCGCCAGAACATCCCGTCCACCGGCAACAGCATCCACGATATCCGACTGCATCGGACGGAATGAATCGAAGCCAAATACCTCGGATAAAATGCTTTGGGCGGTCGGTGACGACCCGTCCATTCACTGCCTCAGATCTTTATCAACTGCTCTTGTTGACTATACATTGGCACGTGAACAGGTCGTGAACAAGTCCGCGATTGGTTCAGCGAAAGCAGACCGATTGGGCGAGGTCGATAATAACAATATCCCTAAGGATGATGATACCGATGAATAGCGCCAGCGGGGCCAGATCGAGCGCGCCGGTGTTTGGCAGATAGCGACGGATCGGCCGGTAAATCGGCTCCAGCAAGCGTGTGAGACCGTCCCAGATCTGGCCAACCAGGGGCTGACGGAGATTCAGCACCTGAAAGTTGATAAGCCAGCTCATGATGATGTGAACCAGCATGACAAAAAACGCCACGTCTAGCAGAAGCGAGAATATTTTTAGAAGAGTGCACATGGCGTCGTCCGTTTTTGCATCGACCTCCACCTAAGCTGCATGCCCGCGCCTGACAAGTCCGCGATTCTGTTGCGTTTTGATTGACGCCCTTGGCCGGTCCTATATCTCGAACCGCGAAGGAGCCGTGTATGTACCCCTATATTCGTGCCGCCTATGTAATGCTGAAGGCCCGCCCGCAGGCACCAATGGGACTTTACGACACGCATGTTTCACATCACCGCGCCTGGCCTTGGGACACCGACATGTTCGGCGAATTGAACAACGGCCGAATACTCACACTTTTTGAACTTGGTCGTTGGCAAACCACGGTGCGACTGGGCGCGATCCGGCCATTTTTGCGCGGCGGACTGACATTGGCCGTCGCCGGCGTGTCAGTCAGGTACCGAATTCGCGTGCCAATCTTTCAAAAGTATCGAATGCAAACGCGTATGCTCGGCTACGGCGAGCGATTCTTCTACGTCGACCAGACTATGTGGCAGGGCGACACATGTATGAACCAGATGCTGCTGAGGGCTGCGATCCGAGACAAGTCTGGCACTATGCCACCGAAAGCATTTCTAGAGAAAATGGGTATGGACTCCGATCAACCGGGCCTTCCCGATTGGGTAAAGGCCTGGATGGCGGCTGATGACAGCCGTCCCTGGCCTCCAGAGGTTGGCCCGATCTACAAAAACTGAAGGTTGCGGTTTGGGTGGCAACTGCGCTTGTTGGCACCAGCGAATAGGAAATGAACGTGCATGGATGAGCCAAGCCTCAAAAAACGCATCTGGGGATGGTATTTTTTCGACTGGGCGAGCCAGCCTTATCATACCGTGATTGTGACATTCATATTCGGGCCTTTTTTTGCGGCAACCGCGGCCGGATATTTCATGAGCGCTGGAATTGATGAACAAGCCGCCGATGCGCGTGCTCAGTCGCTCTGGTCGCTTTGTCTGACAATTACCGGACTTATTGTCGGATTTGGGGGCCCAATCATCGGAGCACTGGCAGACACAGCTGGCCGGCGAATGCCTTGGATTGTTGGGTTTTCGGTGCTCTATATTCTGGGCGCGACCGGTATTTGGTGGACCTACCCGGACGGATCAACGCTTTGGTGGGCGCTTTTCTCATTTGGCGTCGGCTTTATCGGCGCGGAATTCGCATTGATTTTCACCAATGCCCAATTGCCCGGATTAGGAACGAAAGAGGAAATTGGAAAGATCTCCGGCGTGGGCTTTGCTTTCGGCTATATTGGCGGCCTGATTGCGCTGGCGATCTTGCTAACACTATTTGTCGAACAATCCGGCGGCAAAACACTCATCGGTCTTGATCCGATTTTTGGTTTGGACGCAGGTGCCCGGGAAGGCACACGATTTGCGGGTCCATTGG
>JBPCWO010000359.1:0-16584 GCA_051009475.1 Boseongicola sp.
GTCATGAACAATGCCCAACATCATATTCATTGATGGAGCGCCAATGAATTGCGCGACAAAGGTATTCGCGGGCTTGTGATAAACTTCAGATGGAGTTCCAACTTGCTGGATATGGCCGTCTTTCATAATAACAATTCGATCGGCCATCGTCATCGCCTCGACCTGATCGTGTGTGACAAATACAATTGTTGAGCCAACCCGCTGATGCAGTTTCTTAATCTCGAGACGCATTTGGGTTCGTAGTTGCGCATCAAGGTTTGAAAGCGGTTCATCGAACAGGAAAACGGCAGGGTCGCGGACCATCGCACGGCCAATCGCCACCCTTTGTCGCTGGCCGCCAGACAGTTGGCTGGGTTTTCGAATGAGCAAATCCGACATTCCCAGAATTCCTGCGACTTCGTCGATACGGGCGTCTTTTTCCGCTTTACCGAGATTGGAACTCCGCAACCCAAACCCAATATTTTTGCGGACCGTCATATGCGGATATATTGCATAGTTCTGGAAAACCATCGCTATGTCACGGTCTTTAGGTTCAAGATTATTCACAATACGGCCGGCAATTTCTATCTCGCCTGAAGTTGCCTCTTCCAGTCCAGCTATCAGGCGCAGCGTTGTTGATTTTCCGCAGCCAGATGGCCCGACAAATACGACAAACTCGCCATCGCTTACACTCAAATTGATGCCATGCAGAACCTCAGTGTTGTCATAAGTTTTGACAAGGTTATGAAGTGTTAAGTCAGCCAATGGTCATTTCTCCAGCAATGCGTCAAAGGCTGTGTCCAGCGCATCCACGGCGGCGGCATGTCGAGAAGAGCGCTCCAAAGAAGCCAAGACAAGTGTGTCGTGCGACTCTGCGTAGCTGTTCAAGGCAGAAGACAACGCATTGGGGCCGGGTCCGCCCAAAAGATCCCGCCGCGACACAAATGTTTCTGGTGAGACTGCATGCTTAAAAGCCACTTCGCTTAGTGTGGACGCACTGTCCATTTCGGCTTTGAATGCCGCTTGAAATGCCTCAAAGCCAGACCCTAATGGATTCTCGTTTTCAATCACGGATCTTGTGGTGTTGGCTGCAATTCCATGTGCCTGACGGAATGTCACGCCATCTTCACGTACAAGCGTATCTGCCAGTTCTGTGACAGTGACGCATGCGGAATCAAGATTGCGCCTTACATTGTCAGTGCTGATTGAGCAGGTCGGCAGAAAAGCTGACAGGAGTTGCAGGAACCTAGCACCACTCTCGAATGCTGAATATCCCGCTTGCTGAACTTCGCCTTCGCTATCGTTCATGTCTGTGAAAGGCGTGTTGTGCATCGTGTTCACAATCAAGTCGCAGCGGCCTACGGTTGCGCTCGCAAGATGCCGCAAGTGTTCAATTGGGACCGGATTGCGCTTCTGAGGCATGATCGAACTGATTTGTACCAGGCTGTTTGGAACATAAAGCTGGCCGACTTCAAATGACGACCAGAATTGCATGTCCTGTATGACTCGACCGAGATGCAGGAAGACCAGCTTCATTGCTGAGTAGAGCCCGGTGATATAGTCAACAGAGGCAATGCAGCCATACGAATTCAGCATCGGCTGTTCGAAGCCAAGAAGGTTTGCCATTCTAATGCGATCAATTGGAAACCCAGATGTAGTTATGGCTGCCGCACCCATTGGGCAGTGTTCCAATCCATCTACTGCGGTATTCATCCGCTGTGCATCTCGAAGCAAAACCTCAATGACTGCGCCCAAGTAGTGCCCAAATGTTGTCGGTTGTGCGGGCTGTCCGTGCGTGTAGGCGACAATCAATGTGTTTTTTTCGGATTCTGCCTTTTCGATTAGAGACATAGTTAATGATTGGACCTGGTTCATCAGTGCCGCAGCACGAGACCGCAACGCCATTTTGAAGGCTGTGTGATCCATGTCGTTTCGAGAACGCGCAGTATGCAGCGCGCCGCCTAAGTCCCCCACACGTTTGAGCAGTTCGGCCTCAACCAGAAAAAAATAATCTTCATGCTGGCCGCTAAATTCCAATGCAGCAATATCGATATGGCGGTCAATATCCTGCAGTGCGCGAGCAATTAGGGCTGCGTGTTCTTTCGGCAGTATTTCTGTCTCTGTGAGCATCACAAGATGCGCGCGATTGATTTCTGCCATATGAAAAGCGTAGTGGCGCTTAACCCCCTCAAAGAGCGGCGCAAGAACTGTGTCGCGGTAGGTTGGGTCTGGGAAACTCGTGCCGTCGTCTGTCATGTGTCACCGCCGAACCACTCACGGATCTGGTCATGATCATACGTCGTAATCTCAAGATGATTTCCGTCAGGATCTTGGAAGTAGTATGACCAGGCCAGTTTGTGATCTACCGCATTGGATTTTCCCAGCTGGCGACCATCCCGCGCGATGACATCAGTCCGCGGCAGCGCTTCTCCAAAGGAAATAAATGTTCGTCCGTTGACTCGGAATGCGGACGTGTGATCGCCGTCAGAAGGCGGTTGACCCTTAAAGATCGTCGCACAGTATTGTCCCCGTGAAGTTGCCATATACTTGCCGTCGTCGAGCCGCACGGAGCTCGGGAGCACAGTTAATCCTAACACCCGACAATACCAATCGGCCGCAACACCTGTATCGGACGCATAAAGGTGGACGTGATCCAGCGCGGCAATTTCGATCAAAGGTTTAGCGGCGGCGTCCTTCATCATCCCTTGAGGCCCGCCATGACGACGCCACGAATGATGAATCGCTGGAAAATCAGGAATACAATCAGTGTTGGTATTGTCGAAATTGCAGCGCCAGTCATAATCAATTCCCACGCAACATCAGCTTCATCACCAAATCCGGAAAGACCAACCGGTATAGTGTACATTTCAACTGAATTGGTGACGATCAGCGGCCAGATAAAAGCGGTCCAATTGCCGAGAAAAACAAAGATTGCCAAAGCGGCAAGCGCCGGTTTGACCAGCGGCATCGCCACAGTCCACCAGATCTGCAACTCATTGAGCCCATCAATACGGGCAGCCTCTATGAAATCATCCGGAACGGACTCGAAAAACTGTTTCATTAGGAATGTGCCAAAGGCGGTCATCATACCCGGAAACATGATGCCCCAATAGGTATCCAGCCAGCCAAATTGTTGGCTCATCAGATACCAAGGAATCACTAGCATTTCTGTTGGGATCATAAGGGTCGATAGGATCGCGATGAATATTATGTAACGGCCAGGAAACTTGAACTTGCACAACGTGTAGCCGACCAGACTGTCGAATATGACATTCGAAACTGTCGTAACGACCGCAATGACGATTGAATTTACAAACCACCAATAGAAACGGCCGTCCTCCAGCACAAAAGTGTAGTTTTCGACATGAGGCTCCTCTGGAATGAGCCGAAGATTGTAAACTTCGTGCGGCCACTTCAGTGACGTGGAGATCATGTAAGCGATCGGCATTACCATCAGGATGCCGCCCAAAAACAGCAACGCCCAACGGATAATTTGGCCCATGTTCGCAGGGCGTTTGTTTGCCTGCACTTTCATTAGGGTTTCAGAACTGGCCTGGATATTTTCAGCGATGGCCATCAACGGTCCCTCAACAGCCGAAGCTGGAACAGACTGACTATCAACAGGACCAGGAACAGTATGACAGTCTGCGCGGCAGCATAGCCCATATCGAACGACGTGAATGCCGTCTCATATATCATCAGCACCAACGGTTTCGTTGAATTAAGCGGGCCACCAGGATTGTTCGTCGTCATGTTGAACACATGGTCGAAAATCCGAAGGAACCCGATAGACGATAAAACCACGATAAAGACGATTGTGGGTCTTAATAGCGGTAGTGTAATTTCCCATAAAACTGTCCCCCAGCCGACACCATCAATCCGCGCGGCCTCATAATAGCTGCGTGGAATGGCCCGTAATCCCGCCATGAATATGATAACCTGAAACCCAAGGCCGGCCCAGATTGCTGGTGCAAGAATCGACGGCAAAGCGTTGGTGGTTGAATTCAGAAACTCGATTTGTGGAATTCCGGAAGAAGCAAGAAAGTTGTTAAAAAGACCGATTGGAACGGGTTGATAAAACCACCGCCACACCCACGCCATTGCAACGGCACTGGTCATGAACGGCAGGAAATAAAGCATTCTAATAAAGCCATGCATAAAGCGAGTTTTGTCAAGGTGATAAGCGATAATGAAAGAGACCACGAGACTGATCGGAGTTCCTAATATTAGGTAAACGAATGTGTTCCGGAACACTTTCCAGAAAACCGGATCCGCAAGTAGTTTTTCGTAGTTCTCCAGTCCAGCCCAGGTTCGGCTACCCAGTAGATTCCAATTCTGGAAACTGATGACGATTGCGTTGGCGGTCGGATAGAACCGGATTACCGTGTAAAAAATTACCGGTAAGGCCAGGAACGCCCAAGCCCAAGCGATCTGCTTTTGGCGGATCGTGAGATTTCGGTAAAAATTCATTGCCTCACCCGATAGGGATTACCTCGGCCCAACTAGAGCCGAGGCGAGGTATATTTAGTTCGCGTAGTATTCGTTGAGAAGCTTTTGTTCGGCCTCTGCTGCGATAGCGATACTGTCTGCAGCGCTCATGCCTTCAAGGGTGATGCGCTCAACCATTTCAACCAACAACTGGCGCTGTCCGCTTTCATTCGCAAATTTCGTTGTATTTGCATAAGCAAGACCGCGAATGAAAGGACCGAACACTGGATCATTTGCATTGGCCTCGGTCATGCCAACAGACGGTTTTGCAGGAAGTTCACCGACAGTATCAAGCCAGATCTGCATAGCTTCGTCCGACGTTACATACTGCATGAATTTCACCGCCGCGTCGTGCTTTTCGCCTTCGGCCTTGGTCGTTATGGCATTCACCCAATAAGACGAGTAATTTGATCGTGTCCCATCGGACATTGCGGGAAGCTCAGTCACGCCCCAATTCAAGCCGCGCAGCTTATTCAGCGAACCAATTCGGAACGACCCGTCGATGTGCATGCCTGCGCGACCAGCTTTGAATGCGGCCTGTGGTTCATCCATGAATCCGAAGGAAGTGATTGGATTATCGCCCTCTGCCATGCCGACGTAGAACTCCAGAGCTTTCGCACCAGCATCGGAATTGTAGTTGACTGTTTTGTAATCATCGACGTAAGGCTCACCGCCCATTTGGCGTACAAGCACCTCGCGCCACCAATGGTGGTCCTGCGCGGTCATGCCAGCGGTGATGCCAACCTGTGTAATGTTGCCGGCGCCATCGACTTTCGTAATTGCCTCGGCCGCCGCGACCATTTCATCGAGCGTTGTGGGTGGTTCAACTCCAGCCTCTTCAAGTAGCCGTTCGTTGTAGAATAACGCCAGCGACCTAACAGCGGTTGGCAGCGCCCAATACTGGTCGCCATCTTTCATCGCCTGAACCATGGGGAAAAACTCAGCGTCGATTTTGCTGGCGGGGAAGCTATCGGCAGGAAGGGGCTGAATTAGCTCCGCGGCAACATAGTCGTTCAGCCAACCGTAGAACAACTGCACAACATCCGGACCTTCGCCCGCCGGAATCGCCGCCGCAACTTTCGTACGATAGTCGGCATACGGGAAATGGGTCATCTTGACTGTGATGTCGGGGTTCGCCGCCTCGAAGTTCGTGATCAGTGTTTCCATTGCCGTTACGCGGGCATCGAAAAAATATTGCCAGTATTCTATTTCCACCGCATTGGCCGTGGAACCGAATATCGCGGCTCCGCCAGTAACCGCCGCAAATGCCAACGACTTCAGTCTACTGAGTTCCATGAAGTTTCTCCCTAAAGTTTTCGCCAGCTGCAGGCTGGTCTTCGCGGTCTGGCCGCACATGAGCAATTATTAACTCAACTGTATTGAGCTAACAAGATAGCTGCGTTAATCGAAGCCAATGATAGCATTGCAAGATATCGTGGTCGGTGCAAATGCAGAGCGATCGCGTGGCCACAATAGACGGATGGTACTTGGGCGGATGCGCAAGGCCGGACAGATAGGCCGAGCAGATGCTGCACGCGCTTCTGGCCTGTCGACCCAAGCGGTATCAAATATCATTGCTGAGCTCTTGGAAGAAGGGCTGATAGTTGAAAAGGGACGTCGGACAGTTGGTCGTGGCCTCCCAGCGCTGCAATATTCGCTAAACCCTTCGGGTGGTTATGCTGTTGGTTTCGAAATCAGACCGGATGCAGCATTTGTCGCTCTTCTCGATCTAAGTGGAAAGTCCGTGGCCTCCGGTCGCAGACCTTTGGATGCGATGAATGAAGCCAACGTGAGGCAAGCCGTGCTCGAAATGCACGACGAAATGCTTAGTGCGTCTGACGTGTCCGAAGACCGTTTGATGGGAGCGGGTGTCGTAATGCCCGGTCCGTTTGGAGCGACGGGGATCAGCGGCAGCGGCCTAGTGGTTCAATTTTGGGGCGGCGAGCCGCCGGGCAATTGGTTCTCGGAATTGCTGAATATACCTGTGCTGGTTGAGAACGACGCCAATGCTGCCGCCATCGCCGAGCGTATTTCCGGTGTTGCGCGTGGGTTGGATTCCTACGCGTTTTTGTATTTTGGCAATGGCCTAGGACTAGGAGCCGTTCATAACGGGCATCTGGTTACCGGCGCATTTGGTAACGCGGGTGAAATCGGACACATTCCAGTGCCGTCAAATGGAGAAACCGTGATACTTGAATCGGCAGTAAGCCGTTTGTCGGTCCAACGCGCGCTGGGCGAAGTCGGTGTGCAGGTTTCAAGTGTTGAACAGCTCGAACTCCTATATTGTGAACGACATCCCGTCTTGATGGACTGGCTTGATGCCGCTGTTGCGCCATTGTCGGCTGCGATTACGATCGTCGAGAATTTCATTGACCCACAAGCTGTCATCGTGGGCGGTGCGATGCCCGACTGCATCCTGGATTACTTCGTCGACGCGGCTCAGCTCTCGGATATATCGGTCGCAAATCGGACTGATCGAGCACAGCCGAGACTATTGCGCGGGGCGTCTGGCCGCATGACCGCGACTCTCGGCGCCGCTGCGCTTGTCATCAATCAAGCATTTACTCCGAAAATCGCGGTGCAGGCCTAGGATCTAAAATGGTAACTTCAGATCAATCCAGAATCGCCGCTGATAAGGCGAAGCCTAGAGTGATGGAGCTTTGGTGGGCGCTGCGCCCTCTCACTTCAGTGGTCCGGTTCATGCAATCGGGCGCTCATCCGGATGACGAGATATCTGGCATGTTGGCGGCGCTGGCATTTCGCGATGGGATAAATCTGTCGTATGCATGCTCAACCCGTGGCGAAGGTGGCCAAAACGATATCGGAACCGAGACTGGAGCCGATCTGGGTGCTTTGCGAACTCGAGAGATGGAAAGCGCCTGTGACGTCTTAAATATGCGTTTATATTGGCATTCTGAAAGCGCTAGCGATGCGATCAATGATTTTGGCTTTTCCAAATCCGGTGATGAAACTCTCGACCGGTGGGGTCATGAACGGACGCTTGCCCGATTTGTTGAAATAATCCGGATCGACCGCCCGGATATTCTTTGCCCAACATTTCTGGATGTTCCCGGACAGCATGGGCACCATCGCGCTATGACCCATGCAGCGCACGAAGTTATGTCGGCTGCTGCAGATCGTGACTTCGCTTCGAATCTACCACCCTGGCAAGTGAAAAAACTGTACTTGCCCGCATGGTCGGGTGCTGGCCAGTCCTATGATGATGACGAACCTCCGCCACCGGTGACGCTGACAATCAAGGGGTTTGGTCTGGATCCGATGAGCGGATGGAGTTGGAACCGAATTGGTCAACAATCTCGGGCTTTTCATCGAACCCAGGGAATGGGTCGGTGGGTGTCATCTGATGATGACCAAGACTGGCCATTGCACATCGCCGAAAGCTACGTTGCCGGCACGGACTCCAGCGTGTTTTCTGGATTGGCGCGAAATATTGGCGATCTTGCAGGTTTGCCGGAGGTGCAGTGTATCTCGGATGACTTGAAGGCGGCGCAAAAAGGGATCTTGGATGCGCTTGCTGCGTTTCCGGACTTCGCGAAGGTTGCCAATTTCGCAATTGCGGCTCTTGAAGCAGTGGGTCGGGCCATTAGGGGATGCCCGGATGCCGCGAAAAACGACATCCATCATCGGCTAACCGCAAAGGACGCGCAACTCAGACGCGTTGTTCGTCTGGCATTAGGCACCAATGGACGAGCGCGAACCACAAAAAACTTCTTGGCTCTTGGCGAAGAAACGGACCTGACGGTCGAGATCGAACAGGGAACTGCTGATGCAGTCGTCGCCGATTTTGATTTGCCGCGAGGTTGGAAGGAGTCAGAAGGTAAAATTGTGATCGAAGAGATTGCAATACCCACCGACTCATACAGATCCACTTACGATCCCACGGAACCCGACGCGCCAGCTTTATTGCTTCGAATAAATTCTGATGGCAAAGAGATCGTGGTTCGAGCGCCATTCGAAGTGGAACCCGTCGTATTGCCCGCCCAAACTGTTTCGGTATCTCCGGAAAGCGCGATCCTAAATCTAGCCGTGCCGAAGCCGATAAAAGTAGATTTTCTGGATATTAAGCCAGACGTCGCAATTGCGCGCCTGGAATTACCCGACAGTTGGCGGGCAGAGCCATCGCAAGAGGGTCTTTTTGTCGATGCGCCGAAAGACGTGCCGCAAGAATTGTACCGGATTCCTGTCTTCATTGACGGAACTCAGGCACGTAGTGTTCGTAGGATTGAATACTCTCATGTAAGGCCGACGGCGCGAACAAGAGCGGCTGAGATTCGCGTGCGGGTCCTGAGTGCCGATGTTCCCGATGGGCGGGTCGGTTATATCGGTGCTGGGAACGACCGGGTGGGTTACTGGCTTTCTGCGCTCGGGGCACACGTTACTGACTTGACCGACAGTGATTTGGCCAGTGATGAGGAAATTTCCAAGTTCGACGCGATTGTCGTCGGAATATTCGCGATGCGTTTTCGTCCGGCATTGTTGGGGGCAATACATCGTCTTCATCGCTGGGTGGATTCCGGCGGCACATTGGTGACGCTATATCACCGGCCTTGGGATAATTGGGAACCAGATCAGGTTCCGCCCCGGCGGTTGGAGATCGGGCAGCCGTCTCTTAGATGGCGAGTCACAGACGAAAACGCCAAAGTCCGTCACCTTGCAGAACACATTATTTTCACGACGCCCAACCAAATTACACCAGAAGATTGGGCTGGCTGGGTCAAAGAGCGAGGGCTGTACTTCGCAAAAAGCTGGGATTCCGCTTATATCCCTTTGCTCGAAATGTCTGATCCGGGGGAAGCACCCCATCAGGGTGCCTTATTAGTTGCGGACATTGGTGCCGGTCGACACGTCCATACGTCGCTAGTATTGCACCACCAGATGGAACACCTAGTACCCGGCGCGTTTCGATTAATGGCAAATCTGATTTCAAAGCGATTTTGACCAACGCAGTAAAAAATCAAAGTCGCCGAAATCTGACTGGAATCAATTTTGGGCGAAAAAACCTTTTGCCTTGCATCAGAATAGAAGGGTCGCAGCCATTTTTTGAGTTAGTGGATTCGGGAATGAGCTAGTTCGTGGCTGGACATAATTGCGCTGCCGCAAGAGTTTAGCCGTTATTTTGAATGATGGGGATTCCTCGACGGTTGAGTTTTCCAAATGCAAAAAAAGGTATTAGGAGCTGCGAGACGGGGCGATTTCTTTGTGCGCTAATGCATGCCAATCGCACACTAACGATTGACCTGATCAAATTGCTGCGACATGGCGATTGGCAGCCAAGCGATCCGCTGCCAGATATGGGGGAGTAGTATGCACAAGCACTTTGAAGCTTTTGAGCCAACAGCAGCCAACAATGTCGTCCTAACCCCGAATTCTTTTCTAGATCGGGCCGAGGCACTGCACGGTGCGCGAACGGCGGTCATCTATGGCGAACTGCGGCGGACATGGAGCGAAACCGCGCAACGGGCCAGAAGAATTGCATCCGGGCTGCGGCGGCTCGGAATCGAAAAAGGTGATACGGTTTCAGTCATTTGTCCGAATATTCCAGAGCTTTTGGAGCTTCACTTTGCAGTGCCGCTTTCTGGCGGTGTTCTAAATGCGATTAACACGCGGCTCGAAGCCGAAACGATCGCTTATATTCTAGAACATGCCGACGCGAAGATTGTCATCGTCGACCGCGAGTTTGCGCCACTTCTCTCCCAGGCATTTGCTCGTTTGGAACGCGATATACCAGTCATTGAAATTGCAGACGCGCTGGCAGAAAGCGCCGAGAGCCTAGGAGGTATGAATTATGAGGACCTACTAACGGGTTCACCGGATGTTCTGCCGCCAATCGAAGACGAGTGGCAGGCAATTGCATTGAACTATACGTCCGGCACATCGGGTCGTCCGAAAGGGGTAGTGTACCACCATCGGGGCGCCTACCTCATTGCACTTGGAACGGTGGCGGCTTGGCCGATGCCACATTATCCGGTTTATCTCTCTGTTGTGCCGATGTTTCACTGCAACGGATGGGGACACCCCTGGGTCTCGGCAATTGTTGGTGCGACAGTAGTTTTCACCCGCGCACCGGTCGCGTCGCGAATGTTGGATGCCATCAGCGAACACAAGGTTACGCATTTCGGTGCCGCGCCAATCATTCTTCAGATGATTGCCGAAGCCGAGGACGCACCAGAAAAGCCTTTCGATCCACCGATCCATGTTTTCACAGCTGGCGCGCCGCCGCCGCCTTCGGTGCTGGAGAAAACGAAGGCAATGGGGATGGACGTCACACATGTTTACGGCCTCACAGAAACTTACGGGCATATTTCTCAATGTCTTTGGCAGGATGAGTGGTCCAAACTGCCGCCTGCGGAACAAGCTCGATTTCAGGCTAGGCAAGGGATTGCCATGCCGATGGTCGATGCCGTTACCGTACTCGACGCGAAATCCGGTCAGGAGGTTCCGCACGACGGCGAAACTCAGGGTGAAATTGCGATTCGGGGAAATGTCGTGATGAAAGGTTACTACAGGGATGCAAATGCAACTCGAGAAGCGTTTCGGGACGGCTGGTTTTGGTCCGGCGACGGCGCGGTGGTTCATCCAGATGGCAACATCCAGATACGCGACCGATTGAAAGATGTCATAATCTCAGGCGGAGAGAATATCTCATCGGTTGAAGTCGAAGCGGTTCTTTATCGCCACCCCGCCGTGCAAGCGGCGGCCGTGGTTGCCATGCAGGATCCGAAGTGGGGCGAAGTGCCATGCGCATTTGTCGAACTTCGGGACGGCGCATCGGCGGAAGAGGAAGAGATTATCGCGTTCTGTCGCGAACATCTTGCGGGCTTCAAGACACCAAAGGCCTGTGTGTTTGCAGAACTGCCGAAAACTTCAACCGGCAAAATCCAGAAGTTTGTTCTTCGCGAACACGCAAAGTCGATGGCTTCCTGAATGCAATCACTGTCGTTTTCCCGGCGCCTTCGTAGCACGCCCTTTTCGGCTGGGGTCGAGGCGGCAGGCGTCAAAGCTTATACCAACTACAACCATATGCTTTTGCCGACGGTGTTTGACAGTATTGAATCCGACTATCGCCATTTGAAAGATCACGTCCAGGTTTGGGACGTTTCGTGCGAGCGGCAGGTCGAATTGGTTGGACCTGATGCTGATCAACTAATGCAACTTCTGACGCCCCGCGATTTGCGCAAAATGAAGGCCGACCAATGTTGCTATGTGCCTATTGTCGATGGCGCGGGTGGCATGTTGAACGACCCAGTGGCGGTAAAACGTGGTGACAATTGGTGGTGGATATCGATTGCTGACAGCGACCTGCTTTATTGGGTAAAAGGCATCGCTCTTGGAACGAAACAAAATGTGTCGGTGTGTGAACCCGATGTCTCGCCTTTGGCAGTTCAGGGTCCGAAGTCGACCGAGCTCATGGCTCGGGTTTTCGGCGATCGAGTTCGAGATATCAGGTTTTTCCGATATCTTTTGCTACCTTTCAACGGAACAGAATTTGTGGTTGCGCGATCAGGTTACTCAAAGCAGGGAGGATTTGAGATCTATGTCGATGGCAGCGAACATGGAATGCCACTATGGCTGGCGCTATTCGAAGCGGGCAAGGATCTGAATGTTCGCGCCGGATGCCCCAACCTTATTGAGCGGATTGAAGGCGGACTCTTAAGCTACGGCAACGATGTGACGCTTGACAACAATCCTTTTGAGTGTGGACTCGGCAAATATTGCAATCTGGCAGATGATGTGGATTGCATTGGCAAAGACGCGCTTAAGCGCATTCGCGACCGGGGTCCCGAACGCGAGATTCGACCGTTCTCACTTGATGGTCCGGCGATTTCCAATTTGCGGGATCCATGGACCCTGAGTTTTGGCGGTCAACGCGTGGGGCAAATAACATCGGCCGCCTGGTCGCCAGATTTTCAAACCAATGTTTCAATTGGAATGGTCGACAAAAGGCACCGCGACGTGGGGACAGAACTGGATTTAGAGTCGCCGAGTGGGCCGCGTAAAGCCACTGTTCAAAATGAATTCTGGATATGACAAAAGCAGATAGCTTCGCGGATGAACGAATTCGCCTTGAGTTATTAGTTTAATCAACGCCAGGAAGTAGTTGATCTTGGGCATGTTTAACAATTGGCTGAGGGCTCGAGCTTAGTCATAGCGATTGAACTTGCCAAGTTGAGCGGCGGCGCATTTATCAACGGCATAATTCGTGAGTTTGAGGTATTTGAGCGCCTCACAAGTCATACTTGCATACGTTAATTCGGACCGATATGCCGACTGAATTAGTTGTGGCACATAAGCTCGGTCAGAATACAACGAAATAGTTGGCTTGGCCGGGACTTTGGGACGTACATCCACTTTCTTTCTCGAGGGAATTCAAAATGCAGGACGCCCGCAAATTTTACATCGACGGTAGTTGGAACGAGCCGATTGACGGGCACGACTTTCCAGTTGTTGACCCTTCGACCGAAGAGCCGTTTGCAACAATATCACTCGGTGGGCAAGCAGATACTGATGCTGCAGTTGCTGCAGCCAAAGCAGCGTTTCCTCGCTGGCGCAAGTCGACCAAGGCCGAGCGGTTGGATCTTTTGGAGAGTATTCTCGAAGTATATCTTCGCCGCTCAGATGAGCTTGCCGAAATCATCAGCCGCGAAATGGGCGCTCCGATCGACATGTCGAAAGCGCAGCAATCCGGAACTGGAAGTAACCACATCAAGGCATTCATACACGCTTTGAAGGACTTCGAATTTGAAAGTGAACTGCGCCCAAATGCGCCGGACACTCGTATTATCCATGAGCCAATTGGTGTTTGTGGTCTGATTACGCCTTGGAACTGGCCAATGAATCAGACTGCGTTGAAAGTAATGCCGGCAATCGCTACCGGTTGCACGATGGTTTTGAAGCCGTCGGAACAATCGCCGCTTTCAACTGCATTCTTGACTGAGATTTTGGATGAGGCGGGTGTTCCTGCCGGTGTCTACAATATGTTGCACGGCGATGGTCCCGGAGTCGGCAGCCAACTTTCTTCGCACAAAGATGTCGACATGATAAGCTTCACCGGGTCAACTCGCGCAGGCCGTGCAATCACAATTGCTGCCGCCGACACTATCAAACGGGTCAGCCTGGAACTGGGTGGCAAGGGGGCAAACCTGGTCTTTGCTGACGCGCCAGAAAACGCTGTGAAAAACGGAATTGCTCGCTGCTTCAATAACACCGGGCAGTCTTGTAACGCACCGACGCGAATGCTTGTCGAACGATCGAGATACTCTCAGGCCGTGGAAGAAGCCAAGGCCGCAGCCGCTGCGACATCTGTTAATGCTTCATCAGAAGAAGGTAGCCATATCGGCCCACTTGTTTCGGAAATGCAGTTCGAAAAAGTCCAAGATTTGATTCAGGTTGGCATCGACGAAGGTGCGCGTCTAGTCGCCGGCGGGTTAGGTCGCCCGGAAGGGCTGAATAGGGGCTTTTTTGTGCGACCGACTGTTTTTGCCGACTGCACCAACGACATGCAAATCATGCGGGAAGAAATATTTGGACCAGTTATGTCAATGATGCCATTTGACAGCGAAGACGAAGCGATCGCGATTGCAAACGATACTGACTACGGATTGACCAACTATATTCAAACCTCGGATTCCGAGCGCGCGCGCCGAGTCGCTCGTGAGCTTCGATCAGGCATGGTTGATATCAACGGTAAACCCCGCGGTTCCGGTTCGCCATTTGGTGGGATGAAGCAGTCCGGAAATGGTCGCGAAGGCGGTGTCTGGGGTCTAGAGGAGTTCCTCGAGGTGCGCGCAATCGGCGGGTGGCCAGTCGAAGACTAGCTGTCTTTGAACCGAGCAGCGCACTGCAGATTAGCAAAGCCACTATCTAGGCGTCACCTGAATCACGCAGCGGCTTCTTCGTATTCCGGTTGCGTCTTCGCGCCGGTGATATAGGCAACGACGTCTTGACCGTCGGTGTCTTCTTTCAGAAGATTCGCGCAAATTCTTCCGCGACGAAAAACCACGATCCTGTCCACCAAATCCATGACTTGGCGCATGTTGTGGCTGACAAGGATTAGTGGTTCACCTGCTTCTTTGAGTGTTCGGATGATGTTTTCAACTTGCGCCGTTTCCTGCACGCCCAATGCCGCCGTTGGCTCATCCATTATCGTCAGACGCGAATGGAATGTCGCGGTACGTGCAATTGCCACACACTGCCGCTGGCCGCCCGACATATTGCGGATCGTGTTCTTGATGTTGGGGATTTTCACACCGGTCTTCTCGAGTCCGGCCAATGTCGCCTGTCGCATTGCCTTGTAATCAAGAAATCGGAACGGGCCGAGCCAATCTGCGAAGGTTTTTTCACGACCAAGAAAAAGATTGTCCGGTACGTCCAGGTCGTCGGCAAGTGCCAGCGTCTGGAATACAGTTTCAATCCCGGCTTCGCGCGCATCTAGCGGGCCAGCAAAGCTAACTTCTTCGCCGTAAAGCCAGACATCACCGCGCGTTCGCTGCTCCACACCGGTAATCTGACGTACGAATGTGGATTTTCCAGCACCGTTGTCGCCCATGATGGCGATATGTTCGCCTTTCTTCATCTCGAAATTGGCACCCTCGAGAGCATGAACCCCGCCGTAATATTTAGTTAGGTCTTGGGTCTTCAGAACAACTTCGTCGCTCATCGTGTACTCTCCCGACTTATGCGCGGTTGCGCTGGCGGTATTGGTCTAGAATCACCGCTGCAATGATAATGCCGCCCATGGCCATCAGCTGATAGGACCCGTCCAGTTTGACGAAGGTAAAGCCAGAACGAATAACCCCGAGCACCATGGCACCTAGGACGGTGCCGATGATCGATCCGCGGCCCCCAGTCAAACTGATGCCGCCGATGACCGCCATGGCGATGGCAAAAAGTTCGTAGAATTCCCCCATGCCTGCTTGTGCAGTAGAGGCTTTCGCACTTAAGACGACGCCCGCAAATGCCGCGAGCATGGATGCGATCGTGTAAACCATGACCTTGTGGCGCCTGACGTTGATACCGGACATCCGAGCGGCTTCTTCGTTGGAGCCAATCGCGTAAGTGTGTTTGCCGTATACCGTATAGCGCAGGATGATGTGAAAGATCACCGCGAGTGAAAGAAACCAAACAACTGGCATCATGCCAGAGCCAATAAACTTGTAGCTCTCGGTCGGAAAGGAAACCGGCCGTCCTGCGGACCACCACAGCGCTATGCCCCGGCAGATCAGGAACATGCCGAGTGTGGCGATAAATGGTGGAATGCGGAAATAGGCGACAAACGTTCCGTTTATTGCCCCGATCATGGCCCCGAACAAAAGCCCTATGACGACGGGCACAATAACGGGCAAATCCATGGCCCAGAGGCCGAATATCGCTTTGGGGTTCGGGTTGCCATTCACCAGCTCGGTTTGTGCGAAACTCATCGCAATCATCGCGGTTGCGGCCACAAGCGGACCGGAACTGAGATCAATGCCAGCGGTAATAATGACCTGTGTCACGCCAAGCGCGATGATCCCGATGATCGCAACCTGCAGAATGATGATCTGCAGCCGCGCTTCGTTGAAAATCGTGTCAAACCGGCCCCGTGTATCAAATAGGAAGCTCTGGTTGTTCATGTAGGGCAGAATCTGCCCCAGAATCTCAAATATTATGACGATAATTAACAGCGCAAAGAAGATGTTCATTTCGTTTGGCCAGGACCGTTTGGTCTTGTCAAAAGTTAGCCCGCCAACGCCGTGGCTCGTATCTGTCATTTGCGTTAGGTCCTTGTTTCGCCAGCCAGTTTGTAGGGCGGCCAATTTGAATTCCGTGGCGGCAATAGAAAGCCGCCACGAAAAAGGTCGACTAACTTAGTTCTTGCTGAGGAAGTCGCCCATGTTGGCCGGAGTAACTAGTACGAACGGGATGTAGACTTTTTGGTCGACTGCCATTCCCTTGACTAGTGCCAACGCCGTATCGACCGAGCCTGCCCCCTGACCGAAGGCATCCTGGAAAACTGTTACGTCATAGTCTCCAGCCTGCATTGTAAGCAAAGCGTCCTGGCTGGCATCAACGCCACCAACTTGCACGGCAGCCATGTCCATGCCCGCAGCCTTCATCGCC
>JBPCWO010000360.1:0-5177 GCA_051009475.1 Boseongicola sp.
ATGCCGTGCATAAGACATGTGTATCGCCGCAACGGATCAGGCACGACCCTTCAGCGTGGCGCGTAACGCCAGTCTCAATTGTTACCTGGCGCATTTCGCCGATGTCTCGACCCGAAGGACGCATTGCAAAACCTTTCTGGAAATTTCCGCGGTTGATAGTCGGCGGCGCCAAGCGCATCAACCCCGATTGACGCCACCTGCCGCTTGCCTTTAATTGCACCGCCCTCAAGGTAGCAATGACAATGAGTGACGCCACCAATCTTTTGGACCAATTGAACGACCGATCCCGCGAAGTGTTTCGGCGTATTGTCGAGGGCTACCTTGATACAGGCGACCCGGTTGGCTCTCGGACTCTAACGCGCGAACTGAGCGAACAGATCAGTGCTGCAACCATTCGAAACGTAATGCAGGATCTGGAGCACTTAGGTCTTTTGGACTCCCCGCACGTGTCGGCTGGCCGCATCCCAACCCAACAAGGCTTGCGGATGTTTGTTGACGGACTATTGGAGGTTCGTGACCT
Organism: Boseongicola sp.; assembly: GCA_051009475.1. Lineage (GTDB taxonomy): Bacteria > Pseudomonadota > Alphaproteobacteria > Rhodobacterales > Rhodobacteraceae > CAXMNX01. The sequence goes on from JBPCWO010000360.1 coordinate 521, forward strand.
CACCGACGAAGACCGCGAGGCGATAGATGGGTCGGCCGGCCGAACAGATGGCGATGTCGGAGGGATACTGGACCGAGTTGGGTCTGCTTTATCCGGTGCGACGCAAGGCGCCAGCTTAGTTCTCACGCCAAAACATGAAGCGCCTATAAAGCATATTGAGTTCGTTAGCCTGGCACAGGATCGCGCGTTGGTGGTTTTGGTGTTTGCGGACGGGCATGTCGAAAACCGAGTGTTTGTGCCGCCACCCGGACAAACCCCGAGTTCGATGCGCGAGGCCGCGAACTTCCTGAATTCAGTTGTCGAAGGCAATACGCTTTCCGAGCTCGGCAGGGTGGTTGCGTTGGAAATCGCCGCGCGACGCCAGGAACTCGACAAGCTCGCACGTGAATTAGTTGAGGGCGGTTCTGCTATCTGGGAGGACGAAGGCGCGCATTACGAGCGGCTAATCGTACGCGGTCGCGCAAACCTTGTCGGAGTGGGCGAAGAGGAAGAGGAGCTGGAGCGGATAAGAACGCTGTTTGATGACCTGGAGCGCAAGCGAGACATCGCTGAATTTCTTGATCTTGCGGAGGGCGGAGAAGGCGTGAGGATTTTTATTGGCTCTGAAAACAAACTTTTTTCACTTTCGGGTTCCTCTTTGGTGGTGTCTCCCTATATGAACGCGGATCGAAAGATTGTCGGCGCGGTGGGTGTGATTGGCCCAACGCGCCTGAATTACGGGCGCATCGTGCCCATTGTTGATTACACAGCCCAGTTGGTTGGGCGGCTGATTTCTGATCGAGGGCAAGGATGAACGACCCGGAAGCAAAAAAACCACTACCCGACGACGAGCTGATCGACATTGACAGCCCCGAGGCCCTTGAAGACCCGTCTGACGAAGAGCGAATTACCGCACTGGAAGTCGAGCGTGACGACTTCAAAGATCGATTCATGCGGGCGCTGGCCGATGCCGAAAACTCACGCAAACGCTCAGAGCGAGACCGGCGCGAAGCAGAACAGTACGGCGGCTCGAGATTGGCTCGCGACTTGCTGCCTGTTTTCGACAACATGAAACGTGCGATTGAATCTATTCCCGAGGAGAACCGCGAGACAAACAAGGCGGTGATTGAGGGCGTCGAGCTGACAATGCGCGAACTGGTCAGCGTGTTCAAAAAGCACGGCATCGAACCGATTTCACCGCAAGTTGGCGACCGATTCGATCCGCAATTGCATGAAGCAATGTTTGAAGCGCCGTTACCGGGAACAAAGGCGGGTGAAATCATTCAAGTAAGCGCGGACGGGTTCATGCTGCATGATCGGCTTTTGCGTCCGGCAAAAGTCGGCGTCAGCTCAACTCCGGCCGCAGCGTGAAAATACCAGCGCCCTATTCAGAAGCCGATTTGGTCTTGAACAGTGCTTTGATTTCGTAAAGCGCATTCAAGGCGTCGCGCGGCGTCATTTCATCGGGGAGCAATTCCTCGATTTTTGTCTCTAACTCTGATGAAACCACAGGCTTCCTGGTTTCAGAAGCGGCGGTTGCCGCAAACAGCGGAAGATCGTCAATCACAGCTTTCTGCCGAGCGCCGCCCTCACGCTCGCCCATTTCCAATGCCTCGAGCACAATACGCGCACGATCAACAACGGACGGAGGCAGACCCGCAAGTTTGGCAACCTGCACGCCGTAACTGCGATCTGCCGCGCCCATTCGAACTTCATGGAGAAAAATAATCTCGCCCTCCCACTCTTTGACCGCAACGGTTGCGTTGCTCACGCCTTCCATTTTGTCGGCGAGTTGGGTCATTTCATGATAGTGCGTCGCGAACAGTGCTCTGCAGCGATTGACATCATGTAGGTGCTCTAGCGTCGCCCAAGCAATGCTCAGACCATCATAAGTAGCAGTGCCTCGCCCAATTTCATCAAGAATAACAAGCGCTTGATCGTCCGCCTGGTTCAGGATGGCGGCGGTTTCGACCATTTCGACCATGAATGTCGACCGCCCGCGCGCAAGGTCGTCAGCGGCGCCCACACGACTGAAAAGCTGACTTACTAGCCCTAAATGCGCGGCTTTTGCAGGAACAAAGCTGCCTGCTTGCGCCAATATCGCTATCAAAGCGTTTTGGCGCAAAAACGTGGATTTGCCCGCCATATTGGGCCCGGTTAACAGCCATATTGATCCGGACGCCTCGCCGCCAAGTTCGCAATCATTTGCAATAAATGGCGAGCTTTGGGTCTTCAGCGCTTTTTCAACGACCGGATGACGTCCGCCTTCAATATGAAATGTCCTGGAGCTGTCGATCGATGGTCTAGACCAGCCTTCTGCTTCTGCCAGGGCCGCAAACCCCGAGATAACATCAAGCTCTGCCAGGCCATTTGCGGCAACGCCCAATTCACCGGCCTGCGCCAGAATCGCGCCCGAAAGCCTTTCATAGAGACGCTTTTCAATCTCAAGTGCGCGCGAACCAGCGTTAAAGATCCTAGATTCCATCTCAGAAAGCTCAACGGTCGTAAAACGCACCGCGTTGGCAGTTGTCTGGCGGTGAATAAACCTGTCGCTAAGAGGCGCCGACAACATCTTCTCGGCGTGAGTGGCGGTGGTCTCGATGAAGTAACCCAGCACGTTGTTGTGCTTGATTTTCAAGGACGTAATTCCTGTATCCGCTATGTAGTCGGCCTGGTACTCGGCAATCACACCACGCCCTTCATCCCGCAGCTTTCGCGCGCCGTCCAAGTCAGCGTCATACCCGCTGGAAATAAATCCGCCATCACGGGCCAACAGTGGCGGCTCAGCGACGAGTGAAGCATCAAGAAGCGCCAGGAGAGCGTCAAATCCAACAAGGCATTTTGACGCTCTGGCGGTAAACGTCGGCAAATCGCTTGGCATGCGACTTACAATAACTGACGCCTGTTCCAACGCGTTTCGAATGGCCGCAATATCTCTTGGGCCGCCTCTTTCCAACGCCAGTCTCGAAAGCGCGCGGTCGATATCCGGACATTGCTTGAGCGAATCTCGCAAATCTGCGCGAAATACAGATTCTTGGATTGAGTGTTCGATCGCGTCCAATCGGCCTCGAATTTCATCAATATCGCGCGACGGGGCCGATATCCGACGCTCTAACAAGCGGCCACCTGCGGCCGAAACTGTGAAATCTATTGCCGACAATAGTGACCCATCTCGGCCACCGCTCAATGCCTGCGTTATTTCCAAATTCCGACGCGTTGCCGCGTCGATCTGCATTACTCCGCCCGGCATCTCGCGAATTGGCGGGCGAAGGAGCGGAAGCTTCCCCTTTTGCGTCAGTTCCAAATAGTCAAAAACCGCCCCCATCGCCGAGATTTCTGCCCGCGTGAACGCACCGAACGGCTCCAGGCTTTCAACGCTGTAATGGGCCTTAAGACGCATTTGCGCTGACTGGCTGTCAAAGGCCGCGCTCGAAAGCGGTGTCGTCGAAGACCCCGATTCAGACACTAAATCGCAATATTCAGTCTCTTTTATATCGGATATCAAAACTTCACGTGGACGAAGACGAGCAAGTTCTACACCAAACCGCGCGGCCGGGATCTGAAGCACTCTGAAGTCACCGGTTGAAATATCTGCCCAGGCGATTGCGGCCTCGCCTCGAACTTCGGACAGAGCGGCCAAATAGTTGTGCCGTCGTGCTTCAAGAAGAGAATCCTCAGTAAGTGTGCCAGGAGTCACTAACCTCACGACCCCGCGCTTCACCACTGACTTAGACCCACGTTTTTTTGCCTCGGACGGGTCTTCGAGCTGTTCGCACACCGCGACGCGGAAACCCTTTCGGATCAATGTCAGCAGGTAACCTTCCGCTGCGTGAACCGGAACGCCGCACATCGGAATGTCTTTGCCAAGATGCTTTCCGCGTTTGGTTAACGCTATGTCCAGCGCCTGCGCTGCGGCGACAGCGTCGTCAAAAAACAATTCGTAAAAGTCGCCCATTCTATAGAATAAAAGAGCGCTCGAATAATCAGCCTTGATGTCCAGAAACTGCGCCATCATCGGGGTGACGGCGGCGTTGGCAACGGTCACGGCTCACTCTCCCAGCGTGTTTTTTTGAATCTAACCGGGCCTGCGGTGCCGTAAAAGCGGAAATGCTTCTACTTGCCCCCCGCGATGCACCCGATAAGGATGGCGCGCAGGGAGAACGCAATGTCGAAGACTAAGTACACGCGCGAAGACGCGCTGAATTTTCACATGCACCCAAGCCCGGGCAAGTTTGAAGTGCAGGCGACCGTTCCCATGACGACGCAGCGCGATCTGTCGCTGGCGTATTCGCCGGGCGTGGCGGTTCCGTGTGAGGAAATCGCCGACAGACCTGAGACAGCGTACGACTATACAAACAAAGGTAACCTGGTCGCGGTGATTTCGAATGGCACGGCGGTACTTGGTCTGGGCAATCTTGGTGCGCTTGGCTCGAAGCCGGTAATGGAAGGCAAGGCGGTTCTTTTCAAGCGGTTTGCCGATGTGAATTCCATCGACATTGAGCTCGACACCGAGGACGTCGACGCATTCTGTAACGCAGTCAAATTGATGGGCCCGACGTTTGGTGGGATCAATCTGGAAGACATCAAGGCGCCCGAATGCTTCATCATCGAGCAGCGCCTCAAGGAAAATATGGACATACCAGTTTTCCATGACGATCAGCATGGCACGGCTGTAATC
>JBPCWO010000361.1:0-2507 GCA_051009475.1 Boseongicola sp.
TCGCTTCGGGGGCGCGTCCGGCTTAGGAGAAGCGATATGAAACTCAATGAACTTCGCGACAATGATGGCGCGACGAAAAAAGCCAAGCGCGTCGGCCGCGGTGTCGGCTCGGGCAAAGGCAAAACCGCCGGCCGCGGTATCAAGGGGCAGAAATCCCGATCAGGTGTGGCCATCAACGGCTACGAAGGCGGCCAGATGCCGCTTTATCAGCGCCTTCCAAAGCGCGGCTTCAACAAGCCAAACCGCAAGGCCTTTGCAGTCGTAAATCTGGGCCTGATCCAGAAATTTATCGACGACAAGAAAATCGACGCCAAGAAAGACATCACTGAAGATGTTCTGATCGAGAGCGGCCTAGTTCGTCGCAAAAAGGACGGCATTCGCGTGCTGGCGAAGGGTGAATTTTCGACAAAGGCCACGATCAGCGTCACTGGTGCATCCAAATCCGCGGTCGCGGCTGTTGAAAAAGCGGGCGGCTCACTCAATGTCACAACAGCGCCAGCGGGCGACGGTGGCGCAGAGTAACGCCGTGTGAGCGGCCTACTTGCCGCTTAGATAATACCGAGGTTTTCCAGCGCCGCCGACCGGGAACCGGTTTGGCGGTGCTATCACAAGAGAGATACGCATGGCATCCGCAGCAGAACAGATGGCCTCAAACGTCAGTTGGGGAATGTTGGGCAAGGCGACCGAACTGAGACAACGCCTTCTCTTCACCATTGGTATTCTGATCGTCTATCGTATCGGGACTTATATCCCGGTGCCGGGAATTGACGGCAATGCGCTTCGCGAATTCATGGAACAGGCTGCTGGCGGCATTGCAGGTGTTCTGGGGATGTTCACAGGTGGTGCCCTGAGCCGTATGGGCATTTTGGCACTTGGGATCATGCCATACATCTCGGCCTCGATCATCGTTCAGCTTTTGGCGTCCATGTGGCCGCCGTTGCAACAGCTGAAAAAGGAAGGTGAGACCGGGCGTCGTAAAATAACGCAGTACACGCGCTACGGCACGGTTTTTCTGGCGACTGTTCAGGCCTATGGCCTTGCCGTTTCCATGGAATCGGGCGGTCTGGTAACCGATCCCGGCTGGTTCTTTCGCGCCGCGACAGTCATCACTTTGGTGGGTGGCACCATGTTCCTGATGTGGCTGGGCGAACAAATCACCGCCCGCGGCGTCGGCAATGGAATTTCGTTGATCATTTATGTCGGCATCATCGCTGAACTGCCGGGTGCATTGGCACAGTTTTTTGCGCAGGGCCGGTCCGGTGCTTTGTCGACTGCAGTGATCCTCGGCATCATAATCATGCTTTTGGCGACGCTGGTTTTTGTTGTCTTCATGGAGCGAAGTCTCAGAAAAATTCACATCCAGTATCCGCGCCGGCAAGTTGGTATGAAAGTTTATGACGGCGGTTCATCGCATCTGCCCGTCAAAGTGAACCCAGCCGGCGTGATTCCGGCAATCTTTGCAACGTCTTTGCTGCTGTTGCCGACGACGCTCAGCACGTTTTCGGGCAGCCAGACCGGCCCAGTGATGTCGTGGCTTTTGGCCTATTTCGGACCCGGGCAGCCACTTTACCTGCTGTTCTTTGCAGGCATGATTATGTTTTTCACGTATTTCTATACGTTCAACGTCGCCTTCAAACCCGAGGACGTGGCGGAAAACCTGAAGAACCAGAACGGCTTTGTACCGGGCATTCGCCCTGGCAAAAAAACCGAAGAATACCTGGAATATGTCGTCAACCGGACGCTGGTTCTAGGCTCAAGCTATCTGGCGTTGGTATGTTTGTTGCCCGAGATTGTCCGCTCGAACCTGGCGATCACTGCTTATTTCGGCGGCACATCGATCCTGATTATTGTCAGTGTTGGCATGGACTTCATCCAGCAAGTTCAGTCGCATCTTCTGGCCCACCAATATGAAGGTCTGATCGAGAAGAGCCAGCTTCGCGGTAAACGGCGTGGCGGTAAGGGCAAGGGGACAGCGCGCCGATGAACATCATACTTCTCGGCCCGCCGGGTGCTGGCAAAGGCACTCAGGCTCGTATTCTGGTGGACGGCCGAGGGATGATCCAGTTGTCGACTGGCGATATGCTGCGTGAAGCGCGGACATCCGGCACGGCGATGGGTCAGAAAGTTGCCGCGATCATGGATGCGGGCGAATTGGTGACAGACGAGATCGTGATCGGTTTGATCGAGGAAAAGCTCGAAGGCGACCAAGGCGGCGGTTTCATTTTCGATGGCTTTCCACGGACACTGGCGCAGGCAGATGCATTGGGCGAGCTTCTGTCGCGACACAGTGCATCGCTAGATGCAGTTGTCGAGATGCGAGTGGATGACGACGCGCTGGTCGAGCGCATTACCGCGCGTTCGACCTGTTCGGGTTGCGGAGAGGTCTATAACGACCATAGCAAGCCTATCCCGGCTGATGGCGTTTGCACGAACTGCGGTGAAGCCAAAGAATTCAAGCGCCGTGCGGACGACAATGAAGAAAGCCTGCGCACTCGGCTGATGGAATA
>JBPCWO010000362.1:0-19034 GCA_051009475.1 Boseongicola sp.
ATTGCGGCGCTCAACACCGGCTCGAATTCGGATTTATCCAAGGATCCCATGCCGTCATCTGTTGATGCCGCGGCGATTGGCCGATCGTCGTGCATCGCCCATGCCCTGAGATTGGATGTGCCCCAATCAACCGCGATCCAATTCGCTTGGGTAGAGACCGACATCACCCTGTCACCACAACTCCGCCGTCAACAACCAACGCCTGCCCGGTCATAGCGCCTGAAATGTTGGATGCCAGAAAAAGCGCTGGACCAACGATATCGTCTGGGCTCAGATGTTCTTTGAGACACATGCGATCCATATGCGCGGCTAAGGCCTTCGGTGTTGCCCATTTGTCCATCTGTTTGTCAGTCAACACCCATCCCGGCATCAGGGAATTCGCCCGTATTTGGTCGGGGCCAAACTCGCGTGCCAAAGATCGCGTTAGGCCGTTGATTCCGGAATTTGCCGCAGTATAGATCGGGTATCCCGCGTTGCCCATCATGTAACTAATTGAGCTAAAATTAATGATAGAACCGCCACCTGCCTGCCGCATCCCCGGAATGACGGCTTGGCACGAGAAAAAGTATGATTTCAGATTGATTGACTGCGACCAGTCATAAAATTCTTCATCCACATCGAGCGTTTCATGTCTTTGATCATTCGCAGCGTTATTGACCAGCACAACAACTGGACCGTGTTCCTCAGAGGCTTCAGCGACACGTCGTTTTAGTGTCGGAATGTCGGTAATATCACACTGAAGAAACAGCGGTCGGTTACCGGTCGCTACATTCATTTCATTTGCAAACTGTGATCCATCCGAGCGTTGAACGAACGCGACTTTTGCTCCTTGCCGAAGGAACCCCTCGGTAAGCGATGCCCCGATGCCCGAACCTCCACCTGTTATGAAAACTGATGCATCCTTGAGATCCGGAAATGTCGCATTGTTCATTGCTTATACTCTGTTGAGCTTGCGCAAAATGGCGAGCGTTGGAGTTTAGTACATTTTTGCCAGCTACCCTGCGAGCACTATTTGAACTTGAAAAAGTGTCGTGGGAAAGCGATTCTATAGAGCTCGTGAGCGAAGCGCCGTCTGGCTAAGTCAGTATTTCCGTGGTTCAACGCAATTATGAGCCCTGATGTCATTATTGAAGAGGATCGCTGGAACTGCGTTGATCTCGCAGAATTGGCCAAGCGGGCTGCTTCGGGTGCGTTGAATTATCTGAAATTCGATCCCGCTGATTGGACAATCGCAATTCTGGCGACGGATGACTCGACAATCGCCCGACTCAACCTCGATTATCGAGGCAACAGCCACGCGACAAATGTCTTGTCTTGGCCATCTAGGGACCGAAAGGCGGCGATTCCCGGCGAAACTCCATTGCGTCCGAAAAGTGGCCCTGAACTTGGCGATATAGCGCTCGGATTCGAAACTTGCGCCAAGGAAGCCAAGGCGGCAGGAAAGCGGCTGGAGGATCATGTTCAGCATTTGATTGTTCATGGAACTTTGCATCTTTTGGGATACGATCACGATCACGATATGAACGCTGACTTGATGGAAGCGACCGAAATAGCGATACTTGCAAGGCTTGGTGTGCCAAACCCATATGATAGGGACGATGTGGCGGGCTTGATTGGCGATGGAAAGGATTAATGGACCAAACCGGAGAAGGGTCCTCTAAAGCAGCGCATCGCGCGCGTGTAGAAGAGGATGACGAAAGTTCGAGAAGCTTATTTGGTCGGCTTTTTGAAGTTTTGAGTGGCAATGGCAGCGAAAGCGAAGTGTTTTCAGCTATGGTGCCTGCAGATGGTCCCCCGCACGGCGGGATGGCGAACCTGACGCGTATGCGTGTCGAAGATGTGATGCTCCCAAAGGTTGAAATCGTCGCTGTACCAATTGAGATTGGTCAAGGCGATCTAGTCGAAGTATTCCGACAGAGTGGGCTGACGAGGCTGCCAGTTTACAATGGTACACTAGATAGCCCGACAGGTATGGTTCATCTGAAAGACTTTGCGCTACGGCACGGATTCAACGGAAAAGACGAGGGATTCGAACTTTCCAAAATGTTGCGTCCGCTACTTTATGCACCTCCTTCGATGCCGATCGGTGTATTGTTACAGAAGATGCAAACAGAGCGGATGCACCTTGCGTTGGTTATCGATGAATATGGCGGCGTCGACGGGCTGGTAACAATCGAGGATCTAATAGAACAGGTCATCGGCGAGATTGAAGACGAGCACGACATCGCTGAAGGTCATTTTTGGTCGCTTGAAGCGCCCGGTTGCTACGTGGCGCAAGCGCGTACACCAATCGAGGATTTTGAAGCTGAGATTGGACAGAAACTCGTTGAACCAGAAGACGAGGAAGAGATCGACACTCTCGGTGGTCTTGTTTTTATGTTGGCAGGCCGGGTTCCCGCTCGCGGAGAAATCGTGAAGCATCCTGCCGGGTTCGAGATGGAAGTCGTTGATGCCGATCCACGACGTATCAAACGGCTGCGCGTGAGGACGCGCATGGCAAAAGCCGCTGAATAGGAATGTGACCTGCAAATTGGCAATTGGTATGGCGGCCGCCGCCGGTGCAATCGCCGCTCTGGGTCATGCTCCGTTTTCGCTATGGCCGATATCGCTTTTTGGTTTTGCCGCACTTTCCTATATTGTGGCGAAATCAAAAAACATTGGACGATCAACTTCGACAGCGTGGTTTGGCGGCATCGGTTATTTTGCTGTGACGTTGCACTGGATTGTCGAGCCATTTCTTGTTGATGTTGCAAAACATGGTTGGTTGGCACCGATAGCGCTTCTGCTGACGACGATTGGGATGGCGCTTTTTTGGGGCTTTGCGGGCGCGCTCACGGCAAAAATCGGAAGCAACCGCGCGGTCAGCTGGGCGGTGGCGCTAACCGTTGGAGAGCTGGCGCGCGCGCACGTGTTTACCGGCTTTCCCTGGGCGTTGCCAGGCTACATCTGGGTCGATACTTCGGTTCGCGAGACCGCAGCGCTTTTGGGCCCCTTCGGATTGACGTTAATCACGCTGTTATTGGCTGCACTCATAGCAGACGCGGCGAAGTCTGTGGGGCGGATTCGATGGATTAATATCGCGGTCGCGGGGCTGGGAATTCTGTCTCTGTTTGCCTATGCACCAACTAGGCAACTGAGTCAGAGCCAGGAAACAAACATTGTCCGTTTGATCCAACCGAACGCACCGCAGGACGAGAAGTGGGATCCGGAAAAAGCGAACATTTTTGTCGAGCGTCTGATTGAATTTACGGCTGCCCCGGACATGCTTGAAAGGCCGCCCGACTTGGTGATTTGGCCTGAAACCGCGATCCCATATCGATTAGACCGCGCGGGAGCACTTTTGGCTCAAATAGCGGCGGCGGCCGATGGTGTGGATGTGATTACGGGGATTAATCGAAGCGAAAATGGACGCAACCATAATTCACTTATCTCAATAGGATCAAACGGGCAGCCAAGCGAGATTTATGATAAAGTGCACTTGGTGCCATTCGGAGAGTACATTCCATTTGGGCAATTGGCTCGAGCTCTGGGTCTTGGAAGCCTTGCGGCTAGAGATGGGTATGGTTTTTCACCGGGAAAGAGTGTTCGATTGATCGATACTCCGCTTGGGCGAGCCCTGCCACTCATTTGCTACGAGGCGATATTTCCGCAGCACGGTCGCGCCTTAAACGAACGTCCCAACCTACTTCTTCAGATCACTAACGACGCCTGGTTCGGTACGTTTTCGGGGCCGTACCAACACTTGGATCAGGCGCGATTTCGTGCGGCTGAACAGGGACTACCACTGGTCAGGGCTGCCAACACTGGTATTTCAGCAGTGATAGATGCTCGCGGACTGGTGATCGAAGCTCTGCCACTTGGAGCTTCAGGAATCATTGATGTAGCCATGCCTGGGCGATTAGTTGAACCGACTCTTTACGCGAGAACAGGCGATTGGCCGACTATATTGTTGCTGGCGGCGACATTGGCCGCGCTGATTCTGCGCCGACGTCGCAACGCCATTGCAATGGATCAAGTAACCAAGTAACGCGTGCTGACTGCCACAACGGCTTCCTGGCGTGGCGATGAAAGAATAATGGAGCACTTTCCATGAACAGGCAAAATTACACATTCACTTCGGAAAGCGTTTCTGAAGGACACCCCGATAAAGTTTGCGATCGCATTTCGGACGCTGTCCTTGACGCGTTTTTAACAGAAGATACCGAGGCACGTGTCGCTTGCGAGACATTTGCGACGACCGATCGTGTGGTGATTGGTGGCGAGGTGCGCGGTCCGGCTGAAGTCGTTCGAAATGTCGAGGAAATCGCCCGCGAATGCGTGCGCGATATCGGGTACGAGCAGGAAGGCTTTCATTGGGCCAATATGAAAGTTGACAGCTACTTGCACGCCCAATCCGCCGATATCGCCCAAGGTGTGGACGCCAGCGACAACAAAGATGAAGGTGCCGGCGATCAAGGCATTATGTTTGGATTCGCGACTACAGAAACGCCGGAATTGATGCCCGCGCCGATATTGTATTCCCATGCGATGTTGCGCCGTTTGGCCGAAGTGCGAAAGTCGGGCGACGAGCCAGCACTGCGGCCTGATGCTAAAAGCCAGCTTTCGCTGCGATACGAGAACGGCAAGCCTGTTGAGGTGGCGTCAATCGTTCTATCCACTCAGCATGAGAGCAAAACCCAAACGTCAAACGACATCCGCGCGATCGTCGAACCTTATATCCGCGAAGTTCTGCCGGAAGGATGGGTAACCAATGCGACTGAGTGGTGGGTGAATCCTACTGGATCCTTTGTGATCGGCGGACCCGATGGCGACGCGGGGCTGACTGGACGCAAGATCATCGTTGATACCTATGGCGGCGCAGCGCCCCACGGCGGAGGCGCGTTCTCCGGGAAAGATCCCACAAAGGTTGATCGCTCAGCGGCCTATGCCGCTCGATATTTGGCTAAAAACGTTGTTGCGGCGGGAATGGCCGATCGTTGCTTGATCCAGTTGTCCTACGCAATAGGCGTTTCGAAACCGCTTTCTGTTTATGTTGATACATATGGTTCAGGAGAAGTGTCGCCAAATGAAATCGAAAAGGCTGTGCAGGACGTGATGGACCTTAGTCCGCGCGGTATTCGCAAACATTTATCGCTAAATCGTCCAATATATCAGCGCACTGCCGCTTACGGTCATTTTGGCCGCGCGGCCGAGGACGATGGCGGCTTCTCTTGGGAACGAACCGATCTCGTGGATGCATTGAAAAGGGCGGTGTAAAGTTTCAACGGCTTGAAAGTAGACAATCCGCCCGGACCGCAGGAGATATTGGGCCAGTATTGGAGGCTCTGTGCGATTTACAGTTGCAATAGACGGCCCCGCGGCGGCTGGAAAGGGGACAATCGCGCGGGCAGTCGCAGCCGGGTTTGGATTTGCGCATCTCGACACGGGACTTCTTTATCGTGCTGTTGGGCGACGCGTTCTTGACGGCGTTCCAGCAGCTATAGCGGCTTCTACTCTCAAATTTTTTGACATCTCGCGAGACGACCTTCGAACACCCGAAGTGTCCGATGCCGCATCCAAGGTCGCAACGAATTCCGATGTGCGTTCGGCCCTGGTCGATTTCCAGCGAGGCTTTGCACGTCGCAGTGGGGGAGCGGTGCTTGACGGTCGGGATATTGGAACGGTGATTTGCCCCGCTGCAGAGGTTAAGTTGTTTGTCACCGCCAGTGAACATGCGCGCGCGCATCGCCGGTGGCTGGAGCTTCGGACAGATGGTCATAATGTGACCGAAATACAGGTGCTAGCCGATGTCAAAAGCCGGGACGCGCGCGATGTCGGGCGCGACGATGCGCCATTAGTTGCCGCGGACGATGCCGTCCTGATTGATACTTCGGAAATGACGATAGAACAGGCAACTGAATTGGCGCTCGAAATTGTCAAAACCGCCTTCAAATTGCGCCAAGTATAACCGATACGTCTTAACTTTTTTGCTGCAGCTCGCAACCGAGCAATACTAAGTATTGCGCTTTTGGCCCATCCCCCCTATGAAGCGCGCGTCAAAACGGCGATTACAGTCGTGGACAGAGATACTGAGCAGGGTCGGTGATCACCGACCCTTCTTATTTTCGGTCCGCAAAGATCGTCAGGGACCAAACCTAAGACCGGCGGAGACAACCGCGCGGCCAGCCAAAACGTAGATAGGAAACGAAAAACGCATGTGCGCTAAAACAACTATGGAGGAATTCGAAGCCCTCCTGAACGAAAGCTTCGAAATTGACACGCCCGACGAGGGCTCTGTTGTCAAAGGTAAAGTCATCGCAATTGAAGCAGGACAAGCCATCATCGACGTCGGCTACAAAATGGAAGGCCGAGTCGAACTCAAAGAATTCGCAAATCCGGGTGAAGCCCCCGAAATCGCCGTCGGCGACGAGGTCGAGGTCTTCCTTGACCGCGTCGAAAACGCACGCGGCGAAGCAAGCATTAGCCGCGACAAGGCCCGCCGCGAAGCGGCGTGGGACAAGCTCGAGAAGGCATATGCAGATGACGCGCGCGTCGAAGGTGCAATATTTGGCCGCGTAAAGGGCGGATTCACAGTCGACTTAGGCGGTGCGGTGGCTTTCCTTCCTGGTTCGCAAGTGGACGTGCGTCCTGTACGCGACGCCGGCCCGCTTATGGGAATGAAGCAGCCCTTCCAAATTCTGAAAATGGACCGCCGTCGGGGCAACATAGTGGTTTCCCGTCGTGCGATTTTGGAAGAAAGCCGCGCCGAACAGCGTGCGGAAGTCATTTCAAAAATCCAAGAAGGCGATGCCGTCGACGGCGTCGTGAAGAATATCACCGAATACGGTGCCTTTGTTGACTTAGGCGGTGTTGACGGTCTTCTGCACGTAACTGACATGGCATGGCGCCGCGTGAACCATCCGTCTGAAATCGTAGCGATTGGCGAGACGGTGAAAGTCCAGATCATCAAGATTAACAAGGAAACGCACCGTATCAGCCTCGGAATGAAGCAGCTTCAGGACGATCCTTGGGATACAGTTGAAACTAAATATTCACTGGGCAGCAACCATCAGGGTCGCGTCACAAACATTACCGACTATGGCGCGTTCGTTGAACTGGAAGCGGGAGTCGAAGGTCTCGTTCACGTCAGTGAAATGTCCTGGACCAAAAAGAATGTGCACCCTGGAAAAATAGTTTCGACTTCTCAGGAAGTTGAAGTCATGGTTCTTGAAATTGACACCACAAAGCGCCGTGTGTCGCTTGGCCTGAAGCAGACTCAGCGAAATCCATGGGAAGTATTTGCCGAGAGTAACCCGGTCGGATCGCAGGTTGAAGGCGAAGTCAAAAACATTACCGAGTTTGGCCTATTCATCGGGCTTGAGAACGACATTGACGGTATGGTGCATCTCTCTGACTTAAGCTGGGATCAACGTGGCGAGGACGTAATTCAGGACTTCCGCAAGGGTGACATGGTCAAGGCCGCTGTCACTGAAGTGGATGTTGAAAAAGAGCGTATAAGCTTGAGTGTAAAATCGCTGGACAACAGCTTTTCGGAAGTTGTTGGTGGCGTAAAGCGCGGCTCAATAATCACTGTCGTAGTGACGGCGATTGAAGACGGTGGAATCGAAGTGGAGTATGAAGGCATGAAGTCATTCATACGACGCTCCGACCTTAGCCGTGATCGGGCGGAACAGCGCCCTGACCGTTTTTCGGTCGGCAACAAAGTTGATGTCCGCGTTACAAACGTTGACTCAAAAACCCGCCGCTTGGGTCTGTCGATCAAAGCTCGCGAAATCGCCGAAGAGAAGGAAGCAGTCGAGCAATATGGCTCTTCGGACTCAGGTGCGTCGCTTGGAGATATTTTGGGTGCCGCGCTGAAAGGCGATGAAGACGAATAACAACAGTCGATTTGGCTCTGACAAAACCCGCGACAACAGTCGCGGGTTTTTTGATTTACCAGATGTGATTCCCACAGCAGTGCGACCGAATCGCTTTCGTAGCTGCAGCGCAGCATCTGACTTGCCGCAATTTCAACCAAGCCGCAATTCGCCCAACTGTCCCGTTTTTCCACAAATTTCAGGGTCCTAGACAGCAGATTTCTCGAAATTCCTTCACCAGATGTGTTTTTCCCGACGCGCTTTGCGCATATAGTCGTGCGAAGAATTGACGGCTAGAACCGCCGCACCGTGACGAATGAAACCCGGGGGGACACATGATCAGATCTGAACTGGTCCAGAAAATCGCTGAAGAAAACCCCCACCTTTACCAACGGGATGTTGAGCGGATTGTTTCGACGATCTTTGAAGAGGTAATTGAGGCGATGGCGCGAGGGGATCGTGTGGAGCTTCGAGGCTTTGGAGCATTTTCGGTGAAGCAGCGCGACGCGCGGATCGGCCGCAATCCTCGGACTGGTGAAAGTGTTCAAGTCAATGAAAAGCACGTGCCGTTCTTTAAGACCGGCAAACTGCTGCGGGATCGCCTGAACGGCAAATAGGCACAATTCCATGCGTTACATTCGATTTACCGTCTTAGCATTGCTGGCGGTGGTAATGGTGACCATAGCGATTGCAAATCGCGGGCCGCTTTCGCTTCGATTATTGCCGGAAGAGCTTTCTGGGCTGTTTGGATTTTCCTGGCAGGTCACTCTTCCGGTATTCATTGTTCTGTTGATCGCCGTGTTATTCGGCGTCGTTCTAGGATTCATTTGGGAATGGATTCGAGAACACAAGCATCGCGCGGCAGCTGCCACCGAGCGGCGTGCTCGCCAAAAGCTTGAAAATGAATTGGGTCCTGCGCGATCCAAAGAAACTGGCGGCGATGACGTTCTGGCTCTGCTTGAGGGTCGCTGAATCCCGAGCTAGACCCTCTACTTATGACAGAAAACACACGCGTAAAGATTTGTGGGCTGACAAGTCGCGAAACTGTGTCCGCAGCAGTCAAGGCCGGTGCGGCGTATATCGGTTTCAACTTTTTCCTAAAGTCGCCGCGATATCTGACAATTGAGGCTGCCCGCTCGCTTGCACTTGATGTTCCAGAGGGCATCGCAAAGGTGGCGCTGACAGTCAACGCCGACGATGCTTTGCTGGACGAGATCACGGCAGGTGTGCCATTGGATATGCTTCAATTGCATGGAAGTGAAACGACCGAGCGTGTTTCATCGGTGAAATCGCGCTATGGGTTGCCAGTTATTAAGGCGGTCGGCGTCGCCGACGCTCCGGATGTCGATGCAATTGACGCCTATTCGGCTGTGGCAGACCAAATACTTGTCGATGCAAAGCCGCCCAAGGACGCGAAACTTCCCGGTGGTAATGGATTAACGTTTGACTGGCGGCTAATTGCAGGTCGTCGATGGTCAGTACCCTGGATGCTTGCCGGCGGATTGACGCCCGACAACGTTGACGAGGCTGTGCGCCTGACCGGCGCGAAACAAGTCGACGTTTCATCCGGTGTCGAAAGTGCAATTGGAGTAAAAGACTCCGACGCTATCCGCGCTTTTATCGAGGCGGCAGGATGAACATCACGTTCCGCGAGGCGCGCCGTGATGACGTCCCGGCGGTCGTCGCTTTGTTGCAGAACGATTTCATGGGGGCTGATCGCGAGGCTGACGGGATTGAACCTTATCTAAAGGCGTTCGACGACATGACGCGCGAGGGCAACAACAGTTTGTTCGTTGGCGAATTCGATGGCCGGGTCGTTGCGACATACCAAATGACCCTAATCACCGGCCTATCGATGAAGGCGAAGCGTAGGGCACAATTGGAATCAATTCGAATTGCAGACGACTTCCGGGGGCAGGGGATCGGTGAATCACTGATTGATGACGCTGAGGCTCGCGCAAGAGCCGATAACGCAAAGCTGCTTCAGCTAACATCCAACAAACAACGAACCCGCGCGCACTCGTTTTACGCACGAAACGGATTCGTGCCATCACACGAGGGTTTCAAAAAAACCCTCTGACTGTGAAAGGCGCAAGAATGTCGACTGCGAAAAATCTTTTGATTATCATGTCTGACGAACATCGACGCGACGCGATGGGGCTAATGGGTAATCCTCCGATCCAGACTCCACATCTTGACGCGCTCGGAGCAGGCGGAGCTGTGTTCAAAAATGCTTATACTCCGTCGCCCATGTGCGTCCCGGCGCGCGCGGCCATTGCCTGCGGCGACTATGTTCACCGAATTCGTTACTGGGACAGCGCGACGCCTTACGATGGAAGACGGCCAAGTTGGATGCATGCCCTACGCGACGCCGGGGTCGAGGTGGTGTCGATTGGCAAGCTGCACTTCAGGTCGACGGATGATGACAATGGTTTCAGTCGTGAAATCTTATCGATGCACGTCGTTGATGGTGTTGGCTGGCCGCCCGGTTTGCTGCGCAAGTCGCCGCCAGCATATGATGCGGCCGAAGAACTCGCGCGAGACGTTGGCACAGGCGAGTCCGACTACACTCGATATGACCGCGCGGTTACTCAAGCGGCTGTGAATTGGTTGACCAACCAGGCCAGAAAGTCAGAAAGATGGGCTGCGTTTGTATCGCTGGTCAGCCCACACTATCCGCTGACGGCACCAGAATCATTTGCGGCGCTTTATGATCCGGCAAGTATAGACCCGCCGATTGCCCATGCAAAAGGCGCGCGACCGCGGCATGCCGAGCTTGATCGTATTGCCGCGTTTTATGACTACGACCGATATTTTGATAAAGAAGGAGTGTTGCGGGCACGTGCCGCGTACTATGGATTGGTGTCCTTTATGGACGCATGCGTTGGGCAAATACTCAGTGCGCTCAAAGTCAGCGGACAAGCGAACGAAACCTTGGTCGTATATGTGTCAGATCATGGCGACATGCTGGGAGACCACGGATTTTGGACCAAACAGGTCATGTACGAAGGTTCAGCCGGGGTTCCCATGATCCTGTCGGGACCATGCGTTAAGGCCGGCCGGCGAGTGTCGACCGCCGTAAGTCTTCTTGATCTGGCACCAACCGCAACGGAAGCCGTCGCCGGCGAAGCGTGGGATGGCCCGGGCAACTCTCTCATTGCTATTGCCTCGGACGACAATAATCCGGACCGTACTGTTTTCAGCGAATATCACGATGGCGGTTCGACAACCGGCACATTTATGGTTCGGTGGAGAAATTGGAAATACGTGCACTACGTGAGCGAAGCTCCGCAACTCTTTGATCTAGTGAAAGATCCGCGCGAGCTGAACGACCTGGGCTGTTCCGAAGCCACTACGGCCCGTGAGGCGCGAGCAGAGGGCGAAAAGCGACTTCGACTGATCTGCGATCCAGATGCTGTCAATGAGCGTTGTTTTCAAGATCAAGAGCGTCGGATCGAAGAGTTGGGCGGTGAGGCGGCCTGTCGCGGCTTGCGGGCATTTAACCATACGCCGGCGCCGAAAATTTAGTAAAAAGACAGTGTTAGCGATTGCCAAATATCTCGCCCAGAACGTCAAGAATCACGCGTTCAACCGCGTTGCCGCCGTCGCTGCGCCGCCGACGATTGTTGTGTCGCTCTGTTGTAACTTGGCGTGTGCTCTTGGGAACAAGCATCGGCAACTGTCTGGCGGGTACGCCCTCGTGGACCCGAAGCATCGCTTCTTTCCAGATTTCGGCTGGCAGACCACCGCCTGTTACACCCGTTAGCGGTGTGTTGTCGTCGTAGCCCATCCAAACACCCGCGACGTAGTCCGCCGTAAATCCGATGAACCATGCGTCGCGAGCTGCCTGGGTCGTGCCGGACTTGCCCGCAGCAGGACGACCCGGAAGCTGCGCGCGCGTGCCGGTGCCGCGCTCGATTACCTGGTTCATCATGTAAATGAGTTGCTTGGCGGCTGGTTGCGTGATCACACGCTCGCCAATACCGCCTTCTTGTTCGAGAAGAGGGGCGGAGTCGCCTTTGAGTCGTAGTTCAACAAGACCGTATGGCTCAACGCTTGAACCGCCATTCAATATTCCGGCATAGGCACCGGTCATTTCAAGAAGCGTTGATTCTGAGGTGCCCAACGCCAATGCCGGACCCATCGCCAAATCGCTTGCGATACCAAAATCCGACGCGATTTTCACAACCGCCTCGCGCCCAACCCGCTCAAGCACCTTTACTGCTGGAACATTTATTGAATTTGCGAGGGCGTCGGTCAGCGTCACAACACCACGGTGTTTTCGGTCATAATTTGACGGACACCAGCGCCCTGAGCCAGGGACATCAAGACAAAGCGGTTCGTCGGTGACAGTGGTAAGGGGCGAAAATCCCAGGTCAAGCGCGGCGGCATACACAAACGGCTTGAACGCTGAACCCGTTTGGCGCTTGGCCTGAATCGCGCGATTGAATTGGCCGGCAACACCTTTGAATTTGTGTCCCCCCACCATAGCACGCACCGCGCCGTCGGCGCTCATCACGACGATCGCCGCCTGTGCCTCAGACCCCTCACGAACTTTATTGTCAAAGATCCACTGTAGTGCCTTTTCAGCGGACGTTTGGATACCCTGGTCGAATGTGGTGCGAATGATAACGTCCTCGGTTGTCTCGTCGGTCAGAAAACCGGGACCCAAGTCCATTACCCAATCCGCGAAATACCCGCCTGCGCGCGCCTCAGCGGCTGCCGAAAGTTGTGCCGGATTTTCGCGGGCATAAGCCGCCTCGTCGGGTGTAAGCCGGCCTTGTTTTTCCATCAATCCGACGATCAGATTGGCGCGGTCGCGCGATCGTTGTAGATTTGCGGTAGGTGCATACCTGGTCGGCGCGACGAGAAGTCCCGCAAGCATGGCGGCCTCGCTCGGCAATAGTTCGTTTGCCGATTGCCCGAAATATCGCTGCGCCGCGGCCTCGAACCCGCGGCTGCCCGCGCCCAAGTAGGCGCGGTTCAGATAAATGGTAAGAATCTCGTCTTTGGAATAGCGAAGCTCCATCGCTATCGCATAAATTGCTTCCTTTACCTTTCGCGCCAACGTTGTGCGTCGGCAGTCGGCTTCGAATTCCGTCTCGGTCAAGTTGCCCGCAGGGTCGTACTCTGTTCCAAGACAAAGGAGCTTTGCGGTCTGTTGAGTGATCGTCGATCCACCGTGGCCCTGAAGTGGGCCACGGCCTTCGCGCAAATTGATCCGAACGGCGCTGGCGACACCTCGTGGCGAGATACCGAAGTGACTAAAAAACCGTTTGTCTTCGGTCGCAATGACGGCGTCCTTTAGGTAGGGGGAAACCGTGTCGGTCGTGATCTGACCGCCGAATTGCTCGCCACGCCAAGCAAATACCGAGCCATTCCTGTCAAGAAGCGTGACTGATCCGCGTGACCTTGCGTCCAAGAGGTTTTCGACAGGCGGCAATGTTGCCGTAAAGTATAGAACTGCAAGGCCGACCAAGATGCCAACCACTGCTGTTGTGCGCCAGCCGATCCCCCAAATTAGTCGAAAAACCGCTCGAAACAGCCACACGAAAGGATTGCGCGAGGTCTTCCGCCGAACCGATGTGTTTCGCTTTCGACTGGGTTTCCCGGACTTTGTAGCGGTCTTTGTTTTTTTGTGCCGCTTGTCGGCGACCAGGGGCGGTCGCTTTTTTCCTGAACCACTCATACTCATTTCGTCCAATCCTGCCCGTTACCTATATATGCGCATAGAAGTGGGATGTGGAGCGTGATTGCGATCATCGTGCGATTGTTGTCGCAATGCGTGCTAAGCCGTGTTGGCCCAAGAAGAATTTTATGCTGACCGGATCGCGTTTTCTGTGTCAGGTCCAAAATACGGCAATTGCGCCGGTTTTTGGACACCGCGTTGCCTAAATTTGGTTCTATAGGATGCGTGTTGGCTTATTTATTAGTGTGATGTTTATGAATGAATATTTCCCGATATTTCTTTATGTTATTCCGATCTTCTTGGCTGCAAGCGTTCTGATTCGAGTTCGAATAAGGAAACTGCATCCAGAGCCAGAAGTTGAAAGTGGCCCCGTCGTGACCCCTGACGATCCGTTGGTTGAAGAAGTGCGGTCAAGCCCAATTCAGAAACGGTTCATCTCTTACACAACCTGATCATCTAGTGCCTGAATTTCTGTGTTTGTTTCGTCAGACGGGCTTCATTTTTTAGCATGTATTTGCTTCTAGTGAGATGTGGCGTTGGGAACCGAGAAATGCTGAACCGTCTCAATCAGACGAATGTGCCCCATCAGCTAAGGAACAGACAAAGGCCAATACGTCGTCCGGATCTTCTCCCTTGCCAATACGTTCAACGATAGCCGATCCAACAACAGCCCCGTCTGCGACGCTTGCGATTTTGCGACTTGCATCGGGAGTTTTGATCCCGAAACCTACCACAATCGGAAGGTCTGTCGCGGACTTGATGCGCGCAACTTCGGGACCAACGTCGGTTGCATTTGCAATTGCCGCACCTGTAATGCCGGTGATGGACACGTAGTAGACAAAGCCGCTTGTGTTTTGCAGCACCTTTGGCAATCGCCGGTCATCTGTTGTCGGTGTCGCAAGGCGGATAAAGTTCAGCCCGGCCGCCTGTGCTGGAATGCAAAGTTCGGCGTCTTCCTCGGGCGGCAGGTCGACAATGATCAAACCATCGATCCCTGCCGCCTTCGCATCGTCAAGGAACCGATCAACGCCACGAGAATAAATTGGGTTATAGTAACCCATCATCACAAGCGGAGTCGTGTCGTCCGCCTTACGAAATTCCCGGGCCAACTCGAGCGTTTTTTCCAGCGTCTGCCCGGATTCCAGTGCGCGTTGTCCCGCGAGCTGGATTGTCGGCCCATCGGCCATCGGATCTGTAAACGGCAGGCCAAGCTCAATAACATCAACTCCAGCTTCGGGTAGTCCCTTTATGATTTCGAGCGACGTCTTGTAATTCGGATCACCTGCCATGACATAGGCGACGAACGCCTTTTTCCCGTCTTTCTTCAGCGCGTCAAACTTGGCGTCGATCCGGGTCATTGGTGCTTCCTTGGCTTCTTTAGCCTGTCCTGTCGCCCAACTGACCGAGGGATGCAAGCAATTGCACGGTGCGATGGGCGTCGCAAACTTGGCGACACGATCGAGGCCTAAGGTGCCTCGTCCGCGCCAATCATCCAATTAATACCAAATCGATCGGACAGTGTGCCAAATCCTGAACTCCAAAATGTAGGTGCAAACGGCATCTCCACCTCGCCACCGTCCGCCAATCTGTCAAATACTTTCTGCGCCTCGTCATGCGTCGCCAAACTAAGCATGACCGAACAGCCCGACATCGCGCTGGTTTCGCCCATGACACTGTCGGACGCGAAAATACTGCTGTCGCCGAATTGAAGCTCCGAATGCAGGACCCAATCTTTGCGATCATCGGCCACGGGATACTCAGGAGGCAATTCGCTAGCGGGCATCTTCACGATGATTTCGCCACCAAGAACGGCAGCATAGAAATTCAACGCGTCAGCGCAGTTTCCGTTAAAGAAAAGATAGGGTGTTGCTTGCATGACGACTAGATCCTTCCACCATTCTCGCCGCTAACAATAGCATACCTTGCGCCCATTTGGGCAGAACGATAGAGGCTCTGACAAAGCGACTAGGAGCGACCCAGATGGGATTCAAAACCGGTATCATTGGGCTGCCGAATGTCGGGAAATCGACCTTGTTCAACGCATTAACAAGGACCGCCTCAGCACAAGCAGCTAACTTTCCGTTTTGTACGATCGAACCAAACGTCGGCGAGGTTGCCGTTCCCGATAGGCGGCTTGAGAAGTTGGCGGAGATCGCAAAGTCAAAGCAGATAATTCCGACACGAATGACCTTCGTGGACATTGCCGGCCTGGTTAAGGGTGCGTCTAAGGGCGAAGGCTTGGGCAATCAGTTTTTGGCCAACATCCGCGAGGTAGATGCGATCGCACACGTTCTGCGGTGTTTCGAGGACGATGACGTCACCCACGTGGAAGGTCAAATCGATCCCATTGCCGATGCCGAGACGATCGAGACGGAATTGATGCTTGCCGATCTCGAATCCGTTGAGAAGCGCTTGGAAAATCTCGTGCGTAAGGTGAAGGGCGGCGACAAGGCAGCACTTCAACAAGAACGACTTCTGCTGTCCGCCAAAGCCAAGCTCGAGGAGGGACGACCGGCAAGAGATGTATTGATCGAGGCGGAAGATGAAAAAGCATGGATGCAGCTGCAAATGCTGACATCAAAGCCAGTCTTATTTGTGTGCAACGTTGCAGAAGACGAGGCGGCGACAGGCAACGGACACACTCGGCAGGTTTCGGAAATGTCCGCGGCACAAGGGGCCGGGTTCGTTGTCATTTCAGCCAAGATCGAGGAAGAGATCAGCCAATTGGAGCCTGACGAAGCGGAGTTGTTTTTGCAGGAAATGGAGCTGGACGAAGCTGGCCTCGATCGCATGATCCGTGCAGGCTATGAACTATTGGACCTGCAGACATATTTCACTGCCGGACCAAAAGAGGCGCGTGCTTGGACCATCAAGCGTGGAACTCTCGCGCCGCAGGCGGCGGGTGTCATACACGGCGACTTTGAAAAGGGCTTCATTCGCGCCGAAACCATTACATATCCGGACTATGTTGCTTTGGGCGGAGAACAAGCGGCCAAAGACGCCGGTAAGATGCGGGTTGAGGGCAAAACTTACGAAGTCAAGGATGGCGACGTCCTGCATTTCCTGTTCAACGCCTGATTTTTGCTTGTCGGCCACTAGCGCGCCCGTTAAACCCGCCAGCGGAGCTGTGGCCGAGTGGTCGAAGGCGCTCCCCTGCTAAGGGAGTAGACGGGGAACCGTCTCGAGGGTTCGAATCCCTTCGGCTCCGCCACCCACCCCTGTCTCTGTCAGCAAGGTCGCCATTTCCCTGTTTCATCCCGACTTTCCGGGGCCTTGCGCTGTGCCATCTGCTTGGGAGTCACCTATGATCCAGTCGATCAGGGCCAAATCCCTCGACCGCCTCTGCCGCCAGCATCACGCGCTTCGGTTAGGCCTGATTTTCCCTGCAGACAGGGAATTAACAGAGAACTTTTCTAAAACAGCCCGATTTGATCCAAATCACCCGTAAATAACCACAAAGTGTTTGACGTCAGCGCCAATAGGAACGTTTAGGGTGCTTTGATAAGGGAGAATTTCTGGCTCATCGTAACCACCAAGGAGTGGAGATGAGACAGAAACCCGGAACGCGTAAGAGCCACGGCGAGAAGATCGTCAAGAATATCCGCCGGGCCACGCGCAAGGAGTTCGGCTTAGTGCCTACCAGTATAAACCGGAATTGCTTTCTCTTGCTTCACTCTTTTAAAGCAATTTCAAGCATCTTGGGGCGGATTGTCGGCAGCGAACAATATCACCCTTATGAAATTAAAAAAACCGGCGAAACAGCTTGATGGACGGTGCTAGGAGAGGCTTCCGTGTGTTACTGAAAATGCCAAGTATAAGCAAAAAATGGTCCATGCTGCTCGACATCGTAGGCAAAAGCTCCGTCGGCCCGTGTCGTGCTGAAGTCGATGCTATAGAAAGCATAGCCGAAGCGAAGCGATCTGTCCTCTGCAATGCGATAATTGGCGGAGGCTGTTACCCCGTACTGCAAATCGTTCCCACCGGCACCAAAACCACCGAAGTCCGCCAGTAATGAGGCGCTCCAGCGATCGTTGAATTCCCACTGAGAACGCCCGGCAATCACCGGTTCGAACCAAGTTTCAGTTCCACCCAGGACAGGTGTCGCCACCGGGGTAAGCACGGTGATTTTTTGTCTGAGGCGGTTGAAACGAGCTCCCGCCTGCAGATCAAAAGCAAACCGTCGGCCAATTTGCGTATCGTTCGTAAGAACCAACCGCTTTGCAAGCAGAAGGGTTATCGCCGACTGCTGAATATCGGCGTCAACCGAAACCGGAACAGCAGGCGGCACCGGTAGCGTGAACGCCCCGCCAGCGGAAAGTTTCGTATGATATCCATCGACAATGACCCCAAAATCATCGCGCCAGGATTCGAGCCGACCGGCAAGCTCGAAATCCAGAAGGTCCAATGCTTCGCCAAGATCCAAGTCAAGCGGCACTGGAGAGCCCGCTACGGTCGAAGTTCCCTTCGTGGAGGCCGGGATCGCGGCCAGAATCGAGAAGGAATACCGCCATTCATCTTCGTTCTGCCAGCTCAATGTCAGGGGCTCCGCGAATGCCGCCGTGTTGAGCAGAAATCCAGCCGCAAGCTGGGCAATGATCTTGGTTTTCCAAATTCTCACTCGAAGTGTTCCAGTCTGCTGACATTCGTCTGTCGTGAGTCCTCCGTTCCATTTGCCACCGCGTATCGAGCCAATCAAGCACAAAAAATTGTGTAACGTCAGCACCCACCGAAGAGATTTAGGTGTTTGAGTAACGGAGGATTTCCGGTTCATCGAAGCCATTATGGAGGGAAGATGAACAAGAAAACCGGAACATCGAAGGATGCCACTGACAAGCTGGTCAGAGGCATCAAACGCAAGACGGCAAACACTATTCAGCTGAGGAGAAAATCAGGATCGTCCTGTCTGGCTTGCGCGGTGAGGAGAGTATCGCTGCGCTGTGCCATCTGCGTGGGAGTCACCTATGATCCAGTCGATCAGGGCCAAATCCCTCGGCTGCCTCTGCCGTCAGCATCACGCGCTTCGGTTAGGCCTGATTTTCCCTGCAAACAAGGAATTAACAGAGAACTTTTTCTAAAACAGCCCGATTTGATCAAAAGCACATTTTTGTTTGATATGGTTGCCCCCAACTGGCGGGTTGTAGCTCGCTCTCTTCCCCGAGCCGCATCTTTCAATTGCAAAAGCCTGACCTGCAAGGAGAAGGAATGCCGACGCAAAACAAAAAATAACCTCCAATTTCTACTCTCAAATCCATTTATGGAACTGCTGCCATCTAGGGTCAGATCTATAAAACTGACAATCGGTAAATGCCTGCTGGTCGGGACAAAGCAGACATCTGACAGAAAGTCTCAGATGACGCCTTCGAGCCCGTTGCGGACGTTCATCCGGTAGATTGTCGCAGCCGCTCAGCGAACGGCAGCTTCGCGCCCAAAGGCGACGGGCGGCGCGCACGCAAGAGTGAACCGCGAAGCCATATGTTTCGTCTTTTAGG
>JBPCWO010000363.1:0-4707 GCA_051009475.1 Boseongicola sp.
ACCTTGACTCGCTTGGGCTGCTTGATGATCTCGGCCATCAGGAATTTGGCGTATATGCCGAGGTCATCGACGATGGAACTCTGTCGGTGGGCGACGCAGTCGACGCGCCTGCATGACTATGCCGTTCCCAATTGAGGTACCGGACGAGGCCGTAATTGAGGCGGGCAGAAGGTTGTTTGCGCAAGAAACAACGTTCGTCAAAGGCGTTGTTGATATGGCGGGTCTGCCAAAACCCGATCGAGTCGAAGTTTGCTTTGCCGGACGCTCGAATGTCGGAAAATCTTCACTTATCAACGCTTTAACAAGCCGAAAAAGCCTTGCCCGATCCTCAAACACACCAGGCCGAACACAAGAGATAAACTTCTTTTCTCTTACTGAGCAGATGTATCTGGTTGACCTGCCGGGTTACGGTTTTGCCAATGCTCCAGTCAATGTCGTGGACAAATGGCAACGGCTCTTGAAGGCATATCTGGCAGGCCGCGCCAATCTCCGCCGGGCATTCGTTCTAATCGACGCCCGCCACGGCGTGAAACCGGTAGATGAAGAGATACTTGCGCTTCTCGACAGTTCGGCTGTGACGTTTCAGGTCGTGCTAACGAAAGCCGACAAAGTAAAAGACAAGGACCTCGATAGGGTTCTAAGACAAGTCCGGAGCGCGTTGGCCCGACATCCCGCGGCTTTTCCCACAATGATCCTGACATCATCGGAAAAGGGCGACGGGATCGCCACGCTTCGCGCTGTCATTGCTGGCCTGGCTTGAGCCGGCGACGTCAACGGTCTAACGAATGGCCGGAGTGAAACCATGAGACAACGCGATATGAACCGCGACTGGATAGCCACCGCCCGTACGCTCAGCGAAGCGCTGCCATATCTACAGCGATATGACGGTGCCACGATTGTCATTAAATTTGGCGGGCACGCCATGGGCGACGATGGCGCCATGGCCAGCTTTGCCCGCGACATCGTGCTGATGCGTCAGGTCGGTGTGAATCCGGTCGTCGTTCACGGCGGCGGCCCGATGATCAATGACATGCTCGATCGCCTGGAAATCATGTCCGAATTTGTCAACGGCAAACGCGTGACCGACAAAGCAACGGTCGAAGTCGTCGAAGCGGTTCTCTCAGGCACGGTCAACAAGCGCATTGTGCAGGCGATCAATTCTGAGGGCGGCCGTGCTGTCGGCCTGTCCGGCAAGGATTCAAACCTGATGATTTGCGATCAAACAGATCCGGCGCTGGGATTTGTCGGAACACCGGCGAAAATGGACCCAAGTGTCCTGCGGACATTGACCGAATCCGAAATAATACCGGTTATTGCACCACTCGGTGCCGGGCGGAATGGCGAGACCTTTAATGTCAACGGCGACAACGCGGCCGGTGCCATTGCTGCCAGCCTGAACGCCGACCGCCTTTTGCTGTTAACTGACGTTGAGGGCGTCAAGGACGGTGACGGCAATGTCCTGACTGAATTGACGCCAGACCAGGTAAGCACCCTGACGGCCGATGGCACAATCGCGGGTGGAATGATCCCAAAAACCGAAACCGCTCTGAATGCCATTGAAGGCGGTGTCCGCGCAGTTGTCATATTGGATGGTCGCGCGCCGAACGCCTGCCTACTTGAACTTTTCACCGATCTCGGCGCTGGAAGTCTTATTCGGCCGATCCGATGACACTTGACCGAATTGCGGATCGCGTTCGGCAAGACCATCTTGATGTCTTCGGAGCATTTCATACTCGATACGAAGATAGAATCGGGTTTGGAACCCTCGTTATGTTGGGGCCCCGCGAGCCGGGATTCTGGGCTCATGTGTTGGAGTGCGCCGAATTCCAGGATCGCACGCCCGATCCACTCGACCGTTGGTCGGAAAGAGTAATCACGCTTGCAGCCCAAGACCTGGGCGGCGAGCCGCATTTCCCTTTTGGCACACCTCCTAAACCGTTCCAAAATTGGGCAATTCGCACTGGTCGGGCCTGGTCATCTCCAGTTGTGTTGCTGGTGCACGATACGGCCGGTCTCATGGTGTCATATCGCGGTGCAATTTCGGTTCCTGAACTGCTTGAACTTCCAGCGACGGCGGCGCGACCTTGCGAAACCTGCAACAACAAGCCTTGTCTAGAGTCTTGTCCGGTTTCTGCCCTGACTGCGAATGGCTATGACCTCAATTCTTGCCACAGTTTCCTAGACACTGACGAAGGCGCCGCCTGCATGCGACGTGGCTGCGCTGTACGCCGATCTTGCCCCGCGGGCGCTAATTATCGCAGGATCGACGCACAATCTGGCTATCACATGGAGCGCTTCCACCGATGACGCTGAAACTGATCCTGATGCGCCATGCGAAGTCCAGTTGGGACAATCCAACGCTGGATGATTTTGACCGTCCATTGAACGCCCGCGGCAATCGGGACGCCCCCAGAATTGGGCGGTGGTTGGTGGATCAGGGCTTTACGCCCGAAAAGGCAATTTGCTCATCTGCCGTTCGTGCAAAGCAAACGCTGGATAGCCTTGGGCTTCAAATGCCGGTCGATTATCTACCCGAGCTTTATATGGCGAGCCCTGACAGGATTCTAGGCGCGATTCAGGGGGAAATCGGAAATACCTTGCTGGTCGTCGCTCATAACCCTGGTATGTCCATGCTCGCGGCCAATCTGGTTTCGGATCCACCAAACCACAAGCGTTTTGACGATTTTCCGACGGCTTCGACGCTGGCTCTGAGCTTTGAGATTGAAGACTGGTCGTCGCTCCGGTCCGGCACAGGATCTGTATTGGAATTTGTGACACCACACGATCTCGAGCATTAATTCGCGGGATTGAGTCGAAAATGCGGGAAGGAACTGCCCTCCCGCATCAAAATCACTAATATTTTTGCCGAATTCAGTGCCCGAGAATCTGGCTCAGGAACAGTTTGGTCCGGTCTGATCTTGGATTGTTAAAGAATTCTTCAGGCACGTTTTGCTCTACGATCTGGCCGTCATCCATGAAGATAACGCGGTTTGCCACCTGACGGGCAAAACCCATCTCGTGGGTCACACAAAGCATCGTCATGCCCTCTTCGGCGAGCTCGATCATCGTGTCGAGAACCTCTTTGATCATTTCGGGATCAAGCGCTGAGGTCGGTTCGTCGAACAGCATGATCCTTGGCCGCATGCAAAGCGAACGCGCAATCGCCACCCTCTGCTGCTGGCCGCCCGAAAGTTGACCAGGAAACTTGTCAGCTTGCTCGGGGATCTTCACCTTCTCAAGAAAGTGCATCGCCGTCTCTTCGGCTTCTTTCTTCGGGATTTTCCGCACCCATATCGGCGCCAGCGTACAGTTCTCCAGGATCGTCAGATGCGGAAATAAATTGAAGTGCTGAAAGCACATACCGACTTCCGATCGGATCTTGTCGATGTTCTTCAAATCAGACGACAGCAAAGTGCCATCGACTTCGATCGTCCCAGCCTGGTGTTCTTCAAGTGCGTTAATACACCGGATCAGCGTGGATTTGCCCGACCCCGACGGGCCACAAATAACGATCCTCTCCCCTCGATTTACCGTCAAGTCAATGTCGCGAAGAACGTGGAACGAACCATACCATTTGTTCATATTCTGAATAGATATGGCAACTTCGTCGGAAACTTGCATTTGCGCGGCTTCAGCCATGATTGCGTCCCTTATTTGTGATCTGTTGCCAGTTGGCGTTCGAGCCACTGGGAATATTGCGAGATGCCGTAGCAAACGACAAAGAAGAGAAGTGCAGCGAATAAAAAGACTTCCCAATAGATGCCGATCCAGTCAGTTGATTGCTGAATTGGTCCGCGGATCATGCCCACAACGTCGAACATTGAGATAACCGATACCAGCGTCGTGTCTTTGAATAGTCCGACTGCTACGTTCACGATGCCAGGGATCGAGATCTTCAGCGCCTGCGGCAGAATGATCAGTTGTGTCGCTTGGGCATAGTTCAAGCCCAGACTGTCTGCAGCCTCGTACTGGCCCTTCGGCAAGGCGGCCAAGCCGCCCCGGATCACCTCAGCGATGTAAGCCGACGAGAACATCGTGATCATGATAATCACGCGCAGTATCAGGTCGAAGTTCGTCTGCGGCGGCAAAAAGAATGCCAGCATCACGTTGGCCACGAACAAAAGCGTGATCAGCGGAACACCGCGAACAAATTCGATGAAGATAACACACACACCCTTGATCAGCGGCATGTTTGATTGCCGACCAAGCGCCAGGACGATGCCAAGCGGTAGCGACAGCGACACGCAGACAGTGCCAAGGATCAAGCTCAGCATGTAGCCGCCCATATCGCGGGACGGCACCGCCTGAAGCTCAAGTGGAATTACCGAGTTCAGCGCATTCGACACCGGCCCAAGCAGATATACCAACATGACGAAAATGGCGATTAGCGCGGTAACGACCGTGACCAATCCACCGTCTTCAGCGCCGTCATAGATCGCATAGCCGACGAATATTCCCATCGGGATAAAAAAGACGAACGTAAAAATCGACAGCGCTTTGAATAGATAACCAACAATAGCGGTTCCCGCTGATCCAGCCCCAAACGCGTTTGAGATGAACCAGAGTTCCTTCGCGCCAAGATACAGCAAGTAGGCGAGGCCGATGCCCGATGCCAACCCAACAACTGCCGCGAGAATCTTGCGCAAACTCGCATCCATGCCACTAACCGATCGGAATACTAATCCGGTCGCGATGATCGCCGCCAGA
>JBPCWO010000364.1:0-2899 GCA_051009475.1 Boseongicola sp.
GGGATAATTATTTTGTGCCGGTCAATGAATATGTCGATCCGGCCGACAGGCGAACGTCTTTTTAGGAGGCTAGAACCATGGTCAAGCGCAGAGGTCTCGTTTTGATTTTCCTGTCAGGTTTGATGGCGATAGGCGCCGCCTGGGTTGCCAACGCATGGGTGAGCCATCAGCTTGTGTCGAAGGCGGAAGCCACACCGAACAGCCAGTTCGTTGTGACGGCAGCAACAAGCATCCCATTTGCTACCAAGGTGGAAGGCCGGCATTTGAAGCTGACACGAGTGCCTGAAGGCGTATTACCGGAAGGCGCTTTCACCAGTGAGGCAGACGTGGAGGGCAAAGTTTCAACGACGGCCATTGCACGCGGAGAGATTCTCGTTGCGGAGAGATTTGCCACACATACTCGCGGCAGCACACTGGCCGCTCTTGTTGCAGACAATATGCGGGCGGTAACGGTACGAGTTGACGATGTTATCGGTGTCGGCGGCTTTCTGTTGCCCGGTAATACGGTCGACGTGCTAGCCGCACGGACAAACCGCAATAACCGCGCGATTACGGAGACGATCCTGACGAACATCAAGGTGCTTGCTGTCGATCAAACTGCCTCAACCGATGAAAACGACCCCGTCATAGTGCGTGCTGTCACCCTCGAAATGACGCCGAGACAGGCTGAGAAGATAGTCAAAGCGCGTACCGAGGGATCCATTCAGTTAACGCTTCGTAATCCAGAAGAAGAAGATCCGGTGGCAGCCCCGATGAAAAAAGTGGCAAAAAAACGGGCACCGCCGCCACCTAAGGTAGATTCGTCGGTCGAGATTATTCGCGGAACCGAGGTCAAGAAAGAAAAGACAAAAACTTGAGGGGACTTGATTGCCCAAAACCGGGGTGACATGGATGCCAAGAAGAGCATAAGGACTCAACAATGAAATTTTCGATAACAACAAAACGTCGCGCGAACCCGTTCATCATATTGGTGTTGATCAGTGCGGCGATGCTATCAGAGCAGGCGTTCGCCCAGGCTACAACCACCTCTCAGCAATTGGGGCGGGCGGGTGAACGGGCTTTGCTGGTGCCCCTGTACAAATCACGTGTCGTTGCACTGGATGCTCCGGCGAAAAGAGTATCCGTCGGAAATCCCGAAATCGCAGACATCCTGATTCTTCGCTCGACCCAGCTCTACGTCCTGGGCAAGGACCTCGGTACCACAAACGTCCTCTTGTGGGACCGTGATGATCGGCTGATCGGCACGGTCAGCGTCGAAGTCACACACGACTTGCAGGCGTTGAAAGCGAAGCTACACAATTTGATGCCGAATGAAGATATTTCGGTGTATTCAGCGCAACGCAATATCGTTCTTGCCGGTCGCGTTTCCAATGTCGGCAACATGAACGCAGCTATCCGCATTGCGGAGGGCTACTTCAAAGAAGCCGAAAACACGCCCGGTGGAGGGGCTGGGTCGGGCGACGGCGCAACACAGTTCGCCGCGAAAAATACCGCGGAGGACAAAGTAGGCGAAGTCGTCAACATGCTAAGTGTCGGCGGCGCACAACAAGTCATGTTGGAAGTG
Source organism: Boseongicola sp. (assembly GCA_051009475.1). GTDB lineage: Bacteria > Pseudomonadota > Alphaproteobacteria > Rhodobacterales > Rhodobacteraceae > CAXMNX01. Next base: position 1,565 of record JBPCWO010000364.1, read on the forward strand.
AAAGTCGCGGAAATTGCCAGGACCGAACTAAAGACCCTGGACGTGCGCTTCAATACGATTCTTCGAGGCAGCGAGCGCTGGAATTGGGGCGGTGTCAACGGCGGTGCGACGTTCCCGGACGCACTCTTCGGAAACGATGAGTTCCGCGTGCCTGTACCCGGCTTCGACGGAAATGCGCCGCTCGGACCCGTGATCGACGAGTTTATGCCCAATCCACTCGAGATCGCCGACAAAGGGTTCTTTGCAAGCCTCCTGACTGAAAACGCGTTGTTCAATCTGGCCTTTGACGCCGCGAAGGAAAAGGGCCTGGCCAAGATTCTTGCCGAACCGACATTGACGACACAAACTGGTCAGCAGGCGGAATTTCTTTCAGGTGGTGAATTTCCCATACCGGTACCGCAAGGCAACGACAGCGTTACCATCGTTTTTAAAGAGTTCGGCATCGGCGTCAAATTCCTGCCGTTGGTCCTGGATGCAGGGCGCATCAACTTGAAACTCAACATTAGTGTCAGCGAACTTATCGACGCGAACAATCTCGCGATTTCTATCGACGGGGTGTCGCAGTCGTTTCTGATACCAAGGCTAACAAAACGCAGCGCACAATCTACCGTCGAGCTTGCCGACGGTCAGACGATTGGAATTGCAGGCCTGATAAATGAAAATCTTCGTGAAACCGTTACGAAGTTTCCGGGGCTGGGCGAAATTCCGGGACTGGGCGCTCTTTTCAGAAGCCAGTCCTTTCAAAAAGGAGAGACTGAGCTGCTGATTCTGGTCACGCCACATCTTGTCAAGCCGATGGTGCCTGGCGATATCAGATTGCCGACCGATAAATTTCAGGAGCCGAGTGATTGGGAGTTCTTCCTCGGTGGGCAGCTGGAAGGACGTGCCAACAGAGATCCGGAATCGTCTTACGGCCACGAAATCAACTAACTATTCGCTTGAACGAGTCAAAAATTATGAAAAATCGACATCTAACGATCGCTGTTACTACTTCAATAGTGTTGTTGAGCGCCGGGTGTGCAAACCAGGAACGAACCGAAGCCGATTTTGGCAATTCCGTGCGACAGATGACCGAGCAGCAAATTTATGACATGAATGCTGCCGCATCACCGGATCCAAATGCAGTTCTGGGCGGCGATCCGGACAGGCTCAACAACACGCTTGATGGGCATCGCAAGGACGTTGCGAATCCGGGAGGTGTTGCGGGTCCGGTAACTATCAATGTCGGAGGTTCGAGCCAGTAAGTGGCGAAAGTCACGACGGGCTTGAGAGGGGTTGACATGCGCGAATTATCAATAGCAACAATCCGTCACTTCGGTGCAACGTCGTCGAAGC
>JBPCWO010000365.1:0-3800 GCA_051009475.1 Boseongicola sp.
GCTTCATGCAGATCGCGAATTTCTGCGGCTTGCACGAACTGGAAGTGCAGGGCATCGCCGACGGCGACGTCGCGACCGGTGTGAAAGGTTTCGACCCGATCACCAACAATCAGCTGACGCAGGAAGAAATAGACGCCGCTGAAAAAGATCCGCGGCACGAGCTCAAGTTGAAATTCAATGCAGCGGCGGTTGGCGAAGAAAAACGCCGTGGCCCGCGTTACACGCCACTGTCGAAACGCCAGGACCGGCCGGCGGCGATTCTGTGGCTGGTAAAGTTCCATCCCGAGCTGACCGATGGTCAGATTTCCAAACTTGTCGGGACAACCAAGCCGACAATCCAATCGCTTCGCGAACGCACGCACTGGAATATTTCCAGCATCCAGCCCGTGGATCCGGTGGCTTTGGGTCTAACCAAACAATCCGAACTTGACGCTGCAGTTCAGAAGGCCAACGAAAAGAAAGCCAAAGAAGGCGAGGTCATGTCTGACGATGAACGTCGCAAGCTTGTTTCGACAGAACAATCGCTAGGGATGGATGAGGCCGAGCCGAAAATACCAACTGCAATTTCCGGGCTCGAAACTTTCACGCTTGGTGAAAACGAAGATGAAAAGTCGGATGACGCGGAAGAAGTTCTGGACGCCGATAGCTTGTTTAACTTGCCAAACGACACGGACGATGAGGACGACGAAAAGTCGTAGAACCAGTTCCCTCTGCTGCCAAAAAACCCCCCGATTATTCCGTCGGGGGGTTTTTGTTTGCGGGGTCGGCGTGATCAACGATGTTTCGCGCGCGAAACAATTTTGCTGGATGCCTTTGAGAATCTCGATCGTGACGAACTAATTATTTGAAATTTAACGGAAAGATTTGGCGGATAACTATTCCTTCACGTTTTCCTTGACCGTTTTGGGGACATCGCGAGAGGCGGACCTCACTATTTGCTAATTCGAGGTATCTTCAGGTCCAATCCAGGCAAAGGGATTGTGTGCGATTTCCCAAAGATGACCGTCCGGGTCACTGAAGTAGCCATGATAGCCGCCCCAATCAGCCCGTGTCGGTGATTTGACCAGGTTTGCTCCGGCACTGACGGCTGCTGCCACCAAAGCATCGACTTCATCTTCGGAATGGACGTTGTGGGCCAGGTTGATTCCCGAGTACCCTTCGCCATCAGGCGAAACGCCGGCGTCACGCGCAAGGCTTTCACGTTCCGACAGCCCTAGCCAAGTTCCATTCAAATTAAAAAAAACGACACCGGGAGGTGAATCAATCTTCGGTAGCCCCAAGCCTGTTTCATAAAATGCGCTGGCCCGATCCAGATCCTTAACTGCCAGCGCAACCATGCTTATTCGAGGGTTCATTAGCGCCTCCGCTACAGAATTGGGAATTCAGAACACTAAAATAGCATCTGGAGACAAACAATGTCCGTTTGAATGACAATGACTTTTGTCGTCTCACAGATCAGCTTCTTCGGCTTGCCTGAAAGCACTACTCAAGTTCGGCCCGGTCCACGAATTTGATCCCGTCCTGCACCCGGTCACTGGGATGCGTGATCACTCTATCGCCTGCGTCCAAACCTGACAGCACTTGCGCCGTGCGACTGTTACGTCGACCGACGCTAACCTCGGTGCGTTCAGCCAGGCCGTCGTCATTGGCCTTGAACACAAACCAGTCGCCGTTGCTGCGGAACAGTGCCGACAAGGGCACCTGGACAACATCCGATCCGCGCCATTCAATAACACGAAGAAATACCGAAAAGCCGTCACCGAGGCCCGGGCGATCCGAGGGAGGACTGAGCAAGTCGAAAACCACATCGACACGCTGTTCTTCGATGCCAAGAGCCGAAATCTTTGTTCCAGCCGAAGGCTCTATTTTGCGCAGGATTGCCTCTAACGGCTGATCACCACCCCAGCGTTCGACCAGGGCATGTGATCCCGGCGTAAGGCGCACGGCGTCCGACGACAAAAGATCCGCGACAATTTCCAAATCGTCGGGGCGACCGACCGTCAGAAGCGGTGCGCCAATAATCACCGGGCGCTCTGAAATGCTGGCGACCGACAACACGACCCCGTCAATTGGCGCATGCAACTCAATGCAACACGCTCCATTTGACGAATTTCCCAGGTCAGGCTCGATCAATGCGGAACGGGCACGGGCAAGCGTGCCTTCGGCCATCGCCTGGCTCCATAGCCCTGCCTCTAGCGCCGCTTCCTTAACTGCGCGCAGTTGCGTGGCATCTTCCAGCCGCGACTGCGTGGCGACGCCACGGGCGACCAGCTCGGCCGCACGGGCGTACTGGCTTGTGGCGTGGGTCAGATCCTCTTGGGCTTGCTTCACCTGGCTCATGGCCACCCGCAACGCTGCTTCTGCCTCGGCCACGGCGGCCACGGCGCTGGCGCGACTACGTGTATCAAGCAGCGCGGGCGTCACCGGTTGCACCATCGCGACGACGGTTTTGCCCGCTATCACGCGGTCGCCCACCGAGACCGGAGATCGCTGCGTACGACCGATAATCGGCGCAGCGACGCGGTAGATGTCGCGAATGCGGGTCTTTCCGTCTGCATTAACGGTCAGAGTTAACTCGCCTTGGGTCACTTCAGCCAAGTCGACTGGTACCGGATCGGGCCGGAATCCCCATGCCACAAAGGCGCCGATGCCGATTGCAGCCAGCCCACCAACGATCAGGGTTTTCGCTTTCATCGCTTCTATTCCCTCGTTTTCATCACTTCGATCAGGTCCAGATTGTCGAGCCGTCGCCGCACCAAAAGCGCCGAAGCCGCCGCGGCCGCCAGAACAACACAGCTGGCCCATGTGAACGTGTCACGGTTCAGCACCAGCGGAATCGAATAAAGATCGCTTTCAAACCCCGCCACCATAGTGGCCGCCAGCCCCGCGCCCAAAAGCCAACCCAATGGCTGAGCCAACAGCACCAGCAGTGCGGTTTCTCCAATCAAAATATAGCTGACCTCGGCCTTGGAGAATCCGAGAATGCGCAATGACGAAAGGTCCCGTGCGCGTTCCGATAGCTGGATTCGGGCACTGTTATAGGTAACACCGACGGTGATCAGGACGGCGATGGTCACGTATATAATAGTGGTTATCGTGATGTTCTGTTCGATTGTTTCTTCAAAGGATGCCAGCGTCTCACCCAACATCGCTGTGCCAGCGAGCCCGGGCATTTCCTTAACCGCCCGGTGAAATTCATCGAGCCGCGCTGCATCAAGCGTCAGGTTTGTCATGTCGACCGTTGGCGCGTGGCGCATAAGGTCGTTGAGCGCGCCAATTTCCATATAGGCGGCCAAACCGATATAGCTGGTTACGATGCCGGCGATGGGAATGTCATGGGTTTCGCGCAACCCCGTTAGAAACTCAGCTGTCACGATGTCGCCGGGACTGACATCAAGCTGCCAGGCCAACCGCTCGGACAAAAGCAAGCCATTTCGAGGTGCGGGGATAATCTGGCCGTCCAAAGCGACGATACGCACAAGATCGCCGGACTCCGGACGGCCCTCGATAGCAACGCGCTTTTTCAAATGGCCATTTTGCAGGATTGCGCCGTGATACTGCATTCCTTCGACCTGCATCACACCGGGCAGGCGGTGAATTTCCTCAATAGCTGAAGTATTTACCTCTCTGGTGAACATCAGCATCGCGTCCTGACGGTTTGAATTGAAGAAGGCAGCGTCGATCATTTCCTCAAGAGCGTCCTCGAAAAAGGTCGAGGCGACCAGAACAGCCACGGCCAGCGACAGCCCAAGCATTGTCAGGCCCGCGCGCAAAGGCCACCGCATGATGTTGCGAAACAC
>JBPCWO010000366.1:0-11573 GCA_051009475.1 Boseongicola sp.
TCTCGAGAAGTGAAGGCTTGGGTTTTCGTGCGTCAGAACACATATGTAGGACGGCGAATGGGTCGAGTCTACCGGCGGCCCTGCGACGAAGAGGTTCAAATGCCCCTGTTTCTCTTATTTTTGATCGCTCCGTTGGTCGAAATCGCGTTATTTATTCAAATCGGCGGAATCATCGGCCTTTGGTATACGCTTTTGATCGTTGTTTTGACCGCGATCCTTGGGACATACCTGGTGCGTAGCCAGGGGCTTGCGGTTTTAGGGCAACTACGCGGATCATTCGAAGAATTGCGCGATCCGACCGAGCCTCTTGCGCATGGTGCGATGGTGCTTTTTTCCGGTGCGCTACTCCTAACTCCGGGTTTTTTTACAGACGCGATCGGCTTCCTCCTGATGGTCCCCGCGTTCCGATCAAGTTTGTTTCGATATTTTCGGTCGCGGATCAACATTCAATCGGTGGAGTTTGGTTCGCGGAAGGCGCCTAACCGGAACGAAGGCATTATCGATGCTGATTATGTGGACCTGGACAAAACTAAGTCTGATGGCCCATCTGGCTGGACTCGGCATTGAGCGTAATATTGCGCTCTGCTAGACGAGGCTCGATCCTCGACCCCTCAAACGGAGCAACCCATGGCAGATTCTGAGAACGGCGCAGCACCAGAGCAGGCGCAGGCGCCGCAAATGAAAGTTCTGGGGCAATTCATTCGCGACCTGTCATTTGAAAATATCGTCTCCCGCAAGCCGATCGAAGGCGAGGTGCAGCCCGATATTCAAGTACAGGTAGCATTAGACGCCAAAAAGCGCGGCGAGAACCAATACGAGGTCTTGTCGAAGTACAACATAACGTCAAAAAACAAGGGCGGCGAAGACACTCTGTTTGTACTTGAGGTCGAGTATGGCGGCATATTCCAGATCGAAAACGTGCCGGATGAACAGCTTCACCCATTTCTTTTGATTGAGTGCCCACGGATGATATTTCCGTTTGTGCGCCGCTTGGTCAGCGATGTGACCCGCGATGGTGGCTTCCCGCCGCTGAATCTCGACAACGTGGATTTCGTCGCGCTTTATCGCCAGACAATGCTTCAACGCAAACAGGCCGAGCAGGGTGATAAACTAGTCAGTTAAGGCGCTTCCAAAGTGCTGTTTCACCCAAAGCGCTGACAAATCTATCGTGGTCGTTTTTTTCTTCGTCAGTCAGAAGGGCGGGCAAGGGCAAGGGTCTTTGCATATGCCTTGTAGATCGAGCAGCTCCAGCCGCCGATTGGGGCTCTGCTACGGTGGCCAATCCAAAATCGGGCTGTCGGCCGCCGATCAATTCCAAATAGACTTCGGCAAGAATTTCGCTGTCTAACAGCGCGCCGTGTAGCGTTCGGGCAGAATTGTCGATCCCGAACCGACGACATAGAGCGTCCAATGATGCTGGGGCGCCTGGGAATTTTTTTCGGGCTATCGCCACAGTGTCTATGGCGCGCTCCCAGTCGAGTTGCGGAAGACCGGACCAGGATAACTCCGCGTTAAGGAATTTCATGTCGAACGCGGCATTGTGTATCACAAGATTTGCGTCGCCGATGAATTCGATGAATGCCGGGGCAATCGTTTTGAATAGCGGCTTGTCAGCAAGAAAATCGTCGCCCAGACCATGCACCTCGAAGGCGCTTTTGGGCATGGCGCGTTCGGGATTAAGATATTGGTGGTATGTATTTCCGGTCAGAACGTGACCGCTCAGCTCGACCGCGCCGATCTCGACTATCCGATCGCCGGTTTCTGGGTCGAATCCGGTGGTCTCGGTGTCGAGCACAACTTCACGCATTTCTCAGTCCGCCCTTTATCTGCTCGAGCACAAACTTAACGGCCTCGCGCGCAGCCTCAAGTGACGTTGTCTCAACCACAAAGTCTGCACGCTCACGCTTTGCGGCATCTGGCAATTGATTTTCCAGAATTATTTCTAGTTTGTTTTCAGTCATGCCCTCACGAGCCAAAACCCGCCGTCGCTGTTCCGCGGCCGGTGCAGACACGACGACAACAGCATCGACGTCTCTTTCGGCTCCTGTTTCAAAAAGTAGGGGGATGTCGACAAGAACAATCGCCGTATCCGCCTTAGAGATAAATTCGCTCCGATCAGCAGCCACGAGCGGGTGCACAATTTCTTCTATGTCGTGCAGCCTGTCGGGGGCGAGTGCGATCCAATTGGACAGCGTCTCGCGATCTACTGCATCGTCCTTGATTGCGCTGGGGCATAAGCTGCCAATCTTGGAAACTGCGGCTCCGCCTTTGGAGTATAGTCGGTGCACGGCATCATCGGCGCTCCAGACTGAAACGCCTTCTTCGAGGAAGAGCTCTGCCGTTGCCGTTTTGCCCATGCCAATTGAACCCGTTAGTCCGATCACGAACGGGCGCATCAGCCGAGAACCGCGCTTCTTGTTTTGTCGTCGACATCGGGTCTGGCGCCAAACCATCGTTCAAATCCGGGTGCCGCTTGGTGCAGAAGCATCCCTAATCCATCCACCGTGGTGCATCCTGCGTTTTTGGCAGACTTCAAGAGCCTGGTTTCCAGCGGCGTATACACAAGGTCTGTGACCACCGCCGACGCCGATAACCCGTCTAGGGGCACACGCATTTCTGGTTTGCCGGTCATCCCCAGCGATGTGGTATTCACGACCGTTGTCGCACCCTCGAACATATTGCCGGCCTGCACCCAATCAACGACTTCAATCTTGGTTCCGAAATCCTGTCGCAGCGCCTCGGCGCGGGTCTTTGTGCGGTTGCTCAGCCGGATCTTTTCAACGCCAATTTCGATCAAGGCTGCAAGCACCGCGCGCGCCGCGCCGCCGGCACCTATGACAGCGGCCGGGCCCGCTGTTGGATTCCAGTTCGGCGCTCCTTGTCGAAGCGCCTCGATGAAACCGTATCCGTCGGTGTTGTCGGCATGGATTTTGCCGTCTTTTCGAAAAATAAGAGTGTTGGCGGCCCCAATAAGTGCCGCGCGATCCGTCACCAAATCAGCAACCGACAATACGTGCTCTTTATGCGGAATCGTGACGTTTAATCCGACAAACCCAAGCTTGGGAAGTACCTGTATCGCGCTTTCCAGGTCGCCAGAGGCAACGTCCATTGGAACATAATGCCCTCGTATCCCATAGCGCCGTAGCCAATAGCCATGAAGCCTGGGCGATTTTGAGTGCGCGATTGGCGAACCTATGACGCCCGCCAGTGGAATTCGGACTTTGCTCATGACGGTAACGTGCCGCGCAAAGTCAGATAGGACAAGATCTCGAGCAAGGGTAATCCAAGTACGTTGAAATAATTGCCGTCTACTTTAGTGAAAAGCCGAACGCCTTCTTCTTCAAGTTTGTAGCAGCCAACGCAGTCAGAGACGCTTTCCCAATTGCGCGACAAGTAGTCTTCCAAGTAGGCGTCGGAGGCGTCGCGCATTTCTAACTCGACTTGACCAGTGTGTCGCCAAATTGGGAGCGAATCTTCGTAAAACACTGCCGCGGAATACAAAGTGTGGCGCCTTCCTCGCATCTTCTTTAACTGATCCAGGGCCTCGGCTTGATCGTTGGACTTCGAAACCAGTTCCCCATCAAATTCCAAAACCTGATCACAGCCGAAAACCAATTCGCTAGGGTGCTTGGAAGACACCCGTCGCGCTTTGGCCGCCGCTAGATAGTCGGCTATGTCGCGCGACGACACTTTCTCCGCCTGGAGGGACTGCTTTATGGCGTTTTCGTCGATGTGTGCCGGCTCAGTTTTGAAGTTAATGCCTGCACGGCCAAGCAACTCAGCGCGCGTGACCGAGCCTGACGCTAGAATGAGTTCCGTCATATTGTGGACAGGCCTGTGTGCGGGTGCGTGTGTGCCGCCGGGGATAAGTCACCCTTCAATCTATGTCGACGAATTCTTTTTAGTCGCTCGGCAAGTTTTGTCGTGACTCAGCTGATTATGTCCACGGTGGATTTCTGTAGTTCACAGGGTGTGAACGAGACAGCTTTCAGTGGGTCTTCCAGAAAATTCCTACAGATCAGCAAAGGTTAAGCCGGAATAATCGTCTGGTTTTAAACGGCTTTTTTCAGCTTCATTTTGGAACAGTTGGTTGTTCGCCAAGTTATGCAGAGTGGATAACATTGAGCATAAGTATTTTATCCCACTCATCCACACCCCCAACTAATACATCATCTTTTCTTTTCTTTATTTCTATTTAGGAAGGCAAAGAAAGGGGCGAAGCGGATGGAAGCACTAACTCAGATTTATCCTTGGGTGAAAGCGCTGCACATTTTGGCGGTTATTTCGTGGATGGCCGGATTGCTCTATTTGCCGCGGCTCTTTGTGTACCATGTCGAAAGCACCGGTCAGAACATTGGCTCTGATGAGGTTTTCCAGAACATGGAGCGTAAACTCCTTCGTGTGATCATGAACCCAGCCATGGTGGCAACATGGGTGTTTGGCATAATTCTTGCGCTGACTCCGGGAGTCGTTGATTGGGGTGCAATTTGGCCGTGGTCGAAGGCCGCAGCGGTGATTGGCATGACCTGGTTCCATCACTGGTGTGCAACCGAAAGGAAAGCACTTACAGAAGGTCAATTTAGTAAGTCTGGACGACACTACCGATTGATGAACGAAGTACCGACGGTTTTATTGATCGTCATAGTGATCTCGGTCATTGTACGCCCGTTCTGAGCCTGGTTGACAGAACCTGACCAAGCGCCTATTCCTCGCCGCCGACGGTCGTCCTGGCCGTTTTTGAAATCCGACAATTATCAATTTGCGAGGGCCGCGCGGTCCCGGTTGAAAGGTTTCCATGGCTGACCGTCTAAATCTGTCCGAACTTAAGTCGAAATCTCCAAAAGAGCTACTGTCGATGGCAGAGGATCTCGAGATTGAGAACGCGTCGACTATGCGCAAGGGCGAGATGATGTTCTCGATTCTAAAAGAGCGCGCAGAGGAGGACTGGATTATTGGCGGCGAGGGCGTCTTAGAAGTTCTTCAGGATGGATTTGGTTTCTTGCGCTCGCCAGAAGCAAACTATTTGCCCGGCCCTGACGATATCTATTTGTCGCCGGAAATGATCCGCAAATTTGCCCTTCGTACTGGCGATAGCATCGAAGGTATTATTCGCGAACCAAACGATGCCGAGCGCTATTTCGCGATGACGAAAGTTGAAGCGATAAATTTCGAGGATCCCGAAAAAGCGCGTCACAAAGTCAGTTTCGATAACTTGACACCGCTCTATCCTGACGAGCGCATGAATATGGAAATCGAAGATCCGGCGATCAAAGATCGGTCGGCGCGGATTATCGATCTTGTTGCACCAATCGGGAAGGGCCAGCGTTGTCTGATTGTTGCGCCACCTCGCACCGGAAAAACAGTTCTTCTTCAGAATATCGCCCACTCAGTCGAGGCAAATCATCCGGAGTGCTATCTCATCGTTTTGCTGATTGACGAGCGTCCGGAAGAAGTCACAGACATGCAACGGTCTGTGAAAGGAGAGGTTGTGTCCTCGACCTTTGACGAACCGGCAACGCGACACGTTGCTGTAAGCGATATGGTGATTGAGAAAGCCAAACGCCTTGTAGAGCACAAGCGTGATGTTGTGATTTTGCTCGACTCGATAACGCGCCTTGGACGTGCCTTTAACACTGTGGTTCCGTCATCAGGCAAGGTCTTGACCGGCGGCGTGGATGCAAACGCGCTTCAGCGGCCGAAGCGGTTCTTTGGCGCGGCCCGAAACATAGAAGAAGGCGGATCACTGACAATCATCGCGACTGCACTGATAGATACAGGCAGTCGAATGGACGAAGTCATTTTCGAAGAATTCAAGGGGACAGGCAACAGTGAGATTGTGCTGGACCGCAAAGTTGCGGACAAGCGCGTCTATCCTGCGATGGATATCCTCAAGTCTGGCACCCGGAAAGAAGAGCTGCTGGTCGACAAAAACGACCTACAAAAGACTTTTGTATTGCGCCGGATATTGAACCCGATGGGCACTACTGATGCTATCGAGTTTCTTCTTTCAAAGCTGAAGCAGACGAAGACAAATTCTGAGTTCTTCGATTCAATGAATACGTAATTATCTTTTTAATTCAGTAACTTACGTTAATGGATACTATATTTGCCTTAGCGACGGCGCGGGGAAAGTCTGGCGTTGCCGTCATTCGGATTTCTGGTCCGAAGGCTTTTGATGCGGTCACACTGTTATGCGAATTGCCTAAGGAGTCGCGGCGCGCGACGCTTCGGAGGCTGACCTGGGACGGTGTGCTGCTGGATGAGGCATTGGTGTTAAGCTTCCCCGCTCCAAACAGCTTCACTGGCGATGACGTGGTCGAGCTGCATACACATGGATCCATTGCCTCTACATCCGCTATCCTCAAAGTCCTGGCAGATATTAACGGACTACGCCTGGCAGAGCCCGGCGAATTTACGCGTCGCGCGCTAGAGAATGAAAAACTTGACCTCGCGCAAGTTGAAGGCTTGGCGGATCTGATAGCGGCGGAAACAGAGGCGCAGCGGCGACAAGCACAACGCGTTCTTTCCGGAGAACTAGGGAGCCGCGCAGAAAGTTGGCGATCGCAACTCATAAGCGCGGCGTCGCTAATCGAGGCAACGATTGATTTTGCTGACGAAGACGTCCCAGTCGATGTTGTTCCAGAAATTAGATCGCTTGTGCAGGGAGCGAGGCAAGAGATCGAGACCGAAATCTTGAGATATGCCGTTGCAGAACGCATCCGCGACGGTTTTGAGGTGGCCATTGTCGGACCGCCAAACGTTGGGAAATCCACGCTCCTGAACGTGCTCGCCGGGCGCGACGCGGCAATAACCTCAGAAAAAGCAGGGACAACCCGAGACGTAATCGAAGTTTATATGGATCTGCGCGGTTTGCCGGTGACGTTTCTTGACACCGCGGGCGTGCGTTCGACGGAAGACGAGATTGAGTTGCTTGGCATTGAGCGGGCGTTGACTAGGGCGTCTACGGCAGATCTTCGTATTGTTCTGTTGGAATGTCAGGGCGCAGAGCCAGTCCTGGCGCTGGAGTCCGGCGATATAGCGGTTGTAACCAAGAGTGATTTACAAGATGGCGGCGATATATCCGCCATTTCCGGACAGGGGATAGAGAAACTTGTCGAACGCGTCACCGACGTGATTTCAGCGCGCGCCGCGGGAGTCGGAGTCACTATTCGCGAACGTCACAGGATCGCACTTGTCAGTTCAATTGAGTATTTGGAATCTGTTGAAGATCGGCTAAAGACCACACCAGAGCATGCAGAACTAATCGCCGAGGATCTTCGTGGGGCCATCCGGGCGCTCGAGTCTTTGGTCGGAAGAGTGGACGTAGAACACCTTTTGGACGAGATATTTTCGAGCTTTTGCATTGGTAAGTAGGAAATGTTCCACGTGAAACATCGCGACACAGATGTAATTGTCATAGGCGGTGGCCACGCCGGAGCGGAGGCAGCCCACGCCGCGGCGCGCCTTGGAGCTCAAGTGACGCTGATTACACTCAAAGTATCGGGAATTGGGGTTATGTCTTGCAATCCCGCCATCGGCGGCTTGGGAAAGGGCCATCTTGTAAGAGAGATCGATGCGCTGGACGGCGTGATGGGGCGGGTTGCGGACAAAGCCGGCATTCAGTTTCGGCTTCTAAATCGTAGAAAGGGCCCGGCGGTGCAGGGGCCGCGTGCCCAAGCAGACCGAGAACTTTATAGAAAAGGAATGTTTTCGGAGCTTTCGGACAGGCCGGAGATATCTGTTGTCGAGGGCGAAGTTACGGATTTCCTCATGTTCGGAGACCGTGTGATCGGGGTCGTGCTGTCCGACGGTACGAGAATTCACGCGGCGGCAACTGTTTTGACAACCGGAACATTTCTTCGCGGCGTAATTCATATAGGCGACGCTTCGCGGCCCGGGGGGCGGATGGGTGATCGCCCATCGGTTCGGCTTGCTGATCGAATTGACTCGTTTGGGCTGCCGTTGGGGCGTCTGAAAACCGGAACACCGCCACGATTGCGCTCGGACACGATCAATTGGGATATACTTGAGGCCCAGCCGGGCGACGACGAACCAACGATGTTTTCCTTTCTTTCCAGCGGGGTTTCGGCAAAGCAGATTTCGTGCGGAATCACACATACAAACGAGCAGACACACGAGATTATCCGGAAAAACCTCAAACTCTCAGCGATGTACAGCGGCCAGATTGGTGGCGTCGGCCCTCGATATTGCCCGTCTATTGAGGACAAAGTGGTTCGGTTTGCTGACAAATCCTCCCATCAGGTGTTCCTCGAGCCGGAAGGGCACACGAGCGAGCTGGTTTACCCAAACGGGATATCAACTTCGCTTCCGGAGGAAGTTCAACACAGTTATGTGCGATCAATAAAGGGGCTAGAGAAGGCCGAAATCTCTCAGCCCGGATATGCGATTGAGTATGACTACGTAGATCCGCGCTCGCTGACACCAGAGCTTCAATTGAAAGACATCTCAGGATTATTCTTAGCGGGGCAAATCAATGGAACAACTGGATACGAGGAGGCGGCAGCCCAAGGCCTTGTTGCCGGCCTGAATGCGGCTGCAAACGCAAAATGCCTGCCAAAAGTACGCTTTGGCCGCGACACCTCGTATATCGGCGTCATGGTCGACGACCTTATTACGCGGGGCGTAACCGAACCTTACCGAATGTTCACATCTCGGGCGGAATTTCGTTTGTCGCTTCGTGCAGACAACGCCGACCAGCGCCTCACTCCCTACGGGATTGACCTCGGCTGCATAAGTGAAGCCAGGCGTCGACGCTTTGATGCGAAAATGGACGCACTGACGCGTGGCCGTGCTCAACTAGAGACAACGACGGTTACTGCACTCGAAGCCGCGAACGCCGGCATTCCGATATCTGAAGATGGGAAAAACCGTTCGTGTCTTAACTTGCTGTCGATTGCGGGAGTCACATTCTCGGATATTGGGGCGCTGAGACCGGATGTATTGGGCATATCCGCTGAAGTTCAGGAACAGCTGAAGCGAGATGCGCTTTACGCGAACTATATCGAACGACAGAAACGCGACGTCGAAGCGTTAAGAAATGACGAAGCACACTCAATTCCGCAGAGCTTCGATTTTGGGTCGCTGGGCGGACTATCCAATGAGCTCAAACAAAAACTCCAGAAAGTCAGGCCCGCGACTCTGGGTCAGGCCGGTCGCGTCGAGGGTATGACCCCGGCGGTGCTGACCTTGATACTGGCAAGACTGCGCCAGAAGAAGCGGAGCCACGCGTGAACAGTGGCCGCGAGGCCTTTTTGGCGGCGGCAAATGTTTCACGTGAAACAACAGAACGACTGGATGCCTACGCCGCGCTGCTGGAAAAATGGTCTTCGAGGATCAACCTGGTGTCGCGCGGATCCCTGGATCAAATATGGACGCGCCACTTTGCAGATTCCGCTCAACTAGTTGATTTCGCTACTGATAATTACAAAAAATGGGTTGATATCGGCAGCGGCGGAGGATTTCCAGGCGCTGTCGTTGCGATATTGGCCGCAGAACAACAGGCAGGTCAAAGTCATACTCTGGTTGAAGCAGATCAGCGAAAGGCGGCGTTTTTGAAGGCCCTGTCTCGCGAGACGGGCGCGAATTTCACGGTTAAGTCCTGCCGCGTGGAAGAGCTCGAGCCACAAGCGGCGGATATCGTGTCAGCGCGTGCGCTGGCGCCGCTACCGAAACTGCTCGAATATGCCAGCGAGCAACTGGCGCCCAACGGCTTTGCGCTGTTTTTGAAGGGCAGCCGATTTGCAGACGAGCTTGCTAACGCCACAAAAGCGTGGTCATTTCGTCTCGAAGTGATGCCCAGTGTGACGGACAAAGAAGCCGCCATTCTGAAGATCGGAGATATCGAGCGTGTCTGATCCCACACGGCCGCCAGGCCCCAGGATTATTTCGATTACAAACCAGAAGGGCGGCGTTGGCAAAACCACGACGGCGATCAATCTGGGCGCGTCTTTGGCACAAGAGGGATTCAACGTTTTACTTGTAGATCTTGATCCGCAAGGAAATGCGTCGACTGGCCTGGGGATTGATCCCGAGGATCGCGAATATACGACTTATGATCTACTTATAGATGACGCCGACCTTGATGACGTCATTCGCCCCACGGGAATAGAAGGCTTAATGATTGCGCCGGCGACAACCGACCTAAGCTCTGCGGACATCGAAATGATGGCGGCCGAAAGGCGCGCCTATCTGCTTCATGATGCACTGCGGCAACCCAAGATGGACGCGTTTAATCTGGACTTTATTCTGATCGACTGCCCGCCCTCTCTGAGCCTTTTGACTGTTAACGCGATGGTTGCATCGCATTCCGTTCTGATTCCCCTGCAAAGCGAGTTTTTTGCGCTCGAGGGGCTTTCGCAACTGATGTTGAGCATTCGCGAAGTTCGCCAAACCGCCAATGCCGACCTCAGGATAGAGGGCGTGCTCCTGACGATGTACGACGGACGCAATAATCTGAGCCAGCAGGTTGAGGCAGACGCGCGCGCGACGCTGGGCGAACTTGTCTTTAAGACCATTGTGCCAAGAAACGTCCGAGTGTCCGAAGCACCGTCTTACGCAATGCCCGTTATTTCTTACGATTCCGAATCAAAAGGCAGTCAAGCCTATCGCGCTTTGGCACAAGAGATGGTAGAAAGACTGGAAGAAACCGCATCATAAGGTAGGCAGATGGCACAGGCAAAAACAGAGCGGAGAGGATTGGGTCGGGGCCTGTCGGCACTTATGTCGGACATAGATTCAACGCCCGCACGCAAGACGGACGCAGTGGCGCGCAAAGCGGAGATATCCATCCCGGTGGATCGTATATCGCCCAATCCCAACCAGCCGCGCCGCAGCTTTGCCGAAGAAGCGCTAAAGGACCTGGCTGCGTCCATTCGGCAGAAGGGCATCATCCAGCCGCTTATCTTGCGGCGAAACCCAAACGACGCTGACGGCTACGAGATTGTCGCCGGCGAACGCAGATGGCGAGCGGCGCAGCGCGCCAAGCTGCACAAGGTGCCTGCAATTGTTCGTGACCTAGACGATACCGAGGTCCTCGAAATTGCCATCATAGAAAACATTCAACGTGCCGATTTAAACGTGGCCGAGGAAGCGGCGGGTTATCGGCAGTTGATGGACCGGTTTGGCCACACCCAGGAAAAGCTCGCCGAAGCGCTTGGAAAAAGCCGCAGCCATATCGCGAACCTCCTCCGCCTGCTGAATTTGCCGGATGCCGTGCTGGACATGCTTCGCGCCGGAAAGCTTTCGGCTGGCCACGCGCGCGCGCTTGTGACGGCGCAGGATCCAATTGGCCTGGCACAACAGGTGGTGAAAAAAGGGTTATCCGTTCGCCAAACAGAAGCCTTGGTCAAAAACAGCGGCGCCCCGAAGCCAACCAATGAGAATATGGCCCCGGCGAAAGATGCGGACACCCAAGCGCTGGAAAAAGACCTCGCGGCAGCGCTTGGGATGTCAGTGTCAATTCAGAACCCGCCGGGATCGACCAGCGGTTCGGTTACGATCCGCTACAGGGACCTGGACCAGCTTGACGAAGTCTGCAGACGATTGTCCGTGAC
>JBPCWO010000367.1:0-7662 GCA_051009475.1 Boseongicola sp.
GCCGCCATAGTGTTTAATCAGCGGCGACAACCCAAAGACCGCGATTGCAATCCGGGCGGCGACACTTGCCAGAGCAGCGCCTGTCAGTTCCAAATCAAGACCAAAAATCAAGATTGGGTCGAGTACCGCATTGACAACGCCACCCCAGACAGTCGCCATCATCGCCCGGCGCGCGTCACCGTGGGCACGCAATATCGCGCCTCCGACCATGCCCATCAGCAAAAGCGGCAAAGTCGGGATTATGATTGAAAGATATGACACAGCAAGATCAAGCGTCTTGCCCGATGCTCCCATGAGTTTTGCGAGAGGCTCCAGGTTCAGCCAAACTAAAAAGGCAAATACGCCACCAAATATCACCCCGTATATTAACGTGTTGGTCGCTCGTTGGCGCGCCAGTTCCTCGTCCCCTCGACCAAGAGCGCGCGCAACCATTGCACCTGCTGCAATTGCCATGCCAATGCCGAAGGAAGATGTGAAAAACAGAATTGCACCGGCGTATCCCACGGCTGCCGCCAGTTCGGCTTTTCCCAGCATTGAGATGAAAATCATATCGACGAAATCAACGACGAAGACTGCCATCAGACCCGCCGAGGCTGTTAGCGACATCACCGTGATATGGCGAAAAAGGCTGCCCTCCAGAAACTTTGCCTGCTCGCTTATGGGCTCGCCCTCCTTGCCATTTCGAGCTCTAGTCGACTCGCGGCTTTTGCTGAAGAAGCGGCATAATATCCGCCATCTCCGGACCGCGCGATCTTCCGGTCAATGCATGGCGAAGCGGCATGAAAAGCGACTTCCCTTTGCGACCCGTCACGTCTTTCACCGCAGCGGTCCAAGTGGACCATGTATCGGTGGAGTAAGGTGGCTCGCCAAGTAAACCAAGCGCCGCTTTAAGGAATTCCCGATCTTCCTCCGCGACCACCGGCTCGACTGAACCGCAAAAGATCGGCCACCAATCCCCGGCTTCTGCGCGAGTGTCTATATTTCCCCGAACAGCATCCCAATATGTTTCTTGCAGTTCGTCAGGAACGTCCGCGCGCCTCAATACATTTGCAATTTCGCTTACTGGCAAAGCCTGAACTGATCGCGACGTCATTGGTATCAGATCCTCAACGTCCAATTTCGTCGGCGCAGATCCAAAGTTCGAGATATCGAATCCATCAATTAGTTCAGAGTGGCTTGCGCGAAGCTCAACAGGGTCTGACGACCCAATACGCGCCATCAAGCTGAGGATTGCCATCGGCTCGATGCCACGTTCGCGCATATCTCGCAGAGCAAGTGTGCCGAGTCGCTTGGAAAGCGCCTCTCCTCCAGGCCCGGTAAGAAGCGAGTGATGCGCAAAATCTGGCATTTGACCGCCAATCGCCTTGATCATCTGAATTTGCGTTGCTGTGTTCGTCACGTGATCCGAGCCGCGTACAACGTTGGTGATCCCCATTTCAGTGTCATCGACAACCGAGGCCAGTGTGTAAAGCACCTGACCGTCTTGTCTGATTAGCACTGGGTCTGAGACAGAAGCAGCATCAATGGACACGTCACCCAATATGCCGTCCGTCCATTCAATTCGCTCTTGATCTAACTTGAACCGCCAAACGCCTTGCCCGCGCTCGCTTCTATGCATCGCTTTTTCCGCTTCGGTCAAATCGAGCGCCGCGCGATCGTAAATCGGTGGCCGGCCCATATTCAAAAGCTTCTTGCGTTTGAGATCCAGTTCCGTCGGCGTCTCCCAAGCCTCGTAGAGCCGGCCCAAATCGCGCAAGTTGTCTGCGGCATCAGCATAGCGATCAAGCCGGGCTGATTGATGTTCTTCGCGATCCCAGGTCAGGCCAAGCCACTCGAGATCTTCCTTGATCGCGTCAATGTATTCCTGCTTTGAGCGCTCCGGATCTGTGTCATCCAAGCGCAATATGAATTTACCGCCCGCTTTGCGCGCGATCAGCCAGTTGAAAAGCGCTGCCCGAAGATTGCCGACATGCAGAAATCCCGTCGGCGACGGGGCAAAACGGGTAATCGTCATGAGTGTCTCCTGATCCGGCGACGCTGTTTCATACGTGGCTCATTTTGTCCATATCTGCAGGATGCCGGAACATCCAAATGTTAAAATTCAAAGCAAAAATCCGAGCCAGGCTTTAGAATTTTCTTGCGCTGAAATCCGGCGTTAACAACCGCTCGCTAGCTCTTTGGCAAGCAGAATGCCAAACCGCCCAGAACGGAGCAGTCAATTGTTAGACACATCCACCCATCGGGCGCCCGAGGACATCCTCGGTGCGCTCGAATTCGCCCCCAATCCCATTTTCATTCTGTCAGTCGAAAACCGGCTAGAATTTCGGTTTTTAGGTGCGAATACGGCGTATGCCCAAGTCACTGGTCTGGCAAAGAGCGAAATCGCCGACAAGCGACCTGACGAGGTTCTGCCTCCACGCGCTGCGGACATAGCACTAGCAAATTATCGCGCGTGCTACACACGAGGCTCAAAACACACATTCCAGGAAAACCTGGATCTACCTGCTGGACGCTGCTGGTGGTTAACCACCCTTGCTCCGATATCGGATAACAACGGGATTCATACAATTGTCGGCTGGTCAGTCGATATCAGTACGCTCAAAGACGCATTTGCGATCCCATCCTTGGCGCAAAAGCGCCCTCATTGTCACTCGGACCATTGGCACGTTGTCGCGGCAAACGCCATCGAGGATGCGCGGGGACCGCTCAACAACATTCTATGCCTTAGCCGAATGCTGAAGCGCGAACAGGATTCAGCCCAAGAAACAAGATCAATAGCGTCGCTATTGGAAAAAACTGCTGCGCAGTCTCTCCAAGAAATCGACCAGCGCGTAAAGAATTTTTTCGGGTTATCCAAAGAGCAAACAGAACGCGTGGATTTCGGTCAGTTGGGCCGTGAATTTGCGGCGCTTGCAGACCCGCAGGCCAGGCTAAGCATCAGTTTTCCAGATTGCGTTTACGAAGTTGATGGACACTTCGTGCGGTTCTTATTGAATGCCTTTGTCGATCAAGTTGCAAAGCACACCGCGACATTCTTCAACCTAAAACTTCTGCCGTCTCCGATTGATTACAGCACTCGTCGGCTAATACTTGAATTTGACACACGGTTGGGCCCGCGTATGCCTTTGGCGCAAATTAGTATGAAGTGTCAGTTGCGCGGAATAAAAGTTCGGCACGTTATTAACAAAGCTATCCATAGATTAGAATTTCATTTCCCAATCGTCGGACAGGATTCGGATTTGTTCGCTAGTCGTGGCGCAGAACCTATTCAGGCCATTGCCTAAGGCTCCTCAAATGCAAATAGAGCTTTGCCAGCCAGATTTTGATTGGAATTCAGACAACCCGCCCACCTATGCGCCAGGATCGCGCCAACAATTCACAATAGGGTAGCGGCGGTCGAGCCAAAATGAACGCACAGTCAGTCGCGCGCCAGGTGCGGACTGAAATCTTTTGTATTCGGATAGATAAATAAGGTGCTCTACCTTCTTGATCGTTTCTAGATCAAATCCCATTGCAACAACCTCATCGACTGACTTTTCGTCATCAACCAGGGCCGCAAGAATTACGTCCAAGACCTCGTATGGCGGAAGGCTATCGCTATCCTTCTGATTCTCGCGAAGTTCAGCCGTCGGCGGCTTTTCGATCACGCGCGGCGGTATGACTTCGCCCGGCGCGCCCATCATCCAACTGCGGTGGTTCGCATTTCGCCAGCGGCAAGTCTCAAATACCCGCGTTTTGTATAGGTCCTTTATCGGATTAAAGCCTCCGGCCATGTCGCCATAAATCGTTGCGTAACCAACGGCGATTTCGGACTTATTGCCGGTCGTAAGTAGCATCTCTCCAAATTTGTTGGATATTGCCATCAGGATGACGGCGCGCAGACGGGATTGGATATTTTCTTCAGTTAATCCCGGTTTTTTACCCGAAAACAAACCGGTCAATGTGCCTTCAACGGCATCGACCGGTTCTTTGATTGATACGGTTTCGATTCTGGCACCAAGGTTTCTTGCGATCTCGTTCGCGTCGTCGAGCGATACTGCAGAGGTATATTGCGACGGCAGCATCACGCATCGAACGTTTTCCGGGCCCAGCGCGTCGGTCGCTATGGCAGCAACTAACGCCGAATCAATCCCGCCTGAAAGACCAAGCAACGTCTTTTGGAACCCGGTTTTGCGGAAATAATCCCGCACCGATTCAACCATTACCCGATAATCCTGTTCCCATTCATCGGGTAATTCTTCAATCCTGCCAGGCAGTGCTCGCCAACCGGTATCGGATTCCTCAAATTCGACATGTACAATTGCTTCATCGAATACCGGTAGCCGCACGGCCAGATCTCCGCCTGGGTTAAGAACAAACGTGCTGCCGTCAAAAACCTGATCGTCTTGCCCACCGATCATATTGAGGTAAATCAACGGCAATCCTGTCTCTACCGTACGAGCTACCATTTCATTGATCCGGACGTCATACTTGCCACGGAAATAGGGCGAACCATTGGGCACCAACAATATCTCAGCGCCCGATTCCTCCAACGCTTCAGGGACATCTTCGTGCCACGCATCTTCACAGATCGGAGTGCCAACGCGGACAATACCTAAATCGTAGGGCCCGGCAATTGGGCCTTTTTCGTAAAGCCGCACCTCGTCAAAAACCGTTTCATTCGGAAGGTGGTGCTTGAGGACTTGGCGAATAGTTCGTCCGCCTTTCAAAACGTGATAGGCGTTAAAGAGCTTGCCATCCTGCAAAAGTGGACCGCCAATCCCAAGCGCCGGGCCGTCTTTGCATTCGTGCCGAAGCGTCTCAATATGTTCCATCGCATCGTGTGCAAAAGCTGGTTTCATAACCAGATCTTGAGTGTTGTACCCGGTAATGAACATTTCGGTCAGCGCAACGAAATCCGTGCCGGCTTCCTTACCCGCGAGCCACGCACGTTTTGCCAATTCCAGGTTGCCGTCAAGGTCGCCGACGGTTGGATTCAGTTGGGCGAGCGTAATCCTAAATCGGTTGCTCATCGACCTCTCCTATGACTTGAAGTTGTCTTAACAGAGATGCGCTGGAGAGGAAGACCCGACACACGACTTGGGAAAAGCGTTGCGGGCGGTCTGAGGCTCCATTAGATTTGCGTGACATTGGATAAAACGCGGATGGATCCGAACGTGGTTGATAGACTGAGACTGGGACTGGGTGCGTGCGTAACTGCACTTGCACTTGCGATTGCAGGGAACGCCCTGGCACAGGATAATCGCGTCATCACCAAGCAGTATGACGACGGCGGCGTCTACGAAGGGACATTCAAAGACGGCAAGCAACACGGGACCGGCACATATCGGCTTCCAAATGGCTACGTCTATTCCGGCGAATGGATCGAAGGCGAGATTCGAGGTCAGGGCCGCGCTGAGTTCCCGAATGGTTCAGTTTACGAGGGTGGATTTGTTGCGGGAAAGCCCGAAGGCAAGGGCAATATCGTGTTTGCAGATGGCGGAACCTATGAAGGCGACTGGTTGGACGGAAAAATAAACGGACAGGGCGTAGCCAACTATGCGAACGGCGTTCGCTACGAAGGTGGATTCGCCGATGCTTTGCATGACGGCCAGGGGCGAATGGAAAGCCCAAATGGATATGTCTACGAAGGAGCTTGGGCCAAGGGAATCAAAGAAGGCACGGGTCGAATACAGTACCCCGATGGTGCAGTTTATGAGGGTCAACTTTTGCGGGGAGCACGCGAAGGCAAGGGAACTCTGACTATGCCCGATGGGCTGACTTATGTGGGCGAGTGGAGCGATGGCCAAATCAACGGTCAGGGCGTTTTGACGCAACCGAATGGCGATATCTATGAAGGTGCGCTGACTGCAGGGAAGCGCCAAGGTGCGGGTATGGTCACCTATGCGAATGGCGATGTTTATGACGGCGATTTTCTAGATGATCGCAGACATGGGCAAGGCACATTTACGGGCACAGATGGCTATGTCTATGCCGGTCAGTGGATTGCCGGGCGGATCGAAGGTGAAGGAACTGTGACTTACCCGGACGGGTCCGTATACGCAGGCGCTTTCAAAGATGATCTGGCAGATGGTTCAGGCAAAATCACCTACCCTGACGGCAATACATATGATGGCGAATGGGCAGCCGGTGTCATCGAGGGATCGGGCGTTGCCACGTATGCGAACGGTCTGGTGTATGAAGGCGAATTCAAAGACGCAAAAATGGATGGCACAGGCAAAATGACTTTTGCCGACGGGTATGTCTACGAAGGCCAATGGGCGAATGGGCAACGCGAAGGCGAAGGCGTTGCAGAATACTCCGATGGCACCGTCTACCAGGGCAATTTCGTTGCGGGTCAACGAGAGGGACAGGGCTCGATTACTATGCCCGACGGGTTCACATACACCGGCTCGTGGAGCGGCGGCGAAATTGACGGAGAAGGCGTAGCCACTTACGCAAACGGCGACATTTACGAGGGCACATTCGTCAAAGGCAAGCGCCAAGGTGAAGGAACAATTCGTTATTCCAGTGGCGAAGAAAGGTCCGGAACTTGGGACAACGGTGCGTTGACTGAAGCTTCGAACAGCGGTGAAAATGGCACCGATACAAATTAAGCAAGACATCAGATAGTTCTGCAAAAGTTGCTGACAACTGTCCGACGAAAAAATTAACGGTAACTGGCGCTTTCGACCAATAATTTCCCCGATTGCAGTTCAGCGGACGCCAATACTACGGGTTGAAAACCGTTTCGTCGTGACGACGCAAAATAATTTGTAGGAAGCATGACAACGCGCACAAATTTTCCAAGAAAAATTGTTGAATGGCCCGACAAGGGAATAATCATGGCCGACGGTACACGGCTATCGGCTCGTATCTGGCTGCCCGAAGGCGCGGAAAAATATCCCGTGCCTGCAATTCTAGAACATCTCCCCTACCGAAAGCGCGATGGAACAATCGCGCGCGATGAGTTGACTCATCCTTATCTCGCCGGACACGGATATGCCTGTATCCGCGTCGACATGCGCGGCAGCGGCGACAGCGACGGGATTATGGCTGACGAATACACCCAACAGGAGTGGGACGATGCCATCGCTGTTATGGAGTGGGTCAGGTCCCAGCCCTGGTCAACCGGAGATTGGGGGATGATGGGGATCAGCTGGGGTGGGTTCAACTCATTACAGGTGGCCGCTCTAAGACCAGAAGGGTTAAAAGCGATCATAACCTTGTGCTCGACTGTCGATCGTTACGCCGACGATATTCACTACAAGGGTGGCTGCATGCTGGGCGAAAACCTTGGCTGGGCCGCGCAAATGCTTGCCTATTCGTCGCGTCCGCCCGATCCCGAAGTTGTTGGTGACCGATGGCGCGAAATGTGGATGGAGCGACTAAAGTCACAGCCATTTCTTTTGGAAACTTGGCTCGCGCACCAGCAGCGCGACGCCTATTGGGAGCACGGCTCGGTCTGTGAAGACTACGATGCGATCGACGCCGCCGTTTTGGCTTTGGGAGGTTGGCACGACGGATATCGCAACACACCTGAACACCTCGCAAGAAATCTAAATTGCCCGATCAAGACGATGATTGGCCCGTGGATTCATAAATACCCGCACTATGCGGCACCGGAGCCGAGAATCGGATTTCTTCAGGAGGCCCTGCGCTGGTGGGATCATTGGTTGAAGG
>JBPCWO010000368.1:0-19343 GCA_051009475.1 Boseongicola sp.
AGAGTGATAGTTGGGAGCGGGTCGGTATAATAAACGGTTTCGTTCGTCGTTGCTGCAGCGTTCCACTCGGAGAACGCATAAAATCCCAAGTTGAATGAAAAGGCAGCCATCCCCTTCAAATACCCCGTGAGCAGCAACCAACAGCGACTCTCGCCGCGCATACAGCATCGAGAATGCCGCCAAAAAGATCAATGGAAACTGTCCAATTTCGCTGCTTTGCAAAGGCACCGATCATTCGCTGACTACCTACGGTGGCGGTCTCGAACATGGTTGCAACTTCAGATTGTGATGTCGCCATCCACGTGATGTGTTTGACCGATCACAAATGCAGAATCAGACGACGCCAACCATGCGCAGGTTCCGGCGATTTCGTCCGGGGTGGCGAATCGGCCGGCGGGTTGGCGATCGAGAAACCACCATCCTGCGGCTTCAACACTGCCCATTTCTTCCGCAAGATCGGCAATGCGTTGACGCAGGGAAGGCGTGTCGACGACACCGGGACAGATCGTATTGAAATGTATTCGATCAGTCATACGTTGGCTCGATCGCCAGTGAGATGGAAATCCGCGCTAGCAATTGAGTCTTTTGGCGAATCCATCCAGAGAACTATGTCGGTGATATCTTGGACCGTCAAAATCACGCTTATGGGATCAAGTGGGGTTTGCCTAGGATTCGAGCAGGAGTAGCATCATGAAAAGCCCAGTATGATTATTCTTGCAAACCAAAGTCACGAATGACGAACACCCTGATGCCCTTTAGCCGTCCCTCGCCCGGCGCGATCGCTGTGGTTCTGAGTTTATTATTTATGCCCGCGGTTGCGCGCGCTCAGTCCAGTCCGGTGCCGGGTTTTATGGGGTCGGAGATTTGCGCTGACTGCCATAAAGAAGCTGCCGAAGCTTGGCGGACGTCGCACCATGCCAAGGCCTGGGCCGCCCCTGAATCGCGCGATATTCTGGGCGACTTTGAAGATACGCAGTTTGACCACAATGGGATCACGACTCGCTTTTTCCGCGATGGCGAGTCCTTTATGATCGAGACTGATGGTCCGGACGGGCGCATGACCCGCTATCCGGTCGCCGGTGTTGTCGGTATTGAACCATTACAACAGTACTTGCTGGAGACAGAAGAAGGGCGTCTGCAATCATTCGATATTGCATGGGATACTGAAGAAAAACGCTGGTTTCACCTTTATCCTGATCAAACGCTGACAGCGGGCGATGGGTTTCATTGGACGGGTCCTTATAAGACCTGGAACGCCCGATGCGCAGATTGTCACGCAACGAACTTCGAAAAGAACTATGATCCGCAACGGAAAAACTATTCCAGTACAGTGGCCGAAATCGGCGTAGGCTGCGAGTCCTGCCACGGTCCTGCGGAAGCCCACCTGCGATGGGTAGAAGATAGCGCTGATCCGTTGCTCCAATCCTGGGCTGGTCTGTCAGCGCAAGGATTTGTTGTAGATCTTTCGTTGGGTGGCGACACACTGATCGACCAATGTGCCGGGTGTCATTCCCGACGCGAGCCTTTTGAGGGGGGCAATCCATTGCCGGGAACACCCTTTCACGACGCGTATCGCCTTAGCACTTTGCGTGAAGGATTGTACCACGCGGACGGGCAGATACTTGATGAGGTTTACGTCTACGGATCATTTTTACAGTCCAAAATGTACGCAGAGGGCGTCACCTGTTCAAATTGCCACAACCCTCATAGTGCCGATTTAAAAACAGAGGGCAACGCAGTGTGCACGCAGTGCCACTCACCCGCAGGGAACCCTGATTTTACCTCACTGCCACTGAAGACTTATGACGACCCGTCCCATCATCATCACGAATCCGGCAGCTCTGGTGCGCAATGCAAAAGCTGCCATATGACCGAGCGAGATTTTATGGTGATCGACGGTCGGCGCGATCACTCGTTCCGCATTCCGCGCCCTGATTTGAGCCTGCAGACCAGAACACCGAACGTGTGCAACGACTGCCATCAGGACCAATCAGCAAGTTGGGCGGCAAATGTTGTTGAAGAATGGTATCCCGACAGCGACAAACGCAAGCCGACGTTTTCGCAAACCATCGCCGCGGCGCGCAATGATTTGTCAGACAACATCGAAGGCCTTGTGGGCATAGCTGAGTACAAAGAACTGCCAGCTATTGTTCGCGCGACGGCTTTGGAAATGCTCGTGTCAGAGGCCAATCCGCAACTAGCAACGCGGCTGGAATCATTGTTGAGCGACGCTGATCCGCTGGTAAGAGAAAACGCAATAGGTGTCCAACGAGGAGCCCCCGAAACAGAGCGCACTGTTCGGCTAGTTGGGCTGATGGCAGACCCGGCAAAAGCCGTGCGCATCGCGGCCGCGCGCAATTTTCTGGGCATGCGGATCGCGCGAATGCCGGACCGAATGACCCAAGACCTCAATATGGCAATGACGGAGTGGCAAAATTCGCTTTTGGCAAAGGCTGATTTCCCGGAATCTCAGCTGGTATTGGCAGGGATCGGGTTAACCACACGAAGGATGGACGCGGCCTTACAAGCTTTCGGCGAAGCAGTTGCGCTGGACCCACAACTGACACAGGCATGGGTCATGATGATACGTATACACGGTGCTTTGGGCGATATGGAAGCAGCATTGGAAACAGCGGACCAGGCAATTGCGGTCAACCCCGACGACGTTCAATTGCACCTGCTCAAAGCGGACTTGTCGCGGTGATTACACCAGTTCAAAATTGCAAATGGATTTTCCGCTATGCGGACTGGGCCGAGTTGGTGCGGGACTGAAGCGCTTAGTCATAACCGCGTGTTCATTGGGCTCCGGAAGAAGAATTGACCGTTCTGTCTGCGCTTCCCATCCACTTGCAGCAACAGAACCGCACCACGTCGACGTCCATGGAGCGTGGCGTTGATAACAGTGTAGAAGGCCTAATGCGCCGCTAGTTCTCACATTGATTGAGATCAAGGGCTGGCCCGCTGAAACGGCTTAGGAAGCCAATGTCAGCGGGAGACGATTGTGCCGAGAATTTCTCAGTCATTGATGGTGTTAGTTGTTCTCGTTGCAGCAATCTTTGCGCCAGATTTTGGCGCTGCTCAAGAGCGTTCGGAGCTGCAAAAGTATCTTAGTACCGTCAATCCATCCGATTTGGTGCCGGATGCCGATGCATTTGGGCCGATACGCGAGGATCTTCCCGTCGCGTCTGTGATGTCGAATGGTCAGACGATCGGCTGGGCGTTTGTTACAACCGATTTCGTCGGGACAACGGGGTACTCTGGCAAGCCGATCGACATTTTCGCCGTGGCCTCGCCGGATGCGGTCCTGACCGGCGCAATATTGGGTAAGCATTCCGAGCCGATCGTGCTGATCGGAATTCCCGAGTCTCAGATGCGCGAGTCTATTGCAGGCTATGTCGGAACCGATCTGAAAATGGAAATGGCCGAGCGCGGGTCCTCCCATGATTTGGACATCATCTCGGGCGCCACTGTTACTGTTGTGGTGATCGAGGATTCAGTGATCCGGGCTGGCCTGAAAGTGGCGCGAGCCCTGGGCCTCGGCGGATTGACACCGCCGACCGAACCTACGGGGCCAACGCGCGAGCTAGACACCGAGATCGTTGAAGACAGGAACTGGAACGAACTTGCCGGCGATGGATCGGTCCGGCGACTGACACTGGATGTCGGGCAAGTGAATAGCGCCTTCGTGGATCTGGGCGACAGGCGAGCGATTGACAGACCTGAGCCTGGTGCGCCGTCGGATGTATATATTGACCTCGTCGCGGCCCTTGTCAGCGCCCCGTCGATCGGCCGCAGCCTTTTGGGCGCGGCGGAGTACGGAAATCTGACTGAATGGCTGGATGAAGGCGACCATGCAGTTTTGATTGCCGGCCGCGGGCGATATTCGTTCAAGGGGTCCGGATATGTTCGTGGCGGGATATTTGATCGGATCAGCGTGTTGCAAGGCGACACAACGCTCAGGTTTCGCGATCGAATGCATCGCCGTCTGGGCGAAATCGCTGCGACTGGCACACCGGAATTCGATGAGATTGATTTGTTTCGAATCCCGGCGAGCGGCGAATTTGACCCTGCAGAACCCTGGGACTTGCAGCTTCTGGTTCAGCGTGCCGTCGGCCCGGTGGACAAGGCGTTTCTTACATTTGATCTGGGATACCGCTTGCCAG
Source organism: Boseongicola sp. (assembly GCA_051009475.1). GTDB lineage: Bacteria > Pseudomonadota > Alphaproteobacteria > Rhodobacterales > Rhodobacteraceae > CAXMNX01. The sequence continues at coordinate 4,164 of JBPCWO010000368.1, forward strand.
ATCGCTACCTCAGGATCGTGCCGCCGACGTCCCCGGTTGGCGATGAGGTAACAGAAGCCGAAGACGAGGCCGCAGCAAAGGCCGCATTGTGGAAACGTATATGGTTTGACAGGCGGTTTGAAATCACCGGCTTGCTGGCAATGCTGACCGTCTTGACCGGCGTCTTCTTTTTCCAAAGCCCGGTCACCCGAAACGCGCGGGCGTTCTACTGGTTTCGCATCGGGTTTTTGACCCTGACGCTCTGCTACCTGGGCTGGTACGCAAACGCGCAGTTGTCGATCGTCAATCTGATGGCGCTGGCCGGCGCAATGCAAGCCGGATTTACCTGGGACGCCTTTCTGCTCGATCCGATGATCTTCATTTTGTGGTTTTCGGTTGCAGTTGCGTTGATCTTTTGGGGCAGGGGAGCGTATTGCGGTTGGCTTTGCCCGTTTGGCGCCTTGCAGGAGCTGTCCAACCAGATCGCACGGTTTTTCAAAGCTCCCCAGATCGAGCTGCCGTGGGGACTGCACGAGCGCCTATGGCCAATTAAATATCTAATTTTCCTAGGGCTTTTTGGAGTCTCTCTGGGCTCAATTCCTTTGGCTGAGCAATATGCCGAAGTTGAACCGTTCAAAACCGCGATTGTTTTGAAATTCCAGCGTAGCTGGCCGTTCGTGCTGTTTGCCCTCGCGATGCTGTTGCCGGGGCTGGTGATTGAACGGTTCTATTGCCGCTATCTCTGCCCGCTGGGCGGTGCGCTGGCGATCCCGGCACGGATCCGCATGTTTGATTGGCTGAAGCGTTACCGCGAATGTGGCAACCCTTGCATGACTTGCGCCAACGAGTGTCCGGTCGACGCGATCCACCCAACGGGCGAGATCAACCCCAACGAATGCATCAACTGTCTGCACTGCCAGATGCTTTATCGATCCGAGGCGAAATGCCCGGTGATCATCAAGCAGCTGAAACGCCGCCAATCTATGCAGACCCGCACGGGCGGCAGCGCAGACACTATGGAACGACTTTTGAAACCCGAAACCGGCGCCTGAGACGGCGCCAGACCCAACCACAGGAGACTTGAAGCCATGTCTGACAAGAAACTGAAAAACGGAATCACCAGGCGCGGTGTGCTGGGGGCAACGGCGACCGGCGCAGTACTGGCAACGACGTCGACCGGCGCGCTGCTTGGCGGCGGCGCGGCGCAGGCGCAAGCAGCCAGTTCGGCCGAGGTCAAACCCGGCGAATTGGACGAATATTATGGTTTTTGGTCGTCTGGCCAAAGCGGCGAGCTTCGTATTCTTGGCGTTCCTTCCATGCGTGAGTTAATGCGCGTGCCGGTGTTCAACCGTTGTTCCGCGACGGGTTGGGGACAATCCAACGAGTCACTGAAAGTTCTTACCGAAGGGCTGTTGCCGGAAACCAAAGCTTACCTCGCCGCACAAGGCAAGGTCACATACGATCATGGCGACCTGCACCACCCGCATATGTCGTTTACAGACGGAACATACGACGGGCGGTATTTGTTCATGAACGACAAGGCCAACACGCGCGTTGCCCGTGTACGCGTTGACGTGATGAAGTGCGACAAGATCATCGAGATTCCAAATGCGCACGACATTCACGGAATGCGTCCGCAAAAGTTCCCACGGACGGGATATGTTTTTGCCAACAGCGAACACGAAGCGCCACTGATCAACGACGGGTCGATTCTGGACGAGCCGGACCAGTACGTGAACGTCTTTACCGCCATCGACGGTGACGAGATGAAAGTGGCCTGGCAGGTAATGGTGTCGGGGAACCTCGACAACACCGACTGCGATTATCAGGGCAAATACGCCTTCTCGACGTCGTATAATTCCGAAATGGGAATGAACCTGACCGATATGATGGGGGCGGAAATGGATCACGTTGTGATCTTTGACCTCAAGGCGATCGAAGCCGCAGTCGCCGCCGGTGACTATCAGGAATTAAACGGTGTTCCTGTTGTCGATGGACGAAAGGGTTCGAAACTCACTCGCTATGTGCCGATCCCAAACAGTCCGCACGGTATCAATACGGCACCCGACAAGCGGCACGTCTGCATAGCTGGCAAGCTGTCGCCAACGGTTTCGGTCATGGATGTCACCAAAATCGACGCTCTGTTTGCTGATGATGCAGACCCGCGGTCGTGCATCGTTGCAGAGCCGGAACTTGGTCTTGGGCCACTTCACACGGCATATGACGGTCAAGGTAACGCATTCACAACGCTGTTCCTCGACAGCCAAGTCGTGAAGTGGAACTTGGAAAAGGCCATTCGTGCCTATGCTGGCGAAGCGGTCGATCCGATCATCTCGAAAGTGGATGTCGCTTATCAGCCCGGACACAACTCAACCACGATGGGCGAAACTTCCGAGGCGGACGGTAAGTGGTTGGTATCGATGAACAAGTTCTCGAAGGATCGATTCTTGAACGTCGGACCACTTAAACCAGAAAACGAACAGCTGATCGACATTGCGACCGACGATATGGAGGTGCTGCACGATGGCCCGACATTTGCAGAGCCGCACGACAGCATTTTGGTGCACCGATCCAAGGTGAATCCGTTGCAAGTGTGGAGTCGTGACGACCCGATGTGGGAAGACGCGCGACAACAAGCAGCCGCAGACGGTGTCGATCTTGAGGAAGGTTCGGAGGAACCGATCCGGGACGGCAACAAAGTGCGTCTCTACATGACATCGTTTGCGCCAGAGTTTTCGCATGAAAGCTTCACTGTCAAACAAGGCGACGAGGTCACTTTGTATGTCACCAATATCGACGATATCGACGACTTGACACACGGGCTCACGCTTTCGAACCACAATATCGCGATAGAAGTCGGACCGCAGGCAACGGCTTCAGTGACCTTTGTTGCGGACAGACCCGGAGTACACTGGTTTTATTGCCAGTGGTTCTGCCACGCGCTCCACATGGAGATGCGCGGCCGGATGTTCGTCGAACCGCGTGGAACTTAAGCCATGCGCGGCGCCCTGATCCTGATTTGTGCGGTTTGCCTTGCAGGCGCGGCCGTGGCGGCCGAACGGACAGTAGTTCCGGGTCAGGGCACGTTAGCCGAAGCTATAAAAATGGCCGAGGCGGGGGATATCCTCCGCCTCGGACCGGGCGAATACACCGGGCCAGTCGTCATCGACCGCGCGCTCAAAATTTTTGGAACCGAGGGAGCGACAATCGACGGCTCGGGCTACGGTTCAGTTATTATCGTGGAAGTTCCAGACGTTACTTTGTCCGGGTTGACAATCATCGGGTCGGGCTCGGGAGGCGAAGGTCTTGATGCTGGCGTGACGCTGACCAAGACGGCCCGCGGCGCCGTTGTGCGCGACAATCGGATCCTCGGTAACTTGGTTGGTGTGGACATCCACGGTGCGCAAAATGCATTGGTTGAAAACAACCTTATCGAGGGCCGCCGCAGTCATCGGATGAATGAACGCGGTAACGGCGTTTATGTGTGGAACGCGCCCGGCGCCAAGGTAGTCGGCAATGATTTTCGCTGGGGCCGCGACGGTATCTTCGTCAATGTGTCACGCGAAAACGAATTTATCGGGAACCGTTTTCGCGATCTTCGTTTTGCTGTTCACTACATGCACTCTCACGACAGCGTCGTCGCCGGCAACATTTCGATTGGCAATCACCTGGGCTACGCGGTGATGTATTCCGACAATGTGACGGTTGCTGGAAATCTGTCGCGAGGAGACCGCGACCACGGCGTCATGTTGAACTACACAAACAAAAGTCGCATCCACAACAACCGGGTCGAAGAGGGTGGCGAAAAGTGCATATTCATTTACAACGCCCACAAAAATCAGGTCGAGGACAATAGGCTCGAGCGCTGTCAGATCGGCATCCATTTCACAGCCGGGTCAGAGCGTAACACAATCACTGGCAATGCCTTCATCGGAAATCGGACTCAGGTGAAATACGCCGGGACCCGTTGGGTTGATTGGTCCGCTGCTGGCCGCGGCAATTACTGGAGCGATTTTGCAGCCTACGATCTGAACGGTGACGGCGTTGCCGAGGGCGCGTTCCGTCCGAACGATACGGTCGACAGGATCCTATGGACTCAGCCCGCCGCGCGGCTTCTGTTGGGATCTCCGACTGTTCAGCTTGTGCGTTGGTCCCAATCGGCCTTTCCCGCGCTTTTGCCGGGGGGTGTCGTCGACAACCACCCGCTCATGGTGCCGGTCGATCCGGCCATTCCTGATTGGGAGACACCCGATGCCAAATGACGCACTCGTCATCCGTAATGTCCTGAAACGGTATGGCAATGTTGAAACCGTTTCGGATGTCAGCCTTACCATCAAGGCTGGCGAACGAGTTGCTTTGCTGGGCCACAACGGCGCTGGCAAAACGACGCTGATCCGGATGATACTTGGCCTGACGCGATTAGATGGTGGTGAAATCTCCGTATTTGGTGCCGCGCCAGGAGACGCGCGCGCGCGCCGCTTAACAGCCTATCTGCCCGAAGCAGTCGCGTTCCATAAATCACTGACGGGTCGCGAACAGTTACAGCTATTTGCGCGACTGGCTGGCGCACCGAGGGAAAGGATCAGCCAGCATTTGGAACGTGTCGGGTTGGAAGATGCAGCGGACCGCCGGATCGGGACCTGGTCGAAGGGTATGCGTCAGCGACTGGGCCTGGCCCAGGTGATGCTAGGTCGGCCTAAGCTGGCGCTTCTCGACGAACCGACAAGTGGCCTCGACCCGATTTCGCGCCATGACTTTTATGGCATCGTTGAGGATCTTGTCGCTGAGGGCACAGCGGTTCTGGTCTCATCGCACGCATTGACCGAACTTGAAGCGCGAACTGACCGGATTGCGATCCTGCGAAAGGGCAAGTTGGTTGCCGAAGACAGCCTCGCAAGCCTGCGGCGGCGCGCGCATCTGCCAGTGCGCTTGATCGTAACGACGGCAACCGAAAACGCTGCGCAGGTCGCGACTGAGTTGGATGGGGCGAGGGTTAATTGCCGCGGCGTTGAATTGTCCTGCGCAGCGCACGACAAGATGGCGCAGCTCGGGCGCATTGCCGAGCTTGGCGGGCTAATCGACGATGTCGATGTGATTCCACCCAGCCTGGAAGATCTTTACAGACATTTCGCCACCGGGGAGGCAAAGCCATGATCGCTCGAGTCTTTTCCATAGCGCATACCGAATTGCAGATCGCGATCCGCAATCGCTGGGTAGCTATTGCCACAATCCTGATGGTGCTATTTTCACTGGTGCTCACATTTGCGGGTTCTGCTCCTACCGGAGCTTTGGGCGTAGATCTGCTGACGATCTCAGTTGCTTCGATGACGACGCTTTCTGTCTATCTCGTTCCGCTATTGGCGCTGCTGTTAGCCTTTGATGCAATCGCCGGTGAAGTGGAGCGCGGCGGACTGGCGCTGCTTTTGACCTATCCTGTAACGCGCGGCGAAGTGCTGCTTGGCAAAATGCTGGCACATATTGCGGCCCTTTTGATCGCTGTCAGTTTGGGGCTCGGCGCTGCGGGGCTCGCTGCTTGGGCCACGGGCGGCGCGAGTGCGGCCAGTCTGTCCGCATTGCTGCGTCTCGGATGGAGCGCAGTTTTGCTTGGAGCCACATTCCTTGCCGTAGGTTACTCGCTATCAGCGCTGACGCGCAGTCCGGGCGCTGCCGCCGGATTGGTCATCGCGATCTGGGTCGCCTTCGTCGTTATCTATGACTTGGGTCTTCTGGGCGCGCTGGTCTACGACAGCGGCGGTTTCTTCACGCAGCAAGTCTTTCCGTGGCTGCTGGTCGCGAACCCTGCAGACGCGTTCCGCCTGTTCAACCTGGCGGGTTCGGAAAACCTCGCCGTTGCTTCGGGGCTGACTGCTGCAGTGGGCGTGGTTCCGTTCTGGGCGACCGTTATTTCGCTGTTTGGCTGGCCATTCGCTGCGTTGGCGCTCGCGTGGCTTGCCTTGTGGAGAGTCGAGCCATGAAACGCACCGCTTTGATCACTCTTCTAATGTTGGCCGCATGCCGGGAAGAGGTGGCGGCAACGGCGCCAGTTCCTGTTGCAATGACGGACGAGGCGCTCGGGCATTATTGCCAAATGGCTTTGTCAGAAATGGACGGGCCAAAGGCCCAGATTCATCTCGCCGGAATACCTGATCCAATTTTCTTTGCTCAAGTCCGTGATGGAATTGCCTATCTGAAGGAGCCTGAAAAAACTGGCGATATCGTTGCCCTTTATGTCAGCGACTTGTCCCACGCCCTCAGTTGGGAGGATCCGGGCGAAAACAACTGGGTTAACGCCGAAAACGCCTACTTCGTTGTCGGCGCGAAAGTCGCTGGCGGAATGGGTGCGCCAGAAATTGCCCCGTTTAGCGCCAGACCAGATGCGCTTGCATTTGCTGCCGATAACGGTGGGATGGTGATGCAATTTGCCGAAATTCCTTCCAACGCGGTGCTGGGCGCAGTGGAAACGGTCGAATTGGAAAGGTCTCGCTGATGGCAAACTTAACGCGACGAAGTTTTATCGCTGTGTCTGCTGCCGCTGGCTTTGTGCCCGGCATTGCTAACGCGCGCGAAGTGGCGACCTGGCGCGGAGTTGCCCTCGGCGCGCGGGCCGAAATCCGCATTTCCGGAACGGCCCAAGCTGCCGCGGCCCCTGTACTTGGTGCGATCGTCGACGAAATATCCCGACTTGAGGATATTTTCAGCCTATACCGGCCAAACTCGGCAATTAGCCGATTAAATTTGCATGGTGAACTCGACGCGCCGCCTTCAGAGTTACTGCAGGTCTTTTCAATAGCTGTGGCTTTGCACGACGCGACTGACGGCGCTTTCGACCCCACAATTCAAGCGTTTTGGAGGCTGGCTGCTGAAGCTGCACAAAGAGACACTTGGCCAGCACCTGCGGAAATCGCCGACGCCCAGCGGAAAATCAATTGGAAGGCGGTGCAGTTCGACTCAGGCCGGGTTGCCTTTGCGCGCCCGGGTATGTCGATCACACTGAATGGCATCGCACAGGGATTCATCACCGACAGGATTGCCGAAAAACTGCGCGCCTTTGGGCTAAAAGATGTTCTCGTCGATATGGGCGAGTTACGCGCGATTGGTGCTGGCCCCAGCGGCGCGCCTTGGCGTGCTGCAATCGCTGACCCGGATGGAGGACCACCAATCAAACGAGTCGTGCTGCGTGAGCGGGCGCTTGCCACCTCTGCGCCACACGGCACGATTTTGGATAGGTCCGGTTCTGTTGGCCACATCTTCGATCCAAGGACGTGCAGTCTGGCGACGGGGGCCAAGCAAGTGAGTGTATCCGCGCCAACGGCCGCAGTTGCAGATGGTCTTTCGACCGCGTTCTGCCTGCTGGACCAACAGCAGATCGCGTCCGCTCTACGGTTGGTCGAAGGAGCGCGCTTGGAAAAACTGATTATATAGTCAGGAGGCGGGTTTGCACCGGCGCAATTATTGCCAGCAGAATGCCCCGAAATCCAATGTCCGCCAGTGTTCGATCAAGGATCTGATCCGATCAGCGATTGAGAATTCGGCTTTCGGGCCATCCCGACAAAGTTAATCAGATGAACCGCGAAGGCGGTTTTCTGATGACTTGTCAAACACCATCGCGCGTGCGTCCTCGAACATCAGCCCGACTGTATCGCCCTTGTTCGAGCGTGTATCGCCGCGTTCTTCGACAATCAGGCGCTCGCCGTTATTTGACCGAATGTATGCGTAAGAAACGCCCCCAAGTGCCTCGGTCATTTCGACCGTGTGGGTGTCGCCTGCCGGTTCCAGTTCGATAAATTCCGGTCTTATGCCAAGTGCGACATTGGCGCCGGTGGGTCCCAGGTTGTCGGGCTGGGCTACTGTTCGCTGCAACGCTGGGACTTCCACCCCGCCCTCGACGAGTTTTCCTTCAAGAAAATTCATTGATGGTGAACCAATAAATCCGGCCACAAATTTGTTGTCGGGATCGCGATATAATTCAAGAGGGGCACCGGCCTGTTCGACACGACCTGCCCTCAAAACAACGATCTTGTCGGCCAATGTCATCGCTTCGACCTGATCGTGCGTCACATAGATCATTGTCGCGCCAATCTCGTTGTGCAGTCGCGCGATCTCGACCCGCATTTCTACACGCAACTCGGCGTCGAGATTGGACAGCGGTTCGTCAAACAAAAAAACCTCGGGCCCGCGCACAATGGCCCGGCCGATAGCGACGCGCTGGCGCTGACCGCCGCTCAAGGCTTTGGGCTTGCGTTTCAGATAATCGTCGAGCTGAAGAATTTTGCTTGCCTCGGCTACCTTGGTCCGAATTTCATCCTTTGGGTGGCCCGTCATCCGAAGACCAAAACCCATGTTTTCTTCAACGGACATATGAGGATAGAGAGCATATGTTTGGAAAACCATCGCAACGCCACGCTCGGCGGGATCAATATGAGTAACATCGCGCTCGCCGATATGGATGGTTCCGTCAGAAGTTTCTTCTAGCCCCGCAACCATCCGCAGAAGCGTAGATTTTCCGCATCCCGAAGGGCCAACGAAAACACAGAACTCGCCTTCATTGATTTCCAGGTCGACACCATGAATGACTTGGGTATCTCCGTAACGTTTGATGGCATTCTTCAGAGTTACACCGGACATCAGTTATTGTCCTTCCAAATTCGTATTATGGGAAATGCCAAACGGCAGCATCGACGCCGATTTTTTCTGCCGTTGCCAGCAGCGCCGGGCGAAAATCGTTGAGACCTTTAAGCGAATGTCGCGCCGTCGAGGTCGCAATTGACATCGAACCGACAACGCGCCCGCCGTCGGTTATGATTGGTGCGGCAATCGAGATAATTCCGCGCTCATGTTCTTCGCGGTCGAAGGCGACGCCTTCCTTGCGAATCTCATCAAGTTCGTTCGAAAGGCTTTGGGCGTTGGTGTGCGTTGCGGGCGTATACTGCATGAACGCCTGTTGCATCAGAGCGCGCTGACGATGTTCTGGCGGCAGGAATGCCAAAATTGCTTTTCCAACTCCGGTGCAATAGCCCGGTGCTATTTTGCCGGTTTGTGCCAGCGTTTCGAACTGGTCAATGGTTTTGAATTTGTCAACAAACAGGACTTGGCCGTGGTCCATTTGGGCGAGATGGATCGTCTCGCCGACCTCCGCCCCGAGGGCTTCAATATGCGGGCGCGCAAGCGGTGTCAGAGTCGATTGTTTCCAAGCCGCATGGGCAAGTTGAACCAACCGTAGCCCCAGCTGATAGGTTTGATCGTTGGGATCATAGCTAAGCAGTTTCTGGTTCGTGAGAGTTTGAAGGAAACGATAGAGCGTCGCCTTGGGAAATCCGCTTTCGTTTAATAGCTCACCAAAGCGAACCGGTCGTCCAGCTTTGGCGACCTGATCCAAGACCTCAAGTGCCTTTCCGACGGTTCCGTCACCAGGTTTCTTGACCTCTGATGACACTTTCCAACCCCTTCGTGCTATGGTTTCTTCGGCTAGTTGCCTGTTGACAAGCAATGCCATGTTGGCGATAAGAATTCAATATTAAAAACTGAGTTTCAAATAATGAAACAGCAAGGGAGAAAAAAATGCACTCTGTAATCAGGGCATCGCTGACGGCATTGGCGACTTCGGCACTACTTGCCAGCGGAGCAAACGCCGGAAGCCACCAACTTTCGGGAGATTTGAAAATCTTCCTGGACACTTCAAACCCAGCCCCGCGCGCAACCATGGAAGCCATGATTGGCCGCTTCCAGGAATTGCATCCGGACCTCAGCATTGAGACGACCGTGATCGACCGCGAGGCCTACAAAACGCAAATTCGCAACTTTCTGACAGCCAATGCGCCGGACGTTGCCACCTGGTACGCCGCAAACCGGATGTCGCCATATGTGAACGCCGGACTTTTTGAAGACGTTTCAGATCTGTGGAATGAACCCGAAATTGCCGAAAATCTTGCGTCGACCAAAGGCGCAATGACAATCGACGGCAAGCAGTGGGGTGTGCCTTACACGTATTATCAGTGGGGCGTTTACTATCGCAAAGACATCTACGAAGAGCTTGGGATTGGTGAACCGGCAGATTTCGATGAACTGGTTGCGAACTGCGAAAAAGTCATCGCGTCTGGCCGTAAGTGCTACACCATCGGTACCAAGTGGCTTTGGACTGCCTCGGGTTGGTTCGATTATCTGAACATGCGGACCCATGGCTTTGACTTCCACATGTCAATGGCCCGCGGAGAAGTGGAGTGGACCGACGACCGGGTGCGCGAAACCTTCGCGAACTGGCGCCGCCTGATCGATCTGGGCGCGTTTGTGGACGATCACCAGAACAAAGACTGGCAGCAATCGTTGCCGTTCATGGTATCCGGCGAAGCTGCCGCAATCCTGAAGGGTAACTTCGCGGTTGCACCGTTGCGCGAAGCCGGTTTGACCGACGACCAGTTGGACTTCCATCAGTTCCCGGCCATTACGCCTGGCGTTGCGATGGCTGAAGATGCGCCAACGGATACGTTCCACATCCCGGCCAACGCGACGAACAAGGATAACGCACGTGAATTCCTCCGCTTCGTTGCATCGGCCAGCGAGCAGACCGAAATCAACAATGGCAAGAACTTGGGCCAGTTGCCGGTCAACGCTATGTCGGCTGTTGATGACGATAAGTTCCTGAACGAAGGATTTGCCATGCTTTCCACGAACAGCCCGGGCGGCGTCGCTCAGTTCTTCGATCGTGACTTCCCTGCTGAAATGGCCAAGGCGGCGATGGAAGGCATGCAGGAGTTCATGGTGTTCCCTGACAATCTCGACGATATCCTCGAGCGTTTGGAATCGGTGCGTCAGGACGTCTACTGATCAAACAATTGCAGGGCGGGAGCCATTCCGCCCTGCATCCAATCACTGGCGACAAGCACTCGCAGAGTGTTTCTTCCTAGGGATTGAATGTCCAAGGGACCTGACATCGCGAGATCTTGACCATGAAAAATTGGTATGCCCGCAATCAAATTGCTGTGACGCCATGGTTATTCCTGCTTCCAGCCATCGCGATGTTTGCTCTCTACGTGGTTTATCCGATTGGCCAAAGCTTCAACATTTCGCTGTATAAATGGGATGGCCTGGGCGAAGCTGAATTCATCGGCATGGCAAACTACGAAAAGTTGCTGACAGACGACAAGGCGTTCAATGTTTCGCTTTGGAACAACGCCAAGTGGCTCGTATTCTACTTGTTAGCGATCCCAGCGGGTTTGTTCATCGCGCTGTTTCTCAACCAAAACGTTTGGGGCATCAGACTTTATAAGTCGCTGTTTTTCTTTCCTTTTGTAATAAGTCAGATCGTTGTTGGCCTTGTGTTCACATGGTTTTATGATCCGACGTTTGGCCTTTTCAACGCGATCATCGGCGTGGTCGGACTTGGCCCGGTCAACATCCTAGGTGATCCGACTTTTGCAACCTATGGGATTATTGCCGCCGGGCTTTGGCCGCAGACTGCCTATTGCATGATCCTTTACCTGACCGGGCTAAATGCGGTTGACCCCGAGCAGATTGAAGCGGCGCGCCTTGATGGCGCAAAGGGGTTGAAGATGCTGTGGTTCGTCATCCTACCACAACTTCGCCCGGCGACATTTATCGCCTTCGTGGTGACCATAATCGGAGCTTTAAGGTCTTTCGACTTGATATCGATTATGACCAATGGCGGCCCCTTCGGTTCGACCCGCGTTCTCAGTTTTTACATGTTCGAAAAGTCGCTGTCCGAATACGGATTCAGAATGGGCTATGGCGCGGCGATTGCCGTCATCCTGTTCCTGATCATGCTGGTGTTTATCGCCTACTTCCTCTGGCGGATGTACCAGGACGAGAAGGAGGCGCGCTGAGATGTTTCCCAAGCCGATTGAAAAGTCTTCCCGCGCCACACAGATAACCTATCAAGGGCTACTGCCGATCGCGCTGTTGCTGTGGCTTGCCCCGCTTGTCGCGGTCGCGCTGTTCTCAATTCGACCCGACGTTGATTTCACGTCAGGCAATTACTGGGGTTGGCCTTCGTCGTGGGAGTTCTTCGCAAATTACGGGCAGGTCGTTAACTCGTCGATGCCGCGCTACATCCTGAATTCGTTCCTGATCACCGTTCCAACGGTGATCGGGGCGGTCGCCCTTTCGTGCATGGCCGGGTTTGCGCTTGGTATCTACAAGTTCCGTGGCAACTTGTTGCTGTTCTTCCTATTCATTGCGGGGAATTTCGTGCCATTCCAAATCCTGATGGTACCTGTGCGTGATCTGACGCTGGACCTGGGGCTTTATAATACGAAAACCGGACTGGTTCTTTTTCACATCGCGTTCCAAACCGGTTTTTGCACGCTGTTCATGCGCAATTTCATCCGCGCCTTGCCATTCGAACTGGTCGAAGCTGCCCGTGTCGAAGGCATCGCGGAATGGCGTATCTTCTGGTATGTCGTGCTGCCCTTGATGAAACCGGCGCTTGCCGCACTTTCAGTGCTGATCTTCACTTTCATCTGGAATGACTATTTCTGGGCGGTGGTCCTCACCCAGGGTGAAAATGCGCAGCCAGTTACTGCCGGTATCACGAGCTTCAACGCTCAGTTTCGGGCGATGTATCACCTGATGTCTGCCGGCTCGCTCATCGCCGCGCTGCCACCTGTCGCGATGTTCTTCTTGATGCAGAAACACTTTATCGCGGGGCTGACATTGGGCGCCGTTAAGTAGGACCTGCGCAAATGGCTAAGATTGCATTCATAGGTGCAGGCTCAACGATATTTATGAAGAACATTCTGGGCGACGCGCTTCATTTCCCTGCGTTGGCCGACAGCACGTTCGCCATGATGGATATCGACGACGGGCGGCTCAAGGAATCCGAGACGGTCGCGAAAAAACTGGTCCAGGCCATGGGCACTGGTGCATCCGTGGAAACCCACTTGCAGGCGCGGACAGCGCTTGACGGTGCCGATTTCGTCGTCGTCGCTTTTCAGATTGGCGGTTATCGGCCTTGCACAGTCACCGACTTTGAAATTCCTCGCGAGTATGGGTTGCGACAGACCATCGGCGACACATTGGGAATTGGCGGGATAATGCGTGGATTGCGCACAGTTCCGCATCTTTGGGCCTTGGCGGAAGATATGCGCGAGATGTGCCCCGATGCGCTGATGCTGCAATACGTCAACCCGATGGCAATTAATACCTGGGCGCTGACCGAACGATTTCCCGACATTCAGCAAGTCGGCGTTTGCCACTCTGTCCAAAATACAGTTCAGGAGCTTAGCCACGATCTTGATATCGATCCGGCATCGTTACTTTACAAAGTCGCGGGCGTGAACCACGTCGCCTTTTTTTTGCATCTGCACCAACAACTGGCGGATGGAGAGACGCGAAATCTCTATCCTCTGCTTCGCGAAGGCTATGCACAGGGGTCGCTTCCTAAGCCGCCACTTTTGATGCCGCGGTGTCCGAACAAGGTTCGCTACGAGGTGATGCGGCATCTTGGCTATTTCTGCACCGAAAGTTCCGAGCATTTGGCGGAGTATGTCCCCTGGTTTATCAAGTCGCACCGTCCCGATTTGATAGATCAATTTCAGATACCGCTCGATGAATATCCAAAGAGGTGCGAAGAACAGATCGCCGAATGGACGACACAGGCGCAACAATTTGCGGGTGACGATGCAATCGAAGTTACCAAGAGCCACGAGTTTGCCGCCGATATCATGAATTCCGTGGTGACTGACACACCGTATGAATTCTATGGAAACCTCGCCAACACCGGCCAGATTCCTCAATTGCCACTTGGTGCATCCGTCGAAACGCCGTGCGTGGTTGACAATTCAGGCGTTCGCGCTGAGCGCGTAGAAGACATCCCGCCTCAGCTTGTGGCGCTGATGCGCACGCAGATCAACGTTCACGAGCTGACCGTTCGCGCGCTGACAGAGGAAAATGCGGAACATATCTACCACGCCGCAATGTTGGATCCGCACACTGCAGCCGAACTCGATCTTTCGCAGATCCGCGCGATTGTCGACGAATTGCGTGCGGCCCACGGGGATTGGTTGCCTGATTGGGCGCGGGCGTAAGCCACGGCGGCGCAAAACTGAATCTGTGAATTCGCCCGGTCCCTGATTGAGACTTCTCTGGGTCATCAGGTTGCAAGTAGTCTTGCCGTTTTGCATGGTTTCCAAAGGACGGAGGCCAGCAGAACACCAGATGCACGGACAATCCGAGGACGCCACATCCGACCGCCCGAACATCATCGCTCGGACAGTGGCACGTTTGGGCGTGTCCATCCGATCAAAGCTGCTGGTGGCATTCCTCGGTGGCACGGCGCTTATGGTCGGGCTGGCCTTGTTCGGACTGATCGCCTTGCAGCAGGCGAACGAGCGGACCGAGAAATTGCTGCGCGATCAGGAACGCATCGCCTTTTACAACGAGCTTTATGGCTCTCTCAGTAATCTCATTGCTATAGCGGCTTCGGCGCAAATCGATCGGACTGATGTACGAGAAGATCGGGACAACTTCATGTTTACAGTGCCAGGAAGACTGATCGTTGATCGAGTGCAAGATCTCCAAGGCTACGTGGGTCAGGGCGTGCGAATGTTTGGGCGCGCTGGGATGCCCGGTGAAACCATCATCGAAAACACTCGTTCCGAACTTAATAAGCTTCCTGCCATAGGCGCGCGGGTAAAAGCGTTGCGGCAGGAAGGGGCTTACAGCGAGGCTGGCACCGTCAGCAGGCAAGAGTTTGCGCCGATCGTCTTCAGGCTTCAGCGCGACACCTTTACCGTCGTCCAGCAGATCGAGGTGGAGATGGCGGAAACCGCCAAATCGACCGCCTTGGCATATGAAGCTTCCCGGAGGCAGGTCATCGCATCGGCGCTCGTTGCTGTCGGCCTTGCCCTGTTGCTGGGATATGCGATTTCTTCCTCGCTGATCTGGCCGGTGCGGCGGATTGGACAGACCCTTGGCATGATCGCTAGCGGCGACTTTGACGCGCGGGTAACTGTGCCCAATCGGGATGAGCTTGGCGAACTGGCCGCGAATGTGAACGTCACGAGCGAGCGGTTGGGCACGCTCTATGACGAGGTCGAGGGTCAGCGCGCCGAGCTGGCGGAATGGAACACTGCACTTGAAGACAAAGTCGCCACTCAAGTCGACCAGATCGAGCGCACGAACCGCCTGCGCCGGTTTCTGCCCGCGCAAGTCGCCGACCTGATCGTCGGAGCGCAGGATGGCGAAGAC
>JBPCWO010000369.1:0-7872 GCA_051009475.1 Boseongicola sp.
CGCGCCAGCATGATCTGGCCGACGATCTCACCGGCGGTGAGATTGCGCACCAGTTTCTGCGTCCCGGTGTGACAGAACGAACAGGTCAGCGTGCAGCCCACCTGGCTTGAAATGCAAAGCGTGCCCCGATCGGGCTCCGGGATATAGACCGTTTCAACCTCATGCCCGCCCGCGATCTTAACAAGATACTTTCGGGTGCCGTCGGTGCTGATTTGACGTGATACAACTTCGGGAATTTCGACCACAAAATGTTCGGCCAGCATCGCCCGGTAGTCTTTCGCGAGGTTGGTCATTTCGGCAAAGTCACGTACACCCCAGTGATAGATCCACTGCCAGATTTGCCCCGTCCGCATCCGTGCCTGCTTTTCGGGCGTGCCGACCTCGATCAACGCCGCCTTCAACTGGTCGCGGGTCAGCCCGACAAGATTGACCGGCCCCTCGGGCAATGCCCTTGGGATTGTCACGACGTCCTGAGTGATTGGTGCGCTTGCGCTCATAGTGCCAATTTCCTGATCAGACCGCGCATATAGGCGAATTAAGTCTATTTGCCAAAGATATTCCATTCGTGAGCTGATCCCGCGGGTATGGATTACGAGTCGACCGATTTGGCAGTGGCAGCTCATGGCGCAAAGCAAACACACAAATTGGCATGGGTGTGCTATGAACTGTCTCCAGAACGAACGAAAACGTGTTCGTTTGAGACACCTCGGCGAACGCAAAACCTCGAGACGGAGACATGCGATGAAACGCCTTGGGAATTCTGGTGTTTTGGTGGTGGGTATGACTGCTCTATCTTTTCAGGCGGCAGCCGAAGGCAACGCCGAAGTTGGTGAAAAGCTGTTTAAGGGGTTTTTGGACTGTAGCGCGTGTCATTCACTGGAAGCAAAAGGAACGAAAGTCGGACCCACGCTCGCCGGAATCTTCGGGCGCAAGGCGGGCTCAGTCGAAGGATACAAAATGTATTCCGAAGCGATGGTGAATTCCGGCGTCGTTTGGAACGAAGAAACCTTGGGCGCATTTCTGAAAGACCCGATGAAGTTCATTCCGGAAAGCAAAATGGAATATCAGCCCGGAGGAAATGTGCCGCGCGTGCGTAGCGATCAACATCTCGCCGATCTGATCGCCTACCTCAAAAAGGCGACGGCGCAGTAGCGCGGACCGCCCGCAATGGTGCCCGAGGATACAAAATAAAGTCCGCCTCAATCGCACAGCGGATGTCCAAACCTTGTCGTTTTATGCGAACCGACTCTATCCCGCGCAGCGCTTGTAAGCGACCTCAATCATCGCCGTTACAAAAAAATCCTGCGCTGGAATTGCGGTTTTCACATTTGATTACTGCCGCTAGACTAGTTCAATGTCAGAGGCCCCAGAGCGAAGATTGGCGGCTATCGTTGCGGCGGACGTCGCTGGATATTCTCGCCTGATTGGGGCCGATGAAGAAGCAACTTTATTCGCTCTGCGCGCTCATCGAGACGAATTCATCGAACCTATGATTGCAGAACATGGTGGGCGTGTTGCCAACACAGCTGGTGATAGCCTGCTCTTAGAATTTCCCAGCGTCGTCAATGCTGTCCGTTGCTGCCTGGCTGTTCAGGAGGGTATTGCCAAACGCAATGTCGAAGTCCCGGATAATCGGCGCATCCTATTTCGCATCGGCATCAATGTTGGTGATGTCGTTTCCGTGGGCGACGACCTTCTAGGCGATGGCGTCAATATCGCCGCCCGCCTTGAGGCGCAGGCTGAGCCAGGCGGAATTTGCCTTTCCGGCGACGCTTATCGTCAGGCAAAGGGCAAGATAGCAGCCGAGTTCGAAGATCTCGGTGAACTTGAACTCAAGAATATCACTGAACCGGTCCGGGCTTATCGCATTACTTCCGATCAGGACGCTGCTGCCAGCTCTGAGGCAACATCAGCTGCTTTGCCCCTCCCCGACAAACCCTCTATCGCCGTATTGCCCTTTGAAAATATGTCAGGCGATCCTGAACAAGAGGTCTTTGCAGACGGAATTACCGAAGAAATCATCACAACACTTTCGAAGGTGCCTAGCTTGCTTGTGATCGCTCGTAATTCGACTTTTGCTTACAGGGGAACGTCGGTTGATGTGAGGCAGGTCGGCATTGAGCAGGGCGTACGCTACGTGCTGGAAGGTAGCATCCGAAAGTCAGGAAACCGGGTGCGCATATCCGCGCAGCTCATTGACGCCACGACCTCACACCATGTTTGGGCCGAAAGGTATGATCGCAGCATTGACGACATATTCCAGCTGCAGGATGAAATCGCGCTCAAGGTTGCAACCGAAATTCAAGTTGAGCTCACCGAAGGTGAAATGGCGCGTTTCAGGGGCACCGGTACGGAAAACCTTGAGGCCTGGGTCGAACAGGTGCGCGCTGTTGCCAAAACTCGGGTCATAAGCAAGGAGAGTTTTGCTCTAGCTCGGCAGTACGCGGAGCGTTCAATTCGCCTTGACCCGAACTACCCCGCCCCGCTTTGCATTCTTGGCTTTATTAACACCACGGAGGGACGGCTTGGGTTTAGTGAATCCCGTGACACCTCGATCGCAGAAGCTCGAAAGTGTGCCAATCAGGCTCTTGCACTTGATCCGCACAATCCGGAAGCGCTCGGCGTGCTCGGGTTTGCTGACGCGATAGAGGGCCTTCACGAGGATTCAATAGCGAGGTTCAAGACGGCTCTGGACGTAAACCCCAATCACGCGGACGTCGCCATCCGGCTTTCCGCTACCCTTTCATTCAATGAAAAAGCGGACGAAGCGGTCAAAGTTGCTGAAAAGGCGATGCGACTTAATCCCAAATATCCTGGTTTTTACGCTGGTGTTTACGGTTTTGCTCTGAGACTGGCTGGACGGTACGATGAGGCAATTCATGCGTTTCGAGAGTACGGGAAACTTGCGGAGGGTTTTGGCCACGTCGATTTGACAATCATTTTTGTCATGACGGATAAACTCGATGCGGCCCGCCGCGAAGCAACCGAGGTCCTGAAACACAAGCCAGACTTCACGATCTCAAAGTGGGCCGAGACTCAACTTCATACAAATACTGAATGTCTGCGAATGGATGTTGAGGCTTTGCGTCAGGCGGGATTGCCTGATTAGGGCAGCGATTGTCTCAGTTGGCTCGAAGCGGACAATTAAAGGTCCGAATACCGCGCAATTCGGACCATTACCAATCTTGGAGCTGATTGTCCCGATGCTAGCCTGAGCAGCGCTTTTCGGCGTCTTCAATCATCGCCGTTGCGCCCAACAGCGAAAACGTATCCTTGGTTTCCGTGCCGCGCGATGACCGTGCCGTCACAACTGCATTGGCGCCGCGTTTCATGGCAGTCACGATTTTCAGGTCATCGGCAGGAGTTGCCGGCCACGCATATTCGCCCTCGGTGAAAAGCTCAAAAACCGTGCCGCTGACATCCAGCGTCGCGGTTGAGCCTTCGGCGAAGGGATAGCCGCCAGTGAAACTGATTTCTCCCACGACATTCTGCTCAGGCCTGTAGGTCACGAATAAAAGAATATCACCGCGTCGGACCGAGACTGAACGACCATCGCGTGTGTTCGTGCTTCCCTTCGGTGCAGTTACCGCCCAGCATTCCTTTGGATCGGTGCCCTCGAATACGGCCCAGTCCGTGTCTGCTGCGACGCGGTTTGTGACCTCTTGCGCCGCCGCCGTTCCGGCGAGGCCCGCCGTTATCAATAATACTGCTATCGCCCGTGCCGTCATTTTCTGCCTTTTCCTTTGGCCCGTGTCCCTGTCTTTGCAGGCGCTCAGGACCGGAAATGCCCCTTACCAATGCGCCCTGAATAGCGTATCTGCGCGACAGGATGGAACCCCCCGCGGCGAAAAACTGCCGTGACAAATTCGCGAGGTCGCCCATGCCGGATGCAGTGCCGATGGTTGAAGTCATCCGCGGTGATTTCGTTGAGTCAGTTCACTTCGGCCACGCCGTTATTTCACGTGCAGATGGCCGAAAAATCGAGACATGGGGCGATCCCGATATCGTCACCCTGCCACGATCCTCGGCCAAAATGATCCAGGCATTGCCGCTTCTGGAAAGTGGTGCAGGTGCCGATCTGACGACCCAGCATCTTGCGCTGGCATGTGCGTCCCACAGTGGCGAAAGACGACACGTCGATAAAGTGTCAAAATGGTTGTCGAATATCGGACTTGATGAGAGTGCCCTGAAGTGCGGTCCACAGACGTCGAGTGACGAAGAACTGGCGGCCGAAATGATACGAGCAGACGAACCCGTCACCCGAATTTTCAACAATTGTTCGGGTAAACATACGGGGTTCCTGACACTGGCAAAGCATCTTAAGGCGGGTCCGGATTACGTTGACCCGGACCATCCGGTGCAGCTTGCGGTGCGCGAGGCGTTTGAATCGGTGACGGATGCGCCAAGTCCCGGATATGGGATCGACGGATGTTCAGCGCCAAATTTTGCAACAACTCTTTCAGGGCTGGCCCGGGCAATGGCGGTTTTTGCCGACGCGCGTGAAAACGGCTCGTCGCGAGAGAATGCTGCGGCACGCCTGCGCGACGCAATGATGGAACATCCGGAGTTAGTCGCTGGAAAGGACCGTGCCTGCAGCAACCTGATGTCTTCCGCTATCGAGCCACTGGCCGTAAAAACCGGCGCCGAAGGTGTATATGTTGCGATACTGCCGAAACAGGGCCTGGGTGTGGCGTTAAAGATCTCGGACGGCGCGACGCGCGCTTCCGAAGCAGCAATGACGGCGTTGCTGGTCAAGCTTGGGGCGCTAAACCCAAACCATCCCATGGTATCGCGTTACCTGGACTGCCCAATTCTGAACAGGGACGGGCTGGTGACTGGCGCAATCAGGCCGGACAGCGGGCTTATTGCGTAGACTTTTTCAACTAGCAAATTCTTCCCGCGAATAGCCTTGCAAAAACAAAAGCGAGGTAAGATCGCTGTGGTTAATACGAATGCGCGCAGCAGCCGCGACGCTTGGTTTGGCGTGAAGTGCAACGCCAAGCCCAGCGCGATCAAGCATGCCGAGGTCATTTGCCCCGTCGCCAACCGCAATTGCATCTACGGATGTAAGCCCAAGCCTCGCCGTTATTTTATCAAGCGTCTGAACTTTCGCCTCGCGACCCAGAACTGGTCGCGCCACCTTTCCGGTCAGCAAGCCATCAGATTCAAGCAATGTGTTTGCACGAGTTTCATCGAACCCGAGCAGTGCTGCGATCCGGGACGTGAATTGAGTGAACCCACCCGAGACGAGCGTCGCGTGCGAACCATGTAATTTCATCGTGGCAACCAGCGTCTTTCCGCCGGCTGCAAGCGTGATCCTTTCGTGCAGAACTTTGTCGATGACTTTGACAGGCAAGCCCTTCAACAGGCCAACCCGTTCGTCAATCGCCGCCTCGAAATCAATTTCTCCATTCATCGCCCGCGCGGTGATGTCGGCTACACGATCGCCGACACCCGCCTCTGCTGCCAATTCGTCGATGCATTCCTGTTCGACCATGGTCGAGTCCATGTCGGCAATCAGAAGCTGCTTTCGTCGGCCAGCCAGCAGGAAACCATTCAGATCGACGTTCATCGGTGCGATTTCCGCACGGACCTGATCCAGATTTGTCGGCAGCAATTCCACGGGAAACTCAGCAGCCTCGTCAGGTGACAGCCAATTCGCGTCACCGCCGCCCCAGGCGGATTGGAGCGACGAGACCAATGCCGGATCAAGCTGACCAGGCCGAGCGATCAGCGAAATGACGTGCATAGGCGGACCTCCGTTCGGGTCCGCCTAGCCCAATCATTTCAGTTTCACCAGTAGCTTTTGGGCACCGAGTCGCGGATGCGCTTTTCAATTCTGCGCGGACTCCATCCGGTGATATCTGCCAAGTTCAACGCCTCTCGGCGCAGGCGCAAACGCGTATCTTTAATGTATTCGCGACCGTGCTCGCAGGTGATCCGACCGGTGAAAGGACGATTCATCACGTATCTGCCCTGAAAGTTTCCACGATTGCTGGACTCGCGGAACATCAGGTCTTCCGGCATTTGATCCTTGGTATATTGAGCGTGGAAACGCGTGACGTAGACGTTTTGACCGCCGTTCCCATCGCCTTGCAACCAATCAACACCAAGCTCTTCAAGTTCTTTGCGCGATAGCGGATCGGCGGCACAGGGATCGCACCACCCCATATCCCAGCCATACTCCAACGCAATGCCACCATTATCACCGACCGCCTTATTAAACATCGATCGATAGAAACTTGGGAACATATCTTCGACAAATGTCGGAATGTTTGTGTCCGTCGGCAGCACGGTTTCGTTGTAATTCGCCACTTCGACCCGACCCTTCCGGGTCAGCATCATGATCAATGCGTCTTGCGCGCCGTCCGCATTCAGTTTTCCAAGCTGGATCGGCAACATGAAATTGCGCGAGTTGAAGGAAATCTGAAGCGGCGGCAAGTCACGCGTGGCGGCTGCCTCGTGGCGGTCGAGATTTACGCGGGCCACAAAGAACTTCATGCCGCCACGGATGTAATCGCCAAGAACCCGCTCGGCGCCATCGGGAAGTTGGTAGCCTTCCGTCGTCAAGAAGGTGACAAGACCATCGGATTGAGCGGCTTTCAGGATCAGCACATCATAGGTGCCGATGGCATATTCGCCCTTGATCTGAACGCCCAACGCAGCTGCGTCGCGACGGTATTCCGCCTCGCTGTTGCGTGCATTCAATTGACCAAGCACAGAATCTTCGAAAACCATCTGCGGGTGACACGGATCAAAGTCAAAATACTCAACCAGCCGCGGGGCGCTGTAGGCATCCAGATGATCGACGGTTTCCGCCATCACAGTGCGGATGTCATCCTCGCCCAAAACTCTTGGCGTCGGGACGATCAACGCAAAATCGCTGGGTTCGCCTCGATAGTCCGACGACATGGTAATGACCGTTCGCCGGCCATCGCGGACATAGACGACCTTGGACGCCTGATTATAAAGTTCGCCATCGGCACGTGCGACGTAAAACCCGCAAAATGCGTGGGCGGCTGCGGGCAAACTCAGCCACACAGCTGCCAGGAAAAGCAATTTCCGCATTGGGAATCCTCCTGAATTCTTCAATTACCTGGTTAAGACGCACCCGGAGCCGAGTTCCTTGGCGGGCAGTCGGAGCTTTCGGAGATTCCTTGTCGGCGCACGACCCTTTCCCTGCAAAACGTGACAATTTCCTATTGTGCACCTGCAGAATGCGGCCTATTCCCACCAGCGGGACACCCCTCCCCAACGAGGGGCGCATATCTGTAAGGATATTCAGTAATGGATACTAAAACCCCGGCAACGCGGCCGGCAAATCCGCGTTTTTCGTCCGGCCCATGTGCCAAACCCCCTACATTTTCACTGGAAAAGTTGGCCGATGCACCTTTGGGTCGTTCCCATCGCGCGTCGGTTGGCAAATCCAAGCTGAAGGCCGCGATTGACCAGACACGGTCGATCCTGGGCGTGCCCAAGAGCCATCTTATCGGCATTGTTCCGGCCTCGGATACCGGCGCAATGGAAATGGCAATGTGGAGCCTGCTTGGCACGCGGCCGGTTGAAATGCTGGCTTGGGAAAGTTTTGGCGTAGGCTGGGTGACGGACGTGGTGAAGCAGCTCAATCTCGACGCCACCGTCCGAACCGCCAATTACGGCGAAATTGTCGATCTGGATGCCGTCGATTGGAACAGCGACGTGGTTTTCACGTGGAATGGCACAACTTCAGGCGTGCGTGTTCCGGCGAACTTTGAGATTCCGGCAGATCGCGGCGGGCTGACGATATGCGACGCAACGTCGGCCGCATTCGCCCAGGACTTGCCGTGGGATCGGTTGGATGTCGTTACGTACTCCTGGCAAAAGGTGCTGGGC
>JBPCWO010000370.1:0-13771 GCA_051009475.1 Boseongicola sp.
CAGGATCGATCGCGTCTTTGCCCTGTCTCAATTCAATATAAAGCGTTTCCGGCTCACGTTGACCACTACCAACGGATGTTTCGATCAATTTATCTTGTGTAGCGTCCGGTTCGCCACCCATGAAGCCTATAAGCGCGCCTTTGGATACGATTTGTCCACGTTGCACGAACAATGCCCCTGCGCCAGCCAGAATCAGCAATTCCCCGGCGCGGGGTTCAAGAATTGCTACAACATCGAAATCAGGCATTGCACCGGCGAATCGAACCGTTGCGTCCGATGGCGACACAATGACAGCACCCGGGCGTGTTGCGATCAGCCATCCCGGACGCCGTACACCGGCAGCGTCCGCTTCGTCATACTTTCGAAGCACGCGCCCAAGGACTGGCATTGCCCATCTTTCGTCGACCGTTCCCTTCCAGGGCGACTCGGTGACAAGGTTGTCGGCGAATGCCGACAATGTCTCGGCGCTGTTGATCAGTGCATTCATGGCCGCGTCGTCGGTTGTTACAGAGTCCGGTAGACTTGCACGCTGCGAAACAGCATCGGTAAGTGCCAGTCGAGCATTGCGGATGCTTTCCAGACCCCGCTCGAGTTGCGCCTCGCCCGCCCGCTGAAGCGCGACGATGGCGGCCACTTCTTCAACTTCGCCGGCAAGTGTCTGTGCGCGCTCATTTAGTGCAGGCACCAGATCCCCGGCCAGCATGCCTGCGCGGATAGCCGGAAGCGGTCCTTCGGGATGAAGTAAGCTTGCTCCATTGCCGCGCGTGCGTTCTATATTCTGGATCGCGGCCAAAATGCGCGCCAGTTCTTCTTCTTTGCCCTGCAAACTGGCGCGTTTTGCACGTTCTTCCAATGCCGCATGCCGCAAGCTTTCGCGCATTGCAGAAAGACCAGCTTCATAGGCCCGGACAGTCTTGGTCAGCGCACTGATCCTGTCGCGGGCAGTCTCGGCAGCCGACAGCGACTTGGAAGCTTCCTCCAGTTGTTCGGACGCCATGCGGGCCATCGCAGCTGCATCGTCTTCGGCCAACACAACTGCAGGCCAAAAACAGATTGCCAGGATAAGCGCACGAAACATCATTGGCGGATCAAACTCTGGCCGGTCATTTCCGACGGCGGCGACAGACCCATGAGAACTAGCAATGTGGGCGCAAGATCTGACAGGCGGCCGTCAACCAGTTTTGCTTCCTTGGGTCCGCCAACGACCGCAACTGGCACAAGGTTCGTTGTGTGTGCGGTGTGCGGTTTGCCGGATTCCGGGTCGATCATCGTCTCGCAATTCCCGTGATCGGCTGTCAATACCATCGCGCCGCCTGCCGCCTCAAGCGCGTCAACAACCCGCCCGAGACCCTGATCGACGGCCTCGCAGGCGTTTATCGCCGCATCCAAGTCGCCAGTGTGCCCAACCATATCCGGGTTGGCGTAGTTCGTGACGATCAGATCATATCCGGCTTCGATTGCTTCAACAAATTTGTGCGTCACCTCAACCGCAGCCATTTCCGGCGCTAGATCATAGGTCGCCACCTTGGGTGACGGCGGCATAAACCGATCTTCTCCGGTTTCCGGTATTTCTCTTCCGCCATTCAGAAAATACGTAACATGCGGGTATTTTTCTGTTTCCGCCAGACGGAATTGCTTCAGGCCGTGTCTGGCTACCCAGGCACCGAGGGTATTGACGATGTTTCGCTTCGGGAAGACGGATCGCATGTACCTATTGTGATCGTCAGAATACTCGACCATGCCCAACATTGCCGCAAGACTAGGGCGTTCACTGACGTCAAATTCAGCGAAAGCCGGATCACCCAGTGCGCGTAGCAATTCGCGTGCTCGATCGGCTCGGAAATTGATAAAAAACACGCCGTCGCCGTCTGCGATCCCGGTATAAGCATCGACGACAGTCGGTCGTATGAATTCGTCTGACTCATCACGTAAATCGTAGGATGCTTGAATGGCATCGCCAGCGCTCGGCTGCGTGTCGCCTTTCACGTAGTCGGCGTGAGCCACACCTTTGTAGGCCGTGATTGCGCGATATGCCGCCTCAACCCGGTCCCAGCGGTTGTCACGATCCATCGCATAGTATCGCCCGATCACCGTGCCGATTCTTGCGCCGTCAGGCAACGCGGCTTCTAGTTCGGCGATCTGCTCTCGTGCCGATCGTGGCGCTACATCGCGCCCGTCAGTGATTGCATGGATAATGACCGGTATATCTGCATCCGAAAGGATGCGCGCAGCCGCAACGATATGGTTTTGATGCGAATGCACGCCGCCGGGCGAGGCCAGACCCATCAAATGGGCGGTTCCACCGCTTTCCTCAAGTGACTCTGCAAATTCCAGGATCGCCTCTGACTCAAAGAACGAATCGTCTTCGATTGCCAAGTCGATCTGCCCCAGATCCATTGCGACCACGCGACCCGCCCCGATATTTGTGTGGCCTACCTCTGAATTTCCCATCTGGCCCGACGGCAATCCTACGTCAGGTCCGTGGGTGATCAGCTTGGCATGCGGGCAGTTCGCCATGATGCGATCAAACACAGGCGTGTTCGCCAGCAAAGGCGCATTCGCTTCCGCGTCATCTCTCAGGCCCCAGCCGTCGAGTATGCAAAGGGCCACCGGTTTGGGCGTGCTCATGATTTGCCTCGTTCTTTGGGCGCCGTCTTAGCGTGAAGCAGGTTCAAGGGAAACCAGCACTCCCGACATCATAGATAAAATGCACATCAACGACTCGAACGCTTTTGATCACACGCTCATTTCTTAGGAATTAGGCCTGACCGGTTGGCCGCCTAAGCCGTTCAGTCATCTCAGCAATGATCGAAACTGCGATCTCTGCCGGAGAACTTGCACCGATATCAAGCCCAATTGGGCCGCTAATTCTCTTGATACTTTCAGCGGAGTGGCCTGCTTCTGTCAAGGCGACAACGCGTTTGGCGTGCGTGCGTTTTGATCCCAGTGCACCAATGAAAAACGCTTCACTCTCCAGCGCGATCTCCAATGCGGGTTGGTCGATCTTGGGGTCGTGGCACAACGCCACGACCGCAGTTCGGGCATCGACGCCAATTCTCGCCAATGCTTCATCAGGCCATCCATCAAGAAAGGTCTCACCCGGAAATCGCTCGGCGGACGCGAAACTGTCACGCGGATCGCACAAGACAACGTCATATCCCGCCAACTTCGCCATCTGCACCAGCGGCTGGGCTATATGCACCGCACCGACAACAATCAAACGCAGCGGCGGATTATGGACAGCTTGGAAAACCGCTCCTTCGCGCCGCGATTTGTCCGTCCTGAATTGGGCATCTAACTCGGAATCGCCCGGGTCTCGTCGTCGAAGCCGTCTTGACCATGTCTTTGTATTTACTTCCCAGACAACCGGCTCGCGCGCTGCGCGCATGGCCACCAGGTCGCGAAGCTCTTCGACTTTCGGGCCCTGTCCGTGACCGATGGGTTCAACCATCACTTCAATTTCACCGCCGCAGGCCAGCCCGACTTCAAATGCGGTTTCGTCGCTGACACCAAATTCCATTATTCGGCAATCACCGCTTCGGATCGCGTCTTGCGCTTCGACAATGACCGCGCCTTCGACGCAGCCGCCGGAAACCGACCCTTGGAAACTGTCGTCCGCAGAAATGGCCAATTGTGCACCGACCGGGCGCGGTGCCGAACCCCAGGTTCTGATCACGGTCGCCAGCGCAACCGCGCGACCCGCGTCGATCCATTCGAGTGCTGTTTCAGGAATTTGATCGTGCGATTTCAATGCAGTGTGCTTTCTAAGGTCGTTTGACAGCGGACAATTTGGTTGCTGGAATTGTCATACTATCAGCGTTCAGATGCCGCAAATATGCCACAACGCATTTCTAACGTAATTTAAATCGCCACCGAAGTTGGTGGTGTTATTGTATAGATTAATCAATTCCAATTCGCGCTTTGCGCAATTTTTTGTTTAAGGATTTCGGCGACACCCAAACGGGCAAGCCACAACAGTTCCTCCCTGACTGGACGGCCGTGCTTGCACGGCCATTTTTTTTGTAGAACGCCTAGTTGGTGCTTTCCAAGCTTTCTGGCTGCCCAACAACTACGAAGTGCAAATTATCCGGCTGGTAAATCCGCTCTGCCACGCGTTTGACGTCGGCGAGCGTCACCGCATTAATTTGATCATTCCGGGTCGTTATGTAGTCCGGCGTCAATCCGACTGTCTGCATACCGACAAGAATACGCGCAATTGGCCCGTTCCCGTCAAAGCGCAAAGGATATGCGCCCGTCAGATAGGTTTTGACCTCTTCAAGCTCGGTTTCGGAAACGCCTTCTGCTGCGATCTTGGTCCACTCGTCTTTCACGACATCAATAGCTGCCGAAACGCGATCATTCGCCGAAGCGAATTGGCCCAGCAACATGTCTGCATGGTCATAATTAACCAGAAACGAACCAACGCTGTACGTCAGTCCGCGCTCTTCTCTTACTTCAAGTGAAAGCCGGGATTGGCGGCCATTGCCGCCAAAAATCTGATTGGCAACAAAGGCGGGAAAGAAATCCGGATCGTGACGCGGAATTCCCTCGTGGCCAAAAAGCGCGACAGACTGCGGTGTTTCAAAGGGCACAACGGTTACGCCGCCTTCGATGCGCGGTTCAACGTCTTCGGGCAATGGCGCGCCAGTCGCTGGCAGGTCGCCCAGCAACGCATCAAGCAACACACCCAGCTCTTCTGCTGTGATATCACCGGCGGCGCCTACAAATACCCTGTCGCGCGCCAGTACTGCGCGATGCGCAGCGGCTACATCATCTCGGGTCAACGCCGCAACGCCTTCA
This sequence comes from Boseongicola sp., assembly GCA_051009475.1. Classification (GTDB taxonomy): domain Bacteria; phylum Pseudomonadota; class Alphaproteobacteria; order Rhodobacterales; family Rhodobacteraceae; genus CAXMNX01. The sequence continues at coordinate 4,801 of JBPCWO010000370.1, forward strand.
AGCGTGCCGTCGCGCGAAGAAGCGTAAGGATGATCGCCAAACACCATCGCATCAAAGGTGCGGTTTGCAATCGTATTGGGATCCGTGGCGTCTGAACGGATAATTGACAAAACCTGACCGCGAACGCGTTCGATCGCATCGTCGTCGAACCTTGGGTTGACCAGCGCTTCTCGCAACAGGGCAACCGCTTCGTCCTGATTCTCGGTCAAAAACCTCGCAGAAATGGAAAGGGCATCATCCCAGACATCAAAATCGAAACTGGCGGCCAAAGCGTCGCGGGCTTCGGCAAATGCACGTGCATCCAATTCGCCGGCCCCTTCTTCGATCAAGCCGGTCATAAGGTTCGTAGCGCCACGCTTGTCTTTCGGATCCAGCGAGGCACCGCCTTTGAAACGGATTTCCAAGGCAATGAAAGGAATTGAATGTTCTTCGACGAGCCAGGCGTTGATTCCGCCAGGCGAGACGACTTCCTGGATGTCCACGGCAGCGCGAAGTGGTGCGGCCGCAAACATCGCTAGAACAAATGCAAGCCAAAGCCGGGTCATTGCGTCGCCTCCTCGTTACCATCAAGCGTCAGCCAACCTGTCACTGCATTCTTGCGATTGAACACGCGTTCGGCCGCTTTCATGATCGCTTCTTCGCTGACTGCCGCCAGGATATCGGGCCACGTTTCAACATCTTCAATCGTCAGCCCGCTTGTCAGCGCCGCGCCATATACCCGTGCAAGTGAGCTGATATTGTCTTGCTCGTATATTTTCGAGGCTCGGATTTGCATCTTGATCCTTTCCAGTGCAGCGCTGTCGATGCCATCTTCCATGAAACTGGCAACGGCCCCATCCAGCGCAGCCTCTGCTTCTTCCAGCGAAACACCTTCCACAGGCACGATTACAAGGCCGAAGTTGGCATCATCGAGGTTCTGGCCAGAATAAAAGGCAGAACTGTAAACAGCGGTCTGCGTATCAAACTGCAGCTTTTTGGCAAAATATGACGTCGTCCCGGACCCGCCAAGCAATTCTGCCAAAAGCGTCAATGCCGCTGCTTCTTCCTGAGCGCCAGCGTCCCGTTCCGGCGCGAGATAAGTGCGAACGACATAAGGCTGCCCGACCCTGGAATCGGAATAGATCAACCGCCTTTCGGCGAGATGAGGCGGTTCTTCCACGCGCTGGCGCGGTACAACATTGGGATTGGGTGGAATGACCCCGTAGTAAGTCTCGGCAAGCTGGCGAACCTCATCGGGTTCAACATCGCCGGCCACGACCAGAATTGCGTTGTTCGGACCATAGTGGCGGGCGTAGAAATCTTCTGCATCCTTCAAAGTCAGCGCCTCGGCTTCATGTTTCCAGCCGATTATTGGCGTGCCATAGGGATGACTTAAAAACTGCGCGGCGCGGCGCTGTTCGCTGAAAAGCGCACCAGGATCGTTTTCAGTTCGTTGATTGCGTTCCTCGATCACAACGTCACGCTCGGTCGCGATATCTTCTGGAACAAGGCGCAATCCGTCCATACGGCTTGCTTCCATTCGCATCATCAGTTCAAGCCGATCCGCTGCAACGCGCTGAAAATACGCAGTATAGTCATAGGCGGTGAAGGCATTGTCGCTGCCGCCATTGCGCGCAACCGTGTCCGAAAGCTCACCGGATTCAAGCTCGTCCGTTGCCTTGAACATCAAGTGTTCAAGGAAATGTGCGATACCGGATCTGCCGGGCGGTTCATCCGCTGCACCCACGCGATACCAGACCATGTGAACGACTGCCGGCGCCCTGTGGTCCTCTAGAACCACAACTTCCATACCGTTTTCGAGCGTAAAGTCGGTAACTTCCGCAGCGCTCAGTGGCGCAGTAAGTGCTATAAGTAGGAGCAGAGGTGCCGCAATGAACCGACGCATGGCGTATCCTTAAATTTTTCTATGGCACAGAATTGAACGCGAATCCCACACGCTTCAAGCGGACCATACGCAGATGTGAGCCAAAAACAGTTTTATTCAGGTTGCGGTTTCGGCGGCGCAGCCGAGGTTCGAATGCCGGCGCGTCGAAGCCTTTCAAGCTCGGAATATTGATCCAGCGAAACTGACTCATAGGCTTTGAAATAGACGTTCACATTAAACATACGCTCAAGAAACAAGCCATCATTCTGTCGTCTGTATTCCAGATCCTCTGCGGCCAATGCAGACCGAATTCCGGGGCTGACGCCATACCGCGTCGTATAAGCGAGCAGCGCACCGTCTGAGCTGCCACGGGTCAGCACCTCAGCATTACCACCAAGGGCCTGCGCCAAATCGGCTTCTGGTGTTGGGTCCGTGAGATTGGCACCACCAGGTGTGGGAACCGGCAACGTCACCAAATCTTCCGGTTTTTCCAGCGGCTTTGCGGGCAAAACGGCAAACTCATCGGGACCCTCGCCCGGCGCCTGGCGCAGGTTCAATAACTCAGGTTCTTCGCCGCCGCACGCGGTCAAAAAAATCATGCCAACCAGGGCAAAACCCAAACGCAGCATCGTCCCTCCAAACGGTCTGTTCACAACCTATTATCCTGCTTTGCCACCGGCGTCACGGCTCTTTGAACCATCACCTGCCAGCAGGATTAGCCCAGCTGCGCCCACGAAAATCGCAACGTCGGCCACGTTGAACGACCAGGGGCTTTCAAATCCACAACAAGACATGTTCAGGAAATCGGCGACAGCTCCATAGATCAGCCGGTCAATAACATTTCCAATCGCCCCGCCGACCACAAGTCCAGCCGATATTTGAACCCATCGACCCGGTCGATCCCGCCACATCCAACGAACCAGCCAAACAGAAATCGCCAGTGCAAGCGCAATCAGAACCCAGCGCATCACATCCCCGAATCCCGCAAAAAGACCAAAGTTTATTCCTTCGTTCCAGGCCATGCGAAAGACAAGGATTGGTTCGAAAACTGGCAGCACGCCACGGGTTTTCAGATCGAGAAGATGAACGACCCCAATTTTGGTCAACTGGTCGATCAGGAATACAGCTAGCACGGTCCAGGTAAGTGGTTTCATCTTGTCCATCAGTGCCTGAAATGCCGCATGCCGGTAAAGACCATTGCCAAACCCGCGCCATCCGCGGCGGCGATAACCTCGTCGTCCCGCATTGAGCCACCGGGCTGAATAACAGCTGTCACACCAGCCGCCGCTGCCGCAAGAAGTCCGTCAGGAAATGGAAAGAAAGCGTCAGATGCAACAACTGATCCGATTGCTGGACTATCCGCCAAACCAAGTTCTGCTCCCATTCGCCCAGCCTTTAACGCAGCGATAGCAGAACTGTCGATTCGACTCATCTGACCAGCGCCTATGCCCACCGTCTGGTTTCCTTTGGCATAGACAATCGCGTTCGATTTCACGTGCTTGGCAACGGTCCAGGCAAAAAGCAGATCGGTCATCTCAGCTTCAGACGGAGAAAGCCTTGTAACGACTGTTACTTCGTCAGCGGCAACCTTGCCGACATCGTTGTCCTGAACCAGCCACCCGCCTCCAACTTGCCGAACCGCGCAACGTTGGGCGCTTGGATCCGGCATTCCGCCCGTTGTCAGCAACCTCAGGTTCTTTTTCGCGGCAAAGACTGCCTTCGCATCTTCGGTTGCTTCGGGGGCAATCACCACCTCGGTAAAGATTTCAGATATCGCCAGCGCAGTCGCGTCGTCCAGAGTTTGGTTCACCGCAACAATGCCGCCGAAAGCTGATGTGCGATCGCAGTCAAAAGCCCGTGTAAACGCCTCAGCAAGACTGGATCCGCGTGCAACGCCGCAGGGGTTTGCGTGTTTGATTATTGCGCAGGCCGGGCCTTCATCTGACGCAAATTCCGCGACAAGGTCAAAGGCCGCGTCCGTGTCGTTGATGTTGTTATAGGAAAGCTCTTTTCCCTGATGCTGTGCTGCGGTTGAAACGCCGGGCAGCCTGGATCCGTCAGTATAAAAGGCTGCCGTTTGATGCGGGTTCTCGCCATATCTCAACCCTTGCGCCAATTCCCCTGCGAAAACGCGACGACGCGGCTGACTGGAATCGAGTGCATTGGCCATCCAAGTTGAAACGGCAGCGTCATAGGCGCCGGTCCGCGCATAGGCCGTCTGAGCCAATCGCTGACGAAAAGCGTATGTCGTGGCACCGCTATTGGTGCGCAGTTCTTTCAGTGCATCGTTGTAGTCCTCGACATCTACAACGACATTAACGAATTGGTGGTTTTTGGCCGCCGCCCGAATCATCGCCGGACCACCGATATCGATATTCTCTATCGCGGTCGCGTAATCCGCACCTGCCACAACTGCAGCCTCGAAAGGATAAAGGTTAACCACAAGGAGGTCGATTTCGCCGATGCCATGCGTATCCATTGCGGCGACATGATCATCATTGTCGCGCAGTGCCAGAAGCCCGCCATGCACCGCAGGATGCAAGGTTTTGACCCGACCATCCATCATCTCTGGATATCCAGTCAGATCGGCGACGTCCGCAACGTCGAGCCCGGCTTCGCGAAGTGCAAGCGCGGTACCTCCAGTAGATATCAACTCGATCCCAAGCTCTGACAATGCGGTTGCAAACTCAGTTAACCCGGTCTTGTCAGACACCGAAAGCAAAGCGCGGCGAACCGGCTGAATATCTGTCATCGTGATCGTCTGCTCCGTCCAGTCACTCTGTCGCCATCACGTCGTCCATGGCGTAGTCGCGCACAGCGGACGGAGTCTCCTGCGTTTTTGCCAGAGACCATGCAACACGCGTCGAATACTCGATTGCGTGGCCAGAGAGAACGATCTGTTTGGTCGCACGTGGGCTTAGACGAGATTTCTCAAGATACACGCTCGATTCCAACGTCATCACAGGCTCGCCTTCGTGACGGAACACCCACATTTCTCCGCTCTTCAGCGCCATTGAAACCGCGGAACCGTTCATATCTAGTGTCGCGTCAACGTCAGGATGCAGATGAAAACGGATGGAGTATGCGGTGCCCTGGAATTTCGATTTGTCAAACGTCAGATCGAAGCGTTTTTTTGCAGTATTATCCAGCGCAACCAGAACGTCTTCGCCACGAAGGCCGCGCCCGTCATACCCAAGATGAAGCGTACGAATATGGGTCAACCCGTGGCTATTTGCATAGCCGTCGTGACCCACGACCAACCGCGTGCCGCCGTCAACCTCGGCGCGCTCATGGCGAACGTCCCGTGGTGCGTCGACAAGCCGCTCGACAGAGTCCCCGCTCCGCCTGCCGGCGACGCCAAGCCGGGATGAAGAAAACCCTTCAATGCCAAGTGTCGAATGGCTGGGTGTCGCACGACCCGCGCGCCGCCAGCTTTTGCCAAAAGTCGCACCGGAACCGCAATTGACGACGAGCGGGCGCCGCCCAGACGTCAATTCAAATGCCAAAGTCGATGCATGCGCATTTGCCGAAGCAGCCGCTCGCGGAGGACTGTCGGCATCTATGATTATGCTGGTGCGGCCGTGACTGATCCGGGCAAACCCCATTGCCAGCCCGTCAAGCAGTGCCGTGCGCACGCCGGACGACGCCAGCGACCGGTCAAGTCTTCCTTCTAGCCCACGCCCACCACCATGAAATCGCGCAAGACTTCCATCCGAATGCCGCAGCGCCCTCAAGACCGGCGCAATAGCCTCCATTGCATTGATCTGCGACGCGCCGGGCATACGTCCGGCATCCTGCAACGCCGCAGCAGCCCAGTTAAGAAGCGTAAATACTTCAAGAAGTTCCTCGGGATTTCGGGTTGATAATCCTCCCTCGCTGTCAATCTCGCGCGCGCATTCCTGCGCCAGCGCTCGCATTGCCGGCCCGACGTGACGATCCATTCCATCCAAAGCCAGGCCCGCATAGATCAATCCGGTCAGTGCTTCGAATCTTGGGAGCCCTGGCGATGCCGCTTTCCACCGTCGGCTGAGAAATATCGTCTGGCTCGCCAGCGAACGGAAATATGCCTCACTCGCTTCCCGCGTCTGACTGTTCAAAAGCAGAATCGCGTGGTTGATCCACCGGATCAGGCGACGTCCAGTCAAATCCGGCGTCCAGCCCGTACCACGCCCAGCGCCAAAGCGTGCAACCCAGTCATGTGTCCAAAGCTGCGCCCGGCTTACCGCGTGCGTGTCGCCCACTGCCGCAAGATCGTCCAGCCAGGTGAATCCGTGAAGGTCCGCCTCGAAACTCTCGTCAGGCATAGGCAGATCCCAGATCGGCGTCTCTGGCGCTTCAACGAGGAACCCCGCAAACAGAAAATTCCCGCCTGTTATTTGTCGACCCCGGGCAAAAGACCCAATCGTTCGCGGTTCAGGGGTGGTTGTGAAAGCGGTCGCCGGGCGTGACAAAGACGCCGCTCGCGCATGCAATCGGTTCATCCAGCGCGTCATGCGCACAGACCAGCTTTCGTCCACGGACACGTGTCGGTCCTGCCTCTTTTCGCCCAATTGCCTCGGGCTGATTTGCTCGGATGATAGCTAAAGGTCGTTGACCTGTCATGAATGAATTGTCACTTAGGCCGCTTTTTGCAAGAGCATCATGAAAAAGCCGTCCATTCCGCCACGGTCGGCCCAGTAATCGGGCCTCAGTCGCAGTCCTCCACCGACCGAATGCCAGTGCGGCTCAACCCCCGTCGGCATAGCGTCGGAGAGCTGCAATTCCGGGTATCGCATCAGTATTGTGTCGCGATGATCCTCGCCTTCTTGCGGCAGCAACGAACACGTGCAGAATACCAAACGCCCGCCCGGCTTCAGCCAACCCACGGCGCGTTCGAGCAACGTAGACTGGAGCGCGGCCAGTGGCTCAAGTTCCTGGCCAGTTTTCGCAAAAGCCAAATCGGGGTTTCGCCGCAACGTTCCGGTGGCAGAACAAGGTGCATCGACCAAAATCGCATCAAACGAACCGCTGGGCGACCACTCGAGCGCGTCCGCCACGACCACATTCGCGTTCAGCCTAGTTCTTTTGAGGTTATCGCGAAGCCGCTCCAGCCGAGAGTCAGAGCTGTCCAGCGCAGTTACATCTGCCCCGCGCGCGGCAAGCTGCGTCGTTTTTCCACCGGGCGCCGCGCAAAGATCCAAAATTGCCTCTTGTGGTTTCGGCGACAATAAGTGCACCGGCATGGCGGCGGCAGCATCCTGAACCCACCAGGCCCCTTCCGCAAATCCAGGAAGCTTTGAGACCTGTCCCGCCTCGCTTAACCGTAAGCTGCCCGTTGGCAATATCTCGGCATTCAATTGCTCGGCCCAAGTGGCTACTTCGCCTGCCACACTTAGGTCGATTGGCGGCGAATTCGAATGCGCCATTTCCATCGCTGCAACGGCATCCTTTCCCCACGCCGCAACCAACGGTTTTCTCAGCCATTTCGGCATTTGTGGCAAAGGGAGATCGGACCACGATTTCTCGCCGCGCTGTGTGTTTCGCAAAACTGCGTTCACCAATCCCTTGTTGCGCTTTGGAACCAATTCAACGGCCGCATTTACTGCGGCATGCGCTGGCACGCCGGATTCATGGATTTCATAAAGCGCCAGCCGCAGAGCATTCAAAACCAGATCGTCGGGTTTCAATCGAAGATACGGTCCCAGCATCCTGTCGGACCGCCCAGCCCACCGAAGCGTTTCCCTGGCAAGCCTTTCAGCACGCGCCTTCTCGCTGGTTTCTAATCCTTCAAGCGCCTTACCAAGCAAATGCAGCGACCGCCCTTCGGCGGTTACTTCCGTCATCATGTTGAGTGCAACGCGGCGCGGTGCGATCCCGGCATCAGCCATATAGTAATCCAACTTGTCCTGGCATCCAGCACCGGTATATCAAAGGTCATAGCCAGACAAGAAACGCGATGACCAATGACCAAAGCGATCTTAGCCCGGAAGCGAGCCGCGCGCTCGCCGAGGCCGAAGAGCGCAAAAAGAAGGCCCAAGGCAACCTGCTTCCCAAGGAATTGGGCGGTCGTGACGGGCCTGAGCCGGTTCGCTATGGCGACTGGGAAAAGAACGGGATTGCGATCGACTTTTAAAGCTGCCGCTCTAGGTCATTTCAATCCCAGAACATCAAGCATGTCGTAGGAACCTGGGCTTCTTCCCTGACCCCAAAGTGATGCTTTTAACGCGCCTCTTGCAAAGATGCGCCGATCGGTCGCCAGGTGGCGCAACACGACCCGTTCGCCGGGTGAAGCGAAAATTACGTCGTGTTCGCCGACTACATCGCCACCGCGAATTGCCGAAAAACCAATCGCACCGTCGGCGCGTGCGCCCGTTATACCATCTCGGCCACGCTCGGAGTTTTTAGCCAATCTGATGCCACGCCCTTCTGCGGCGGCCTCTCCCAGCATCAAAGCCGTGCCGGAAGGCGCATCGACCTTGTGCCGATGGTGAGTCTCCACGACCTCGATGTCAAAGTCGGTGTCCAGCGCGGCTGCGACTCGCTTTGTCAACTGGACCAGCAAGTTAACACCAAGGCTCATGTTTCCAGCCCGCACAATCGTCGCATGGCGCGCAGCGGCCTCAATCTTTGCGATGTCGTCGTCAGTCAGGCCTGTTGTGCCGATAACGTGAACCAGCCGCGCCTGCGCGGCGATCGCGGCATATTCGACGGTAGCGGCGGGCGTGGTGAAATCGACTACGGCCTGTGCTGCTGCGAATGTCTCCAGCGGATCGTCAGAAACGGTAACACCCAGCGGACCGTGCCCCATCGCTTCGCCAAGATCTTTGCCCACCCAATCGTGGCCATTATGCTCGAGGGCGCCGTGAAGCCGCACGACGTCCGAGCCGAGAATTTCTTCGATCAGCATCTGTCCCATGCGACCGGATGCGCCTGTAACAACAATACCTGGCAGTTCGTTCATTGCCTTCTCCCTTGCGCCCTCATTACGCCGCACCCTTCAGACATGCAAAGCGCGGCTTGCCGGGGCGGCAGCGAACCATTACATGCCCCGCAATGGCAAAGTCTCGTTTCCATGACAATGCTGGTCCGACTCAGCGCCAGCTTCGCGTCGCCGAATTGATCCGGCGG
>JBPCWO010000371.1:0-10371 GCA_051009475.1 Boseongicola sp.
TGAACGCAGGTCACGCGGCAATTGCGTATCCAAGTGCATTGCTCGGTCATGAATTTGTGCACGAAGCTATGGCCGATCCGGATATCGCTACATGGCTGTTTCAGCTGATGAGGCGGGAAGTTATCCCGATACTACCGACAATTCCCGGTGTGGATTTCGATGCCTATCTTGAAAAATGCGCGAAGCGCTTCGCAAACCCAGCAATTGGCGACACTGTCGCCCGATTGTGCCAGGATGGGTCAAACCGCCAACCCAAATTCGTTTTGCCGACCATTTTCGAAGCCCTGGCAAAAGGCACAGACATTGAAGGCCTTGCGCTGGAAGTGGCACTATGGTGCCGGTATTGTGCCCAACAGAGCTCTTCGCTCGTGGACGCTCGTGCCGAGCAGCTTGTCGCCGCTGCCGTGGCTAGCGAATTCGACCCGAGGGCATTTCTGCAGATTGGCGACGTATTTGGGAACCTCGCTACGAATGACTGCTTCGTTGGTACTTTCGCGCGTCAGGTACGGCTGCTTTGGGCAAAAAGCCCACGACAGGTGCTGCAAGGCTTCTCAGACGTTGCGGCTGCATAAGAAGTGAACGAACCAATGTCCGCTTCGGACTCGATGCAGACGTTCGAGCAAATCAGTCCAATGGCCGCTCTGTGGACAAAGCGGCCGTTCGCTGCATGGCAGCGCCCGTCCGCCTGATGAACGTTCGCTCAAGGCTCCGAGCCGACATCAAAGCCATTCCGACCAATGACTGATTTGTCATGTAAAGCGGACGCTCTGGGCTCGTTACGGTCATTTAATCGTTTTTGGCAGATGACCGGATTGGCTTGCTAAGCGGTCGTTCGGCCACTTCGGCGTGTCATAACTACGCGGTGGCTTTCAGCGCTTTTTCATCCCAGGTGCCAAATAAAAACAACGTCGGGTGAATTTCGAACGGAACCACGTTCAGAGTCCGCTCTGGAGCACGGCCAGACTGCCAATACCGCGGGTCCGTTGCTTCAGCGGCAAACAGAAGCTGGGGAATATTCGGGGAACAAATCGCGTACGAATTGTTAAGTTAATAATTATCAATAGTTTTTCGTAACTATTGGTGCGGTCGGCGAGACTCGAACTCGCACGAGTGTTACCTCACAGCGACCTCAACGCTGCGCGTCTACCAATTCCGCCACGACCGCACTGCCAATGACTTCAGTAGGCGGTCTATTAACTGGGCACGGGTTCGTTGTGAAGGGGATTTCCTCGCGCAACCTTAGAAATCCCGATCGCGTCATCCACTTGCAGTCCGGGTTGGCAGATGGCACCTGACAAGCACCGGGTGTTGGAAAGGCTGCAACATGGTCGAATGGATCACCTCTTCCGGATTGACCGGCTACGCTGAAGCGGTTGCTTGGATGGAAGAACGTGCCGCGGCCATCCGTGCCGAAACTGCGCCCGAAGCGATCTGGCTGGTCGAACACCCGCCCCTCTATACCGCAGGCACATCTGCCAAGCCTCAAGATCTCACAGACCCAGATCGTTTCCCGGTGCACACTTCTAAACGTGGCGGCCAATACACGTATCACGGACCTGGCCAGCGCGTTGGTTATGTTTTGCTCGACGTTGCCGAACGCGGCCGCGACGTTCGCAAATTCGTTTCAGAACTTGAGGACTGGATTATTGCGACATTGGCTGAATTCAATGTCATTGGCGAACGCCGAGAGGGCCGGATCGGCGTTTGGGTTACCCGCCCGGATAAACCGCCCAATGCGGACGGAAGCCCGCGCGAAGAAAAAATTGGCGCGCTCGGCATTCGGCTTCGAAAATGGGTCAGTTTCCATGGAATCTCGATCAACGTTGAACCCGATCTCCAACATTTTGGCGGCATCGTTCCCTGCGGAGCTAGCGGATACGGCGTAACCAGCCTCGTCGATCTGGGGTTACCGGTTACGATGAGCGACGTCGACGTGGCGCTGAAAAAGACATTCAGTCAAATCTTCCCCTAGGCGTCCCTGACGGATCCGGCATTCACGCATAAATGTCCGACGATTTTGCCGATCCACGCATCATTACACGCGCCTGTGCATCGCGAATTTCGTCATAAAGCTGCAGGCTATCGGGCGAGAAATTCTCTTCAGGCTCCGGCACGTGGATGAAGTTTCCATGCCGGTCCTCACCTCGCGCCATCATCGCGTAATCTTTGTCACCAACCTGCTGTTTCATGTCGGGTCGGATGTATCGAACTACCAGACCAATGCGACGGTCGTCAGACGTGTTTGGGCCGGATCCATGTATGGTCAGCCCGTGGTGCAGGCTCATCTCGCCCGGGCGCAATTCAATTGACGACTTGTCACCCTCCGCGATATCGACGGCAACCTCCTGCCCACGGCTCAGCAGATTATCGTCGGCGAAAGTGTCCTCGTGCGGCAGGATCGCGTTTTTGTGCGACCCGGCGACAAAGTCCATGCAACCCGACGCTGACGTTGCCGGCGACAGTGCAATCCACGCAGTGACGAGTCCGTCGATCGCACCAAGCCCCCAATAAGTCAGGTCCTGATGCATCGTCACCACGTGCTTGGTATTCGGCTCTTTGACAAAAAACTCAGCCGCAAAAATCAGGATATCCGGCCCCAGGATACCCTCAACCACGTCCAGCACCGCAGAGTCACGCGCGACTTCACCGACAAAGGGCATCACGACATGGGCGTTCACGCGCTTGTAGGCATTGAGCGGCAGACGCAAATCTGACTCGAGCCAGTCCCGTTCAATATCCTCAAGCTGTGCCCTTACCTGGCTGGCGGCATCCTGGTCCAGCACTGGGATCGGGTGCAAATACCCGTCGCGCCAGTATTGCTGTGACATCTGCTCGCTCAAACGCCCCTGCTCCAATGAGATCGCCTTCATCGTTAGTACTCCTTGTTGAATTCAAACTGCTGCGGCCGAATATGATCCTCTATCTGAAAACCGACACTTCGGTTGTCGCTAACTCGCCGCCGACCTGAGACAATTTACCCCCCTAACAAGCGACTTCCGCCATTGCCCCGCGTCATTTCGGGCACTAGAACCTCCCCAAACACCGAGGGATTCCCCCGGGAAAAACCGATCAGGAGGCACTCCATGGCCGACGCTGCCGTTCATGGGCACGACGGACACGACGACCGCGGGTTCTTTACCCGATGGTTCATGTCCACGAACCACAAAGATATTGGTATCCTTTACATATTCACCGCAGGCTTTGTCGGGTTCGTTGCCGTCGCCTTCACGATTTATATGCGGCTCGAACTCAAAGACCCCGGCGTTCAGTTCATGTGCATGGAAGGTGCGCGGCTCGTTTCCGATGCAGCCGCAACCTGCACGCCAAACGGCCACCTATGGAACGTCCTGATCACCGGCCACGGCATCCTGATGATGTTTTTCGTGGTGATTCCGGCACTGTTTGGCGGATTCGGCAACTTTTTCATGCCTTTGCACATCGGCGCACCCGATATGGCATTCCCGCGCATGAACAACCTCAGCTATTGGCTTTATGTTGCTGGGGCATCGCTTGCGGTTGCCAGCGTCATCAGCCCCGGTGGTAATGGCCAGATCGGCTCTGGGGTTGGCTGGGTCTTATACCCGCCGCTATCTACAACCGAACAGGGATGGTCGATGGATCTCGCGATCTTCGCAGTTCACCTGTCCGGTGCGTCATCCATTCTCGGCGCCATAAACATGATCACAACTTTCCTGAACATGCGCGCCCCGGGAATGACCCTTTTCAAAGTGCCGCTTTTTGCCTGGTCCATATTTGTCACTGCCTGGCTGATCCTGCTGTCGCTCCCGGTGCTTGCTGGCGCGATCACCATGCTGTTGACCGATCGAAACTTTGACACCACCTTTTTCGACCCGGCCGGCGGTGGCGACCCGATCCTGTATCAACACATCCTTTGGTTCTTCGGACACCCCGAAGTCTACATCATCATCCTTCCGGGTTTTGGCATCATCAGCCACATAATTTCGACGTTCAGCCGCAAACCGATCTTCGGCTATCTGCCAATGGTCTGGGCATTGATCGCAATTGGCGGTCTGGGCTTTGTCGTATGGGCGCACCACATGTACACCGTTGGCATGAGCCTGACCCAGCAAACCTACTTCATGCTGGCGACAATGGTTATTGCGGTGCCGACAGGCGTAAAAATCTTTAGCTGGATTGCCACCATGTGGGGCGGCTCAATCGAGTTCAAAACGCCGATGCTTTATGCATTTGGATTTTTGTTTCTATTTACTGTGGGTGGCGTGACCGGCATCGTTCTGGCGCAAGCGGGCGTCGATCGCGCCTATCACGACACTTACTACGTCGTCGCGCACTTCCACTACGTCATGAGCCTTGGTGCGGTATTCTGTATCTTTGCCGGAATGTACTATTGGATCGGCAAGATGTCTGGTCGGCAATACAATGAACGGCTGGGCCAGATCCAATTCTGGACAATGTTCGTTGGTGCAAACCTAACCTTTTTCCCGCAACACTTTCTGGGCCGCCAGGGGATGCCGCGCCGTTACATCGATTACCCCGAGGCCTATGCATATTGGAATGAATGGTCGACTTGGGGCGCTATGCTCGCCTTCGCGTCATTCCTGATGTTCCTCGGGATCATCATCCACACGATCTTTGCGGGACGCCGCATAACCGAACCCAACTACTGGAACGGGCTGCCGGATACGCTGGAATGGACCCTGCCAACACCGCCGCCCGAGCACACCTTCGAGACGCTGCCGAAACAGGCTGAGTGGGACCACGGGCATTCGCATTAGTTGCGTACCGATCGTATTGACATAAATCACGCAGCCTCGGAGCAATCTGGGGCTGCAATGCGCTTCAGAAGGAATTCACGAGGTGCTTGCTGAACGCGCATTTCTTGGCATCAATGCCATGACGGCACTGATCGCGTTGGCAGTTTTACTCGCAATAGTATTCATAGCTCTTTGGTTTGTCTGGCTGATGATCCTCAGGTGGCAGGGCGATTCTGCGCGCAAATGGCGGCGTTGGGCATTTTTGGGGATTCTGATTGGATCGGCGCTCATTTTGTTTGGATTCACGGCAGAAGTCTACCTGCCCGCCGATATTGTCGTGGCGAGGCCGTGGGTTTTCGTCCTGCTGAACCGTATCGGTATTCTTGGTGGATTATTGTCCGGCCTGGTAATTAGCGCATCGCTTGTCTTCCTGGTGATTGCCGGCGTGCTTAGTCAATTTCGCCGTAGCTGAAGTCCCGCCGCAAGAAGCTCAAGGTCGAATTCGGTCGCTTTCTAAGTCCTGAGAAACCGGCAAAGCTATATGACGGGTTTAAGCAGAGGCTTGCCGCCTGAACACTCCCTGCTCGAACCCTCAATTGAAAAGCTCTGCCCGGATCCCCCGGGAGATGCCCAAACTCAAGATCGTTCGGGATCGTCGTCAACGAGAAGGGTATTGAAGGGAATGCCGAGTCTTAGCTCAGCTTCGCTTTCACCATCGAGCCAACTTTGCCGAAGTCCATTTGCCCCGTGTACCGGCTCTTTAGCTCGCCCATGACTTTTCCCATGTCACGGATTGAAGAAGCGCCGATCTCATTGACGGCTTTTTCGACCGCCGAAACGGTTTCTTCTTCCGAAAGCTGGCGCGGCAGAAAATCCTCGATTACCGTAATTTCTGCCAATTCCTTTTCAGCAAGCTCAAGGCGCCCGCCTTCTTCATAGGCACGCGCACTTTCGTGGCGTTGTTTCACCATTTTGCCAAGGATCGTCAGGATTTCGGTATCGCCAACGCCATCATCTTCGCCGCCGATTTCCGAACGCTTCTCAATGTCGCGATCCTTGATCGCAGCATTGATCAGCCTGAGCGTCGAAAGCCGCACGGCATCTCTTTCTTTCATGGCATCTTTCAGCGCCTGGCTGATTTGGCCGCGTAGTTCCATCTCTGGCTCATCCCCATGCTTCAGAGACTTCGGACAATATCGAATGCGACCGCGGGCGGCAACAGCCGATGATATGTATAAGTAGTTGTTTTCATTACATAAGTGAATTTTCTGACTTCTCTTGACCCACGCTGCCATAGCGCGTAAACCCCAGACCGTTTACCGACAACAAAGGCCCCCAACATGCCCGACGCTGCAGTAAAACCAACCGCGTGCCTGGCGCTTGCGGACGGCACGCTATTTTTCGGCAAAGGCTTTGGTGCGACCGGACAGAAGGTGGCCGAGCTTTGCTTTAATACTGCGATGACCGGATATCAGGAGATTATGACCGACCCCTCCTATGCCAGTCAGGTTGTCACCTTCACTTTCCCCCATATCGGCAACGTAGGTATCACACCCGAAGACGAAGAATCGGCGGATCCTGTGGCCGAAGGGCTTGTGGTCAAATGGGATCCGACCGAGCCGTCGAATTGGCGCGCATCCGGCGACCTGGCCAATTGGTTGGCGCGTCGTGGTCGGATCGGAATTGGCGGTATCGACACAAGACGGCTTACCCGCGCGATCCGGCAGCAAGGCGCACCTCACGTCGCTCTTGCACATAACCCGGACGGCAATTTCGACATTGAAGCGCTTGTTTCCGCGGCGCGCGCGTTTCCGGGCCTTGTTGGGCTCGATCTCGCCAAGAATGTTAGCTGCGCCCAATCATACCAATGGAATGAAGCGCGGTGGTCGTGGCCAGAGGGTTTTGTTCAGGGAACCACAACCCGGCATAAAGTTGTAGCTGTCGATTATGGCGCCAAGCGGAATATATTGCGCTGCCTTGCAAGTGCGGGTTGCGACGTTACGGTCCTGCCCGCCTCAGCAACAGCCGAAGAAGTATTTGCGCACAATCCCGACGGACTTTTTCTGTCAAATGGCCCCGGTGACCCGGCTGCAACCGGCGAATATGCCGTGCCGATGATCAATGATGTCTTGGATCAATCAGAAATACCCGTTTTTGGAATTTGTCTTGGCCACCAGATGCTTGCGCTCGCGCTCGGTGCAAAAACCGTGAAGATGAATCACGGCCACCATGGTGCCAATCACCCAGTGAAGGACATCGAAACCGGCAAGGTAGAGATCACGTCAATGAATCACGGTTTTACGGTCGACGGTCAGACGTTGCCCGAGGGCGTGATTGAAACCCATGTCTCGTTGTTCGATGGGTCAAATTGCGGGATTCGCATGACATCGCGCCCGGTGTTTTCAGTGCAATACCACCCCGAAGCCAGTCCCGGGCCGCAAGATAGTTATTACCTGTTTGAACGTTTCGCCAAAGCGATGGATGTTCGCGCCAGTGAAACGGTCGAGGCTTAACCGCGGATTAACCAACAATGCGTTAGCTGCACAGGCTTAACAATGAGCCGTGAATGCCTCTGTCCAAATCACAGGTCCCCACATTCAGTTCGCGCAGACGATCAGCTGCTTCGGTCTCCAAACGCGCAAAACTGCCTGTGTTGCGGCTGGAAAACCCTGCGGCGGATGTCCGGCTTCTGGATCTGGTAACACCTGAATACGCAATGCGGCGGGCACTTCTGCCGCTTCGTCGAACTGGCTCAGTTACGCTGATCGCTTCGGGCAGCTCGCATGTCTTTCAAAACCAGCAGGCGCATCTTGAGTCGCTGCTCGGTCCAGTTGCGCATGTCGTTATGTCTCCCACGGCTATCCGCACCGCAATTACCCACGCTCGCGCACCCCAATTAGCGATGCGTGCGCTCCTGCGTACATCGCATCGCGAAAGTTGTCGTAGCTGGTCAAGCGCTTCCACCGCGGGAACCGCAGTACTCAGTCTATTCGTTATCGTGGCGGCAAGTTACATTGCACCGTTTTGGCTTTTGGCCTTGCTGGCGATTTGGGCCAGCCTCACGTTGGTGGCTGTTACCAGCCTGCGCACAATCGCAGCCATGGTGCAACTGCGCGCCGCCCGTCGCCTTGGACAGAATTGGAACAGTGCGCGGATAGGAAACCCAAGCAAATCGGCGTTTCCATCAATCACGATATTGATCCCGCTTTTTCAAGAATCCGCGATTGCCTACCATCTTGTGAATCGCCTGAAGAAACTGGAATACCCCATTGATAAATTAGAGGTTATTTTCGCAGTAGAAACGGAGGATCGCGAAACCGCTGCACTACTAGACGACGTCGAACTTCCCGATTGGATGCAAATCGTCCGAATTCCTCCAGGAAAATTACGGACAAAACCAAGGGCGATGAACTACGCGCTCGACTTTGCTCAGGGCGAAATCATTGGTGTTTTGGACGCCGAGGATGCGCCCGCCGCCGACCAACTTGAAAAAGTAGCCCAGGCCTTTGCCACCGCGCCGCCTGATGTGGCTTGCGTTCAGGGTGTCCTTGATTTCTACAATTCCCGGAATAATTGGCTCACCCGTTGTTTTACCATTGATTACGCAATCTGGTTCCGACTGGTTCTTCCGGGCCTCGTCAGAATGGGATTTGCCATTCCCCTTGGCGGCACAACGGTATTTATCAAGCGAAATGTTCTGGAAAAAATCGGAAGATGGGACGCGCACAATGTTACCGAGGACGCCGATCTGGGAATCCGGCTTGCGCGGCGCGGATATAGAACGGAATTTGTCCAAACTGTCACCAGTGAAGAGGCGACTGCCTCAATCCCTGCCTGGCTTCGGCAACGCTCACGGTGGATCAAAGGCTATGCAATGACGTGGGCTGTGCACATGCGCCAGCCAATACGCCTTTGGCGCGATCTTGGCCCCAAACGCTTTCTTGGATTTCAGATCCTGTTTCTTGGAACGCTCTCGCAGTTCGTGCTCGCGCCGGTTCTGTGGTCCTTTTGGTTGGTGCTCTTGGGTTTTTCTCACCCGATTGAAGCGGTCGCTCCTTGGCACATTATCGTCGCCTTGGGCGCGCTCTATCTTTTCGCAGAAGTTGCAACGCTCGGCGTTGCAGCGCTGTCGGTCGCGACACCACGCCATCGGAAATTGATCTGGTGGGTTCCGTTGATGCACTTCTACTTTCCGCTGTCGGCAATCGCCTGTTGGAAAGCTGCGGCGGAATTGGTGTCAAAGCCCTTTTATTGGGACAAGACAGCGCACGGTGTTTCGGTCAGTCCGGCAGATGCACGTCGGACGCTGCGGCATTGTCGGCATCCTGCCTAAGTCGTGCCTCATAAGCTCTTGATATGTGGCTCTTTAGTTCCAAATACGCCGAGTCACCATCGCCCGCCGATATCGCTTCGACGACTGCGGCGTGTTCACCAAGAGCGATCTCGCTGCGCCCCTTTGCGGCCAGGGAGGTGGTCGTCATCAATGCCATCGAGCGATAAAGGAGGTCCAGCTGCTGCACCAGATATCGGTTATGCGATGCCAGATGTACTTGTCTATGGAATCGTCGATTTGTACGGCTGAGTGCCGTTGGGTCATCAACTCGCTTCTGATCCTCTGCCACCATTTCCTTGAGCAGGCGAACTTCCTCTTCGGTTGCGTGTCTTGCGGCCAACCGCGCTGCCAGCCCCTCAAGCTCAGACCTCACAACATAAAGCTCTGCCATCTGATTGTGATCTAACGACGCTACGATCAGTGACCGGCCGTCCCGCGCCAAAAGGCTCTGGGTTTCAAGACGCTGCAACGCCTCGCGGATTGGGGTGCGCGACACCCCAAAGCGATCAGCAAGTTCGCTTTCAACCAGACGATCGCCTGGCCGATAGGTCCCGCGGTCGATCGCCCGAAGGATCAACTGGTAGGCATCTTTTTGTCCACTGCGCGTCTCCGGCATCGTCTTTGTCCCAACCGTCGCTTCAACTCGCCAACGTTATGACTTGGGAGATATAGGAATCAAGCATAACCCGTTGAAAGCCTTGGGTGTGCACGATAACCCATGTGCATGATTGCAAAAGCATTCAATGGTGTCTCGGCGTGGGTGTTCGATCTGGACAATACTCTTTATCCACCCGAGGCTCGCCTGTTCGACCAGATCGAAATTCGAATGACATCATGGGTTGCGCGAGAACTCGGTGTGTCAAACAACGAAGCAGATCGACTCCGGCGGCATTACTGGCGATCCTACGGAACCACGCTGGCCGGGCTGATGGCCGAACACGACGTTGACCCGGCACCATACCTTACCGACGTGCATGAGATTTCAATGGATCATCTGGTAACCGATCCAGCGTTGACGTACGCGATCAACGCCCTGTCTGGTCGCCGGATTGTCTACACCAACGGTAGCGAACCTTACGCTCGCCGGGTGCTGGCCGCTCGCGGCCTCGAAAATGCTTTTGACGCTGTATATGGCGTTGAACACGCTGATTTTCGCCCCAAGCCCGACCGGGAAGCATTTGAAGCGGTATTTGCCCTTGATGGTATTGATGCAAATTGCGCTGCGATGTTTGAAGACGACGCCCGAAACCTTGCCGCCCCATTTGAAATGGGCCTTCGCACGGTTCATGTCACGTCTGAGCC
>JBPCWO010000372.1:0-2818 GCA_051009475.1 Boseongicola sp.
CCAATCCACCGTCTTCAGCGCCGTCATAGATCGCATAGCCGACGAATATTCCCATCGGGATAAAAAAGACGAACGTAAAAATCGACAGCGCTTTGAATAGATAACCAACAATAGCGGTTCCGGCTGATCCAGCCCCAAACGAGTTTGATATGAACCAGAGTTCCTTCGCGCCAAGATAAAGCAGATAGGCGAGGCCGATGCCCGATGCCAACCCAACAACTGCCGCGAGAATCTTGCGCAAACTCGCATCCATGCCACTAACCGATCGGAATACTAATCCGGTCGCGATGATCGCCGCCAGAACCATAACCGGAAGCCAAAGCGTCCCGCCCCAAATCAGCCAGTAGGCCAGGAAAGGATAGAGCGCGGACAGGATCATCAGCTTTCGTGGCATATGCTGGTTGAACAGGATCGGGATTATCGCAAGCAGCAGTAAAACGAACGCTACAGTCGGCCGCCAATACTGATCCGCGGGATACTTGAACCCAAACAGCATATGATCCCAACGATCGATCAATACTGCAAAGCAAGCTCCGGTGGATTTACCAGCGGCGCTAAGAATGTCGCGACATTCCTTGATGGAACCTGCATCCCATATTCCATTATAAAACCAGGGGGCCGCGTTCGTTGCGAGGCGATACACGAAATACACCGCCAGGATTGTCAGGATCGCATTGAACCAGCTCGAAAACAGGTTCTCCCGTACCCATTTGAAGATTCCCGACTCTGACATCGGCGGCGGTGAAGGCGGGATTTGCTCGTGGCGAACAAAAGACACTTGGTTGGTCGTATTGTCCGACATATCAGCGCTCCCTCAATTTCATGCGGTTGTTAAAAATGTTCATGAAGAACGAGATCAGCAACGAAATCGTCAGATAGAACAGCATCAACAACAGGATGGTTTCGATTGCCCGCCCGGTTTGCAGCAAGGTTATCCCGCCAAGAGTGCCCGTCACATCCATGTAGCCTACGGCAATAGCGAGTGACGAGTTCTTGGTGATGTTCAGATAATTCGAGATAAGCGGCGGTATAATTACACGCAAAGCTTGGGGCAGGACGACAAGGCTCATAATCCGGTTCGGACGAAGACCAAGCGCGCCGGCTGCCTCGGTCTGGCCTTTGGATATCGCGAGAATACCAGCGCGCACATTCTCGGCGATAAAGGCGCCGGTGTATATTGCCAGCGCGAACCAAAGCGCGATCAGTGAACCTCGAAGCTGTATTCCGCCTTTAAAGTTGAATCCCGCGAGTTCGGGGTATTCAAGCGAAACCGGCCTGCCGAGAATAAAGTAAAAGACAATCGAAGGAACAAAAAAGATTGCGACAGACGGCCAGAATGTTGGCAGAAGTCTGCCAGTTTCATAAAGCAAATTCCGCGCATAACGCCGATAAGCGAAAATGCCGACAATGGACGCAATGAATATCGCGATCAGAATGCCCGAGCCATCACCAAATATTGGTTTTGGAGTGAAAATACCACGATTGGTAAGGGCAAATGAGTCAAACAACATTGATGCCGTCGCGTCTTCGCCGCGAAAGTCTCTTGGGCTGGGGAACAAATTGATCATGACCGAGAAGATAATAAGGATCCAGATCAACACCGGAACGTTGCGAAATATCTCGACGTAAAACGCCATGATCTTAGCGACCAACCAGTTGTTCGACAGGCGCAAAACTCCGGCAACAACACCGAATATCGTGGCTGTGACACATGCCAGAAACGCGACGATCAGAGTGTTCAGAAGCCCAACGACCGCAGCGCGACCGTGCGACGACTGAGAATTGTACTCTATTGGCCGCTGATTGATATCATATCCTGCGGGTTCGCCGAGGAATCCATAAGATATATTCAACCCTGCTTCAGCCAGATTGCGTACCAAGTTACCCCCGACAAAAGCCATGAAAGCAATAATGGCGACTAGCGCAATGAACTGAAATGTGAGCGATCGATAGCGTGTGTCATTCAACAGCATTGAAAGCCGGAACGACTCGCTCGGAGATCCGAGCGGCTGGTCGGCAAGTGTCGTCATGTGTGACGTTCCCCGTCGATTTGGCGCTTTTGGTTGCACTCTCGTGGTGCGCGCCTGTTTCTGGCTCCGACCACCCAACTAGGCCGGATAGAGAAAGGGCGCGGTGAACCCGCGCCCCTTTTTGTCTGTCTTACCGGAAAGGTGGCGAATAGATTAGGCCGCCATCTGTCCACTGAGCGTTCAGGCCACGGGCCAGACCGATCGGAGTGGATTCACCGATGTTTTTATCAAAGACTTCGCCATAGTTGCCGGCAACGCCAATCGCACGAAGCGCCCAGTCTTTGTCCAACCCAAGCATACCACCGAGGTCGCCCTCAGTACCGAGCAAACGGTTGATTTCCGGGTTGTTGCTGCCACCAGAAAGCTCTGCCAGGTTTACCGACGTTACGCCAAGCTCTTCAGCAGTGATCAGCGCGTTCAACGTCCAGCGAACGATGTCAGCCCATTCGTTGTCGCCATGGCGAACAAGTGGACCAAGCGGTTCTTTCGAGATGATCTCGGGCATGATGACATGCGCCGCAGGATCTTCGAAAGTTGCCCGCTGCGCGGCCAGAGCCGAAGCGTCTGTGGTGTAGACGTCGCAGGCACCAGCATTGTACTGCTGCAGCGCTTCAGCACCGTTTTCAATTGGAACCGGCTCATAGCCGATGCCGTTGGCGCGGAAAAAATCCGCAAGGTTAAGCTCGGTCGTTGTGCCGGTCTGGATGCAAACGGTCGCACCGTCCAAGTCCTTCGCTGAAGTCACGCCGAGATCTTTCGGTGCCATGAAGCCCTGGCCATCGTAGTAG
>JBPCWO010000373.1:0-11475 GCA_051009475.1 Boseongicola sp.
GCGTTGTGCAGACGGGCAGAGCGCCGCCTTCACCCTCCCGAAATCATCAGCGGGTAGAAGGCTGGATCGTAGCTACCGCGCGGGCCGACGACTCGCGTGCAGCAGATCACCGGCCCCCAAGACCGCCTATCATCAAGGCACAGGGGCGTCCGCCTGTGCAGCGGCCGGTCGAGAGTCCGGGCGAGGAGTTCGGGATCGATCGAGCGGCGTCGTTCGCTTCAACTTGATGCAGAATTAACCTGGGCGAGGGCTCAGCCCCGGTTTTCGAATGAAAATCGTGCCCCTTGCCTTGTCTGACGCAGCGCATTACGCGACCGGCATGCGACTTCTTTTTCTTGGTGATATTGTTGGCCGCACAGGCCGAACAGCTATCCGCGACAGGCTTCAGCCACTACGGGACCGCCTGCGCGCGGATTTCGTTGTGGTCAATGGCGAAAATGCCACTTCGGGCGCGGGCATCTCAGCAGATCACGCAAAGGCGATGCTCGACGCCGGCGTCGACGTATTGACTCTCGGCGATCACGCTTTCGATCAGCGCGACATGTTGGCATTCATTGACCGCGAGCCGCGCATCCTCCGGCCGCTCAATTATTCAAAAGCCGCGCCAGGTGCAGGCGCACGGGTTTATGACGTGCCGGGTGGGCGGAAAATCCTGGTCGCGCAAGTTCTGGGGCAAGTGTTTATGAAACGCCCGTTCGACGACCCGTTCTCCGCAATCGACTCGGTTTTGCGCGCCCATCCTTTGGGTGGCCTGGCCCAAGCAAGTTTGGTGGAAGTGCACTGTGAAGCGACGAGTGAGAAAATGGCCATGGGTCATTTCTGCGATGGCCGTGCAAGCGCAGTTGTCGGAACCCACACACATGTGCCGACCGCGGATGCAACGATCTTGCAAGGCAGAACCGCATATCAGACCGATGCCGGTATGTGCGGCGACTACAACTCGGTCATCGGCATGGCGAAAGAAGAACCGTTGCGCCGGTTCGTTACTGGGATGGGCCGCGGCCGGTTTGAACCGGCAAGCGGAGAGGCGACTCTTTCGGGGCTTTTTGTCGAAACCGATGACCGGACTGGTAAAGCAAAGTCGGTGCAGACGATCCAAGACGGCGGATGTTTGTCACCTGCGGGACCGTCGTGAGCGAACGCACATTCCTGTTGGCCTGCTTAGCGCTCATGGGCGCCGGCTGGGGCCTGACATTGCCGTTGGCAAAAATCGCGGTTAGCGAGGGTTACCGGCATATTGGCCTGATTTTCTGGCAAATGCTGATCGGTGCAGCGGTGATGGGCGTCGTTCAGATCTTGCGGGGCCGCAAATTCGCAATAGGACGCGCGCAACTGCAGATCTTTGTTCTGATCGCGATGATCGGAACCATCCTGCCGAAT
This sequence comes from Boseongicola sp., assembly GCA_051009475.1. Classification (GTDB taxonomy): domain Bacteria; phylum Pseudomonadota; class Alphaproteobacteria; order Rhodobacterales; family Rhodobacteraceae; genus CAXMNX01. The sequence goes on from JBPCWO010000373.1 coordinate 1,381, forward strand.
TCCGCGTCGTACGAAGCGGCGCGGCATCTGCCCGCAGGCCTGATTTCAATATTGTTGTCACTGGTCCCGCTGATTGCCTTTCCCATCGCGTTGGCCATGGGAAACGAGCGGTTCGCGCTGATCCGACTGTTCGGTCTTGGTCTAGGGCTTGTGGGCGTTCTGTTCATCGTTGGCCCGGAAGCAAGCTTGCCTGAACGTGCGATGATCGTCTTTGTCCCACTGGCTCTGGTCGCGCCTGCTTTTTACGCTGTAGAAGGCAACGTCGTGGCAAAATGGGGCACGGCCGGTCTTGACAGTATCGATGTGCTATTTGGCGCGTCGATATTCGGCGCCCTTGTGACGCTTCCACTTTCAGTCGCGACCGGCACGTTCATCGACCCGCGCCCGCCTTGGGGCGCCCCGGATTTGGCTCTGGTGCTGTCGTCTTTTTTCCATGTTCTGGTTTACGCGGCCTACGTTTGGATGGTGGGTCGTGCGGGCCCCATTTTTGCAGTCCAGGTCAGCTATCTAGTGACCGGATTCGGAGTGTTCTGGTCGATGTTGATATTGGGTGAAACGTATTCGGCCTGGGTTTGGGCGGCGATGGTTCTAATCCTTTCCGGCGTGTTTCTTGTGCTGCCTCGACCGCGTGAATCGCTTGCAGCGGAGCAAGAATCCAGCAAGATTTAACCGCAATGGTCCAGTTACTCGAGCTGTCCACTGAAATTCAGGCTGCGCTTACGATCGGCGTAGTGGCAGTTATGTTCACGCTTTTCATTCGCGAGACATATCCTGCCGAGGTAATCGCGATCGCCGGCGCCGCCGCGCTGCTGGCCCTTGGTGTGCTGCCATACGACGATGCGCTGGCGGTTCTGTCGAACCCTGCACCCTGGACGATTGCCGCAATGTTCATCGTGATGGGCGCCCTTGTGCGCACCGGTGCGCTTGAACGGTTCACTCGGCTCGCCGAAAGCCAGGCTGACACCAACCCCGCGTTGGCCATCGCCGGGCTGATGGCCCTGGTGGTCGTTGCGTCGGCGTTTGTAAACAACACGCCCGTTGTATTGGTGATGATTCCAGTCTTTGTGCAGCTCTCAAAAAAGCTGGGAATGTCGGCAAGCAAGCTGTTGATCCCGCTTTCTTACGCAGCCATTCTCGGTGGCACATTGACGCTGATCGGCACGTCCACAAACCTTTTGGTTGATGGCGTTGCGCGGGCACGCGGAATGGAACCGTTTTCAATTTTTGAGGTCACGCCAGTTGCGGTCTTTCTCATAGCCTGGGGCGCTATTTATTTGCGTTATGTCGCGCCGCGGCTGCTGCCCGAACGGTCCAGCATGGCAACGCTGTTATCGGGCCGGGCGAAGAAAAAGTTTTTTACCGAGGTGGCAGTGCCAAAGGACAGCGAGTTAATCGGTCGTCCAGTGGGCGAGATCGACCTGTTCAAGCGCGAAGGCACCCGCGTGGTGGACGTTTTGCGAGGGGACGCGTCGCTTCGCCGCGACATGACCGCCGTTGCGCTGGAAGCAGGCGATCGGGTGGTGTTGCGGACCGAGATGGAAGAACTGCTTGGGCTTCAGGCAAGCTCGGACGTGCGACCGGTCAACAAGCTCTCGTCGCGCGAAACAAGCACTGTCGAAGTTCTGATTACGCCCGGTGCGACGTTGGTCGGGCGCTCGCTGGGCCAGCTTCGGCTTCGGCGGCGGTATGGCGTGTATGTTCTGGCGGTGCACAGGCGGAACCAGAATATCGGTAGCCAATTGGACAATCTGATTGTGCGCGTTGGCGACACGTTGTTGCTGGAAGGTGCCACTGAGGACATCGCGCGACTGGCAGCAGACGCCGATCTGGTTAATGTTTCGGCCCCAACGGCGCGGGCCTACCGTCGCAAGCACGCGCCGGTCGCGCTGGCGGCACTCGCGGGGATTGTGTTGTTTGCTGCTTTTGGTGTCGCACCGATCCTGGCGCTGGCGATTATCGCCGTGGCCTTCATTTTCCTGACCCGATGCATTGACGCCGACGAGGCGTTCTCGGTCATCGATGGGCGCCTACTGGCGCTGATATTTGCAATGCTAGCTGTTGCGACGGCGCTCGAGACGTCCGGCGCGATCCACATTATTGTCGAAACGATCGCACCTGGTTTGGAAGGCTTGCCGCCGTTCTTGATTGTCTGGGCGGTGTATTTGCTGACGTCAGTTTTGTCTGAACTGATCAACCACGCTGTTGCGGTAGTTGTGACGCCTGTTGCAATCGGGTTGGCGATATCGGTCGGGGTCGATCCGCGGCCGCTGGTCGTCGCGGTGATGATCGCAGCGTCCGCCACCTTTGCGACCCCGATCAGCTATCAGACGAATATGATGGTATATGGCCCCGGCGGGTACAAGTTCAGCGATTTTCTGCGAGTGGGAATACCGCTGAACTTGTCAGTTGGGATCTTGGCGTCGCTTTTGATCCCAGTATTCTGGCCGCTCTGAGGCGGCCAGCGAGTGATCCTAATCGGAATCTTTCTCTTCTGCAGCAGCAGCCTTTTCGGCTTTGTTCTCTAGGCGATCAGCGCGCTTGTCTGCCTTATTCGCTTTCTTGGCTTTGTTTTTAGCGTTTTTGGCTGCTTTTTTAGCTTTTTCGGCTGTCTTTTTCTTATTTTCTTTAGCTTTTTCTTTTGCTGCTATGTTCTTTTTAGTAGGATTTTTCTTGGCTTTCTTTTTCTTTTTCTCAAATTTATTGGCTGCCTTTTTAGCATTTTTGGCTTTCTTCTTAGCGTTTTTGGCTGCCTTTTCGGCCTTCGACTCTAGCTTGTCAGCGCGTGCCCTGGCTTTCTCGGCCTTGGCAGCTAGCTTATCGGCTTTGCTAACCGATTCCTCTTCAGGCTCTTTATCTGCAGGTTGTTCCTGGCGATCACCGCGATCTTCCTTGATGGTCTGCTTGGCATCACAGTTTTGGCCGTCCTGGACGACGCATTCTGTTGTCGCGGCGGCGACTGATCCGGAAACGGCTAGCAGGAATGCCGCCAGAATTGGGTATGTCAAAATGCGAAAATGGGTCATGGTTGATACTCGCTCCAAAAACACTGGTTAATTTTTTCCAAGCTTAGAACTACCAATAGAGTTTGGACAATTTTAGACGAAATTGTGATTATTCTCGCCGAATTCGTTAATGTTCTGGCGGCCTTGAGATCGCTGAAAGCCAAGGCTAGAAGGTGCCGACGAAGGTATCTCGGAGAGTTTCGCAATGGCAGGCCATTCAAAATGGGCGAACATTCAGCACCGCAAAGGCCGTCAGGATGCGGTGCGGTCAAAGCTGTTTTCGAAGTTTTCTAAAGAGATCACCGTTGCGGCTAAAATGGGTGATCCGGATCCGGACAAAAACCCTCGTCTTCGCCTGGCCATCAAAGAGGCCAAGTCACAGTCCATGCCCAAAGACAACATTGAACGCGCGATCAACAAGGCAACTGGCGGTGATGCCGACGACTACGAAGAAATTCGCTACGAAGGCTACGGGCCCGGTGGCGTCGCCGTAATCGTTGAAGCGATGACCGATAACCGCAACCGAACAGCCTCTACTGTCCGCTCAACATTTGGCAAACACGGCGGAAGCCTTGGCGAGACCGGCTCGGTCAGTTTCATGTTCGAACGAAAGGGCGAAATTCTGTATTCTGCGGCTGCTGGTGACGAGGAAACGATAATGCTCGCGGCCATTGAATCTGGTGCGGAAGATGTCGAAAGCTCGGAAGAAGGTCACGTCATTTTCACTGGTGACGTAGAGCTAAACGAGGTTTCGACCGCGCTTGAGTCAAACCTGGGTGAAGCAGAATCGACCAAGCTTATCTGGAAGCCGACCACGACAACCGAGCTCGATCTCGATGGTGCCCAAAAACTGCTCAGATTGATCGAAGTGCTTGAAGACGACGACGATATTCAGCGGGTGACCGCGAACTTCGAAGTATCGGACGACGTAATGGCGCAGCTCTGATCGCTATTTGATCCAGTCTGCGATCGTGGCTGCGCAAGCCGGATTAGCAAGGTAGCCGTATAGTTTGTGCGGGTTCGACGTGCCCTTGAAGGTGTAGCAATTGTAGATTCCTATGTCGCGGATGCTGTTGACATATTTGTGTTTCACCATCGCCGAGTAGTCGTTTTTCATCGTCGGATCGTGGCTAATGAAATCATCAACGGCAGCGACGTTTACCCAGTCGCCGACAATGTCCTTTGGGTGCTTGTCGGTGCCGCCCTGAAAGTCAAATTCGTTTGCGTCGTAAAGATTCGCTTTTACGCCAGCTTCGCCCAACGGACAACCGAGCGTCACCCACCTGTTAACTTTTGCGCCACCGACCCGCAGTTCGTTGTATTCACTCATGCGCGAAAACTTCCAAAGCACATCATAGGCAACCATGCAGCCCATCGAGTGGGAGACGAGGCAAATATCATCTTTGCGCTTCAGGGCCTTGCGCAGCGGGTCCTGAAGCCGCTCACGAATTGCGGACCCAACCGATCGGCGCATGAGATAAGCGCCCATGTCGGCGGTCGCTTTCTTGATGGCAAATCTGTTGAGGTTTGCACCCGTAAATATTGCTGCGAGTGTAGATACTGCGCGCGCCGCGTCGTCGACGAACCGCAAGTCCTTGTTTTCTGCGACCACCCGTCGATAGGCTTTTTTGTCGAAGCGCTTAATCCGCGCCAAATTAGCAATCGCTTCGGCGTATCCGGTCGCCGGAATGCAGGGTGCTTTGTTGCAGTGTGGATCAATTGCAGTAAGTTTTTCGGCCGCTACTTTGTCCACTCCTGCAAGGATCTGGTTGTTGATATCGCCATAATAGACAAAATCTATCGGGATGCGGTCATCCCGGATTTTGGCGGCTTTACTTGAGTTGATTCTCTTAATCCCTTGTATAATAGCCGTTTTCTGTAATCGAGCAAACTGAGCCTTGGCGGGTTTGGTGCTGCGTCCGTGGATCATGATGATGCGCTGTGCCATGACAAAATTTCCTTCCAAATAATGCAAACTGAATAGGCGAATCCTGCAGGCAATTGTTTGCTCTGTCTACTTTCGCAACCGGTTGCAGCGCTCGGCGAATCCTGATCCAAGCGAGCAAACGGAGCAGTCGTGACAGTATTTCTCGCAGGTTTTTCCCTTGGGTTTTCGTTGATCCTCGCGATTGGAGCACAAAATGCTTTTGTGCTTCGTCAGGGACTGAGGCGATCGCATGTGTTCGCAGTATCGCTGACTTGCGCGATTTCCGACGCAGTGTTGATCATCGCGGGGGTTGCTGGATTCGGGTTGATTGCAGAGTCATACCCGTGGGTCGGCCCGGTCCTGCGTTGGTTCGGTGCGATATTCTTGATCGTCTACGGTGCCGCGGCAGCACGTTCGGCGATCCGCGGCGACTCCACGTTGGTTGCTGAAGGTACCAGTAACCTGTCGTTGACTGCGGCGCTTGCCACCTGTCTGGCGCTGACTTGGCTTAATCCACACGTTTATCTGGACACGCTTGTCCTAATCGGGTCGGTCGCCAGCCAATATGAAAACCGGCTGCCATTCGGGCTCGGCGCCGTGACCGCTTCGTTCGTTTTCTTTTTCTCGCTTGGATATGGCGCGCGGGCGCTGGCACCTCTCTTTGCCAAACCGGCAGCCTGGCGCGTTCTGGACGCCTGCATAGCGGCTTTGATGTGGACGATCGCGGGCGCGCTGGTCCTGCCTTGAGGCTTGAGCGTTCCAGGCGCATAACGCGCGGATGAACCCGTCTGCGGACACCAGCCAAAATCGTGCAATCGTAGGCATTTTCTGGATGTTTGTGACGGGTATTTTCTTTGTCGCGGTAACGGCCGTGGTCAAGCACGGTGCGCAGAACCTACCGGCCGCCGAGGCGGGTTTCCTGCGATATGTCATTGGGTTGATACTGTTGTCACCTCTGATCCGGCCGATCATCCAGGCCCGTTTGACCCGCCGACAACTGAGGCTTTTTGCATGGCGCGGGCTGGCTCAGGCGCTTGGCGTGATCTTGTGGTTTTACGCAATGACCCGAATTACGGTCGCCGAAGTCACGGCGATGAATTACCTTTCACCGATATACATCACCATTGGTGCGGCGTTGATTTTGGGCGAACGGTTGGCGACGCGGCGAATTCTGGCTGTGCTGTTTGCTTTTGTCGGGGCATTGATCATTTTGCGCCCCGGATTTCGCGAAATCAGTTCGGGTCATATTGCTATGCTGGGAACTGCCGCGTTGTTTGCGGGCAGTTACATAATTGCCAAGAAGCTGACGGACGAAGTTTCGCCCCGGGTTATTGTGGGAATGCTTTCTATTACCGCTACGATCGGGCTTTTCCCGTTCGCAATTGCGGTCTGGCAAACTCCGACCCTTGTGGAACTTGGGTGGATTGCGCTTGTCGCGGTATTCGCGACGGCGGGGCATTATACGATGACCCTGGCATTCGCCGCCGCTCCGGTCACTGTGACCCAACCTGTGACTTATCTCCAACTGGTTTGGGCAACGCTGCTGGGGCTTTTGGCATTTGGCGAGCCCGTGGATGGCTGGGTAATACTGGGCGGCTGTGTAATCCTGACATCGGTGACATTCATCACGGTCCGCGAAGCAATGCTGAAACGAGGCGCGACGCCGCCCGAAACACCATTTCCACGGTAGCTGAATCAACGGCGCAATACCTCAAAAATTAACGGTCATTGCCCTGATTTTGCCTCTTTCGACCGACAGTTTTTTGCCGAGTAGAGCTAGGGGAGTTTGGTCATGAGCAGCGTACAAGGCACGGCGCGACCGACAGGTTTCAAGAGCCGTCTGAATCGCGTGGAGGCGAAACGCGCCCCGATAGACGCCGCAAAACCGGATGTCGAACTCTTGCCGGATTGGAAGGCGAATCTCAGACAGCCAATGATGCTGAGCGCAGCAGTGATTTTTGGCATGGTGGCAGTATTCCTTGTCCGCCTGGCGCGGTTTCATTTGATGGGAAGTTTGCCGGCAATGGAGATTCCGGATGTTACTATGCTCATTGACGGCGGCATCGCGATGATTTGCCTGTTCTTAGTATTCCGGCTGCTGAAAGGCACACCTCGCAAGATCAAGGCAGCACACGCACTCGGCGTTGTCGCAATGGTTGGGCTGATGCATAACTTTGTGCACTCAGCGCCCGGTGTATTTGGCTTGCTGTTTTCTAAAGAATGGACGGCTGTCACGGTCGCGTATTCAGAACCGGATTCGATCTATGTCGGGAGTAAATACGTTGTTTTCTTGCCGCCCGACGATGGAAAAGCGGCAGAGCAAGAAATTCAAGCGCTGCCAAAGGTTCGGCGGTCCGGGGTTATCGCAAACGGGGATTGACGCGCGCGCGCACTTACGGTGCTCTCGGCAGATGCGGAGGGCGCGTGATGAGCAAGCCGAACATCCTGATAATCATGGTCGATCAACTCGCCGGGACGTTTTTCCCAGACGGGCCCGCCGATTGGCTACACACCCCTAACTTGAAACGTCTTGCCGAACGATCGGTTCGGTTTGCGAACACATACGCCGCATCGCCTCTTTGCGCACCGGGCCGAGCCGCGTTTATGTCCTCGATGCTGGCATCACGCACCGGCGTTTACGACAACGCTGCTGAGTTTCGTTCGGATATCCCAACGTTCGCGCATCACCTGCGCAACGCGGGTTACGCGACCTGCCTTTCGGGCAAAATGCACTTTGTTGGCCCGGATCAGCTGCACGGCTATGAGGAACGCCTGACTACCGACATTTACCCAGCCGATTTTGGCTGGACGCCGGATTACCGGAAACCCGGCGAAAGGATCGACTGGTGGTATCACAATTTGGGCTCGGTCACTGGCGCCGGTTTTGCCGAGATCACCAATCAGATGGAATACGATGACGAAGTCGCCCATCTGGCCAAACAGAAACTTTACGATCTTGCGCGCGCGCCGGATGAGCGCCCCTGGTGCCTGACGGTGAGTTTCACCCACCCGCACGATCCTTATGTTGCGCGTCGGCGATTCTGGGACCTTTACGAAGACTGTGAACACCTGCAGCCGACGGTACCGGCGATGGACTATGCGGATCATGACGCGCACTCGCAGCGGATTTTTGATGCCAATGACTGGCGTTCTTATGAAATCACCGAAGATCACATTGCCAGCGCTCGACGCGGATACTTCGCCAATATCTCTTACCTGGATCAAAAACTCGGTTCCCTTTTGCAGGTGCTGGAGGACGCGGCGCAAGAGGCAGTGATCCTATTTGTGTCCGATCACGGCGATATGCTTGGCGAACGCGGACTGTGGTTCAAAATGAGTATGTTCGAAAGCTCGTCCCGCGTTCCGCTTATGATGATGGTTCCAGGACAGGGGGCAGGGCGGGTCGATACGCCGGTTTCCACGCTGGATGTCATGCCCACGCTGGCAGAAATAGCGGGAATTGACGTGAGCGGCCTTGCTGAATGGACGGACGGCGAAAGCTTGCTGCCAATGATGGATGGCGCGGCGCGGCGCGCGCCAGTCGCCATCGAATACGCAGCCGAGGCATCAGTTGCACCTATTGTGGCACTTCGAGACGAGCGGTGGAAATATGTGCGCTGCGCCGCTGATCCGGATCAGCTATATGATCTTGTCGCTGATCCGCACGAATTGCGGAACATGGCACTGGATCCGGGTGCGGCGGACGACCTGGGGCGTTTGCGCGATGGGGCCGAAACAACCTGGGATCTGGACTCGTTTGACGCCGACGTTCGCGCGAGTCAGGCCCGGCGTTTGCTGGTCTACGAGGCACTGAGAAAAGGTGGGTACTATCCCTGGGATTTTCAGCCGCTCAAAAGAGCGTCCGAGCGCTTTATGCGCAATCACATGGACCTTAATGAATTGGAAGCAAGTCAACGGTTTCCGCGCGGCGATTAGGCAAAACCCAAGCGAAATGACCCTGAAACACCCGTATCAGTCCGTTAGAATTGGTCGCAGTCAGCTATTTGCACAATGCTGGCGAAAGGCACGTTTCAGCATGTCGAGTTCGGCGCGCAGAAGCGAGACTTCCGCGCGCACATCTTCATCGAGAACTTCGCCGGCGATAATTGTTTCATGCGCTAGCGCGTCACCAGTTTCTGCATCTTCAATGACAAATGTCTGAATTCCATCGGATAGTCGTTCAACGGGCACGCGAAACCTGACCAGCCAGCCGCCTTCGCCGGTGTTTTCAGTTTCTGGTTCACCGACAACTCGGTCGTCGTGGCGGACAAGCAGCGCCGGCGGTGCTTCACCTCTTGCGGCAAGCAAACCTTCCCAAATTCCTTCTGAAAGGCGCATCCTTGTGAGGCTCATCGTGGCCACGGTTCAGACCTCGGCTCTGGGGCGGCGAGACAGCGTTACATCGCGCAAAGTGATCTGGTTCAGATCGGGCCCTTCGAAGATCAAGTCGACCCAGGCGCGATCGACGCGTTTCTCGTTCACCTGGGTGGCGCCGATATCAAATTCGATTGTCAGTTCACCGTCTGAGCTTTCGAATTCACGGACGATTTGTTCGACATTTGGACCATGCCGGATGTTAAGGCGGCCGAATATTTCAAGCGGCCGTTCGGTTTCCACGCGAATGTCCAGGCGCAGGATATGCCGACGGCACAGGTCCGCAATGCCTTCATCGGGAAGGTCCAGAACCAGACTCAGAAATGAGCCATCAAATCGAAATACGTCCAGTCGCAATCCAAACGGTGCCACATCTTCGGCGCGGGTATTGCGAAGCTGGCGGATGGTCAGTTCACTCAGACCGCAATCGTGAAAAATTTTGGCTTCTTCACCAAAGGCTGTTTTTGTGGCTACTTCAGTTAGTCCCGGTGGATTTATCGGAACAGTCCAGAGTTCCGGTCGCCAGGCCCAGTCTGAGTGCATAGGCCGGCGAATCGCTGCTTCTCCGGCGAGCGGCAACTGCAATCTGCCGTCAGCGACCTGAATCACGCGGTTCACACGTCTTGCAAGCGCGCGGGCGCGGGCACGCAACCGCTTTAATTCCGACGGATCAAGCACATCGGCCGCGCCAATGGCACGCGACCAGCGACGCAGGGTTCGTCGATCTCTTAATTGGGTCAGCATTGGGCGTGCTCGGGCCACAGCTACATCAAGTAGCGTCTAGTTTAGCGT
>JBPCWO010000374.1:0-19307 GCA_051009475.1 Boseongicola sp.
CCTTTGGTACGCGCTTTCTTCGATCGGAGGTGATCCGGACGCAGCGGATTCTTTGGAGGAATTACAAAACCGGATGACCAGGGAGCAAATCGCTCGCGCCCAATTGCTGATCAACGATTACAAACCCTGGATGTACCCATTCCGCTGAATAAGAACGGCGCCCGTAGGCGCCGTTTCCGCGTCATTTTAGTTCTTTACTGTAAATCGGCTGCGCGTGCCGCGTTGATCTCGGCCTCTGCCGCCGACACTGAAGCTGTCAGCGCTTCGAAAATCGCTTCGCCACCATCGACGTTGCCTTTGAACCAATCATAGACTGGTGCAGCTGCGTCTTTGAACGCCTGCTTTTCTTCGGGCGTTGGGACGTAAAGATCGCCACCGCCTGCTTGGAAGTCCTGATAGGCTTGGATCGACTTTCGCTTCGGCGAGGCAAAGGTTGCCTGCTGAAGCTGGTAGAAGCCGTCGACGACAACTCGCTGCAGTTCTTCGGGCATGGATTTGAACGTTTCGTTGTTCATGAACCAAAGCGCACCCATGTAAGCGTGCCCATCAAGTGTTACGTACTGAAGACCGGCATCGGGGAACTTCATACCCATGATGTCGGTGATGCCGTTTTTCGAACCCTCGACAACACCAGTCTGGAACGAGGTAAACAACTCGGGCCACGGAATCGGCGTAGGCGAAGCGCCCAATGCCTTGACCAACTCCTGTGGCAGGTCCGCAACCACGGTTCGGATTTTCAGACCGGCCATATCGCCGGGCGATGCTACCCGGCGTTTGGTGTTGGCAAAGTTTCTCCAGCCACCGGTGTTACCCACGGTCATCAATCGGATCATACCGCCCGAGGCCTCAAGCGTCATGTCTTTCATACTGTTCATAAAATCGGTGCCATTCGAAAGCGCGGCCTCGGCCACACGGTCGTCAGACATCAAGTAAGGCAGGTCAAGCACCTGAACGAATGGGAAGATTCCCGAGGCACCGCCTGAGGTTGAAATGTAGATATCGATGTTGCCGTCTGCGATGCCTTGCAAACACTCGGCACCGTTCGAACAAAGCTGCGTGCCAATGAACATTTCTACAGCGATTGCGCCGTTCGACGCCTGCTCGACAAAGTTCTTGAAGACGACAAGGCCGTCATAGTCTTCATCGTTTTCGTTTGAGTTGGCCGTAGCGCGGATTGTGAAATCCTGAGCTGAGGCCATGAACGCAGATCCTGCGAGCATGGTTGCGGCCAGCGCCGCTGTGGTAAGACCTTTGAGCATTTTGTTCTCCCTGTAGGTTGCTTCTGGTCAGTTAACGAACCCCGTTAACCGAGGAATCGTCATTGAAATAGCCGGGACGTAGGTGATCAGGAAGATCACCAACACCTCGACAGCGAGGAATGGCAAAATTGCCTTTGCGATGGTTTCGACTTTCTCGTTCGCCACCGAAGACGCGACGAACAGGACTAGCCCCATCGGTGGTGTCGCCAGCCCAACGGTCAGGTTCACCGACATGATGATGGCGAAGTGTACCGGGTGCACGCCCATCTCAACGAAAATGGGTCCCAGAATTGGACCAAGGATAATGATTGCCGGTCCGGCATCCAGAAACATCCCAACAATGAAGAGAAGGATGTTGATGAGGAAAAGCAGGATCAAGGGGTTCTCGGACAACGACAGAATGAAATCGGCCAGTATCTGCGGGGCATAAGAAAGCGAAACGACGGTTTTGAACGCCATGGCCGCGCCCACTAATAAAAGAACCACAGCCGACGTTAGTGCCGAGCGGCTAAGAATTTCCGGCAAGTCAGATATCTTCATCGTTTTAAGCACGAAGAATGCGACAATGACTGCATAGAACACTGCGACCGCCGCCGCCTCTGTCGGGGTAAAGACTCCCAAAAGAATTCCACCCAAAATCAGGATTGGTGTCTGCAGTGGCACAACCGCCCGCTTCGTCACCATTCGGAAATCTTCGTCAATGCGCGGCCGCAAACCCATCAACAGGACGTGTGCAGAAAGAACGCAGACAAGATAAGTGACTGTGACTACGAGGCTGCTGGAGTCTTCCCCCGCAGCTAAGCCGGTCGTGCCGCGAAGTACCGCAAAGAGGACCCAGCCAAGGTTGAGCCGCAGTAAAGCAAAGGATACCCAGTACTCCCGAGGCGAAAGCGTCTGTCCTTTTTTCACAATACGTTCGGCTTTTGGCAGGTCGTATTTATTGGCCATCAGTTTGACGACCAGCATCAGTCCCAAGCCCACCATAACACCGGGCACTATTCCGGCCAGAAATAGTGCCGCCACGCTTTCGCCCATGACGTAGGCGTAAATGATCATAATGCCTGAGGGCGGGATGATTGGCCCTATCACCGATGAGGCGGCCGTCACGGCGGCTGCAAACCGGCGGGTATATCCTTGTTTTTCCATCGCCGGGATCAGCATTGATCCAAGTGCGGATGTATCGGCCACAGCAGAACCGGAGAGACCAGCAAACAGCATGGACGACAAGATGTTCACATGCGCCAGACCGCCACGAAGGTGGCCCATCAGCGCTTGGGAAAACTCCACCAGTCGCTCGGTGATGCCGCCCTTGTTCATCATTTCGCCTGCGAGCATGAAAAACGGGATCGCCATCAGCGGAAAACTATCCATGCCATTGTAAACGTTACGATAAAGAAGAGTAATGTCCTTTTCTTGCCCAGCCATCCAAAGCAAGATGCCGGGTGCCGCGAGCAGCCCAAAGAATACCGGCAGACCGATCACTAGGAAAAGAAGAAAAACGGGGAGGAACCAGATCAGCATGCCAAACTATTCCGCCATAATTTCTTCTTCTGGCGGCATCAGATCTTTCAACCCGCCGCCGCCGCCCAGAAACGCGATCAGCGACCGCAAGATTAGCTCAATATTCACTATGAAAAGCAGAGTAACCCCCACCAAGAGAGACGCCATCATCCACGAGCGCGGAACGCGTAGCCATTCGCTGAAATCCACCGACAAGGGCACATAAAGCGATGCAGTATTGAACTTGCCGCCAAAGCCGGTCACTTCGCCCCAGCCGATGTTAATTGCCACGGCCAGAACACCCGCAGAAATGACAAGAAGAATGAGCGAGATGATCTGGCCCATTTTCAATGGCAGAGCTTGGACAACCATATCGATTGCGACAAAGCCGCCGCGACGAAATGCGATTGGCGCCATCAATCCTGTCAACCAAAGCATCATGAATCGCGCGGCTTCGTCGGGCCAGGGAAGCGCGCTGTTAAGCACGTATCGAAAGAAGACCTGGATTAGGATGGCCAAAACCATCAGTGCAATCGCGACTATGGAAATCCACCGACCAATTGGAAGAACGAAGTCATTCCACATCTGGAATGGCCGCAGCAGACCATGCAGAAATGCCATATCGCCTTTCCCCCTTATGGCCCTCACCTGTCTAATTCGGACCGAGACTTCTTCGACCGTTCGTTATTCTATCAAAACAAATTATCCGATTGGCCCTCTGGATAACACTGGCGGGGGTCCTTTTGAATCGTAGCGCACTCACCCAGCCTAAGAATCGTGAATCCATCGACATCATTCGTAAAGCAAGTATCGAAGTGTTCCAACAGTGCTAAAAATTGTTAAGGAGCTAACGAAGCACGGCTTCGCGACGTTCCATTGAATTCTGCATAGCGAAAATCAATGCTTGATGCCGCAGATGACCGAATCCTGTCCAAGTTGCCAGCAACGGACTTCCTGCGTGAAGTTTCGTTTTGGGCTAAGAGCAGCCATTCCACGAAAAGCGCCCAACCTCTGGCGAACAAAGCCGACATTGGGCTGGTCTGTTTTCCTGACCAGACTATCCCGAAATAAAACGAACAATTTTTCAGCTGGATGCGAATAAACCGTCTCGGCTTTCTCCCTTACAAGTATTTCGTCTATTCTTTGGTATTAGGGCTGTTCAGGAGCATTGGCTATGGCAACGAAAATCTCGAACAGGGTGTATGAAAATGAGCTTGCGCGCCTTCAAATTGAATTGGTCAAGCTTCAAGAGTGGGTGAAACACTCCGGTCATCGAGTTGCGGTAATATTTGAAGGACGTGACGCTGCCGGAAAAGGTGGAACGATCAAGCGGATTACCGAAGCGTTAAACCCACGCATATGTCAGGTTGTTGCACTTCCCGCGCCGACGGAAAGAGAGCAGTCCCAATGGTATTTTCAGCGATATGTCGCGCACCTTCCGGCGGCCGGGGAAATCATTATCTTCGATCGTTCTTGGTACAATCGCGCAGGTGTCGAGAGAGTCATGGGGTTCTGCAACGATGAGGAGTACAAAGAATTCATGAGGAGCTGCCCAGAGTTCGAGAGAATGCTGGTGCGTTCCGGGATTCAGCTCATCAAATATTGGTTCTCGGTAAGTGACGAAGAACAGGAGCGGCGATTTCAAAAGCGCCTTGTTGATCAAACGAAGCAGTGGAAGCTCAGCCCGATGGATTTGGAAAGCCGCAAGCGGTGGGTGGACTACTCGAAAGCCAAAGATGATATGTTCGCCCACACCGACATCAAACAAGCGCCATGGTATGTAGTTAATTCTGACATCAAGAAGCACGCACGACTAAACTGCATAAGTCACCTGCTTACGCTAATCCCATATGAAGATGTGCCGAGAGACGCTGTCACGCTAGAGGACCGACCACCTCAAAGAGGATATGTGCGGCCTCCGATGAGCGACCAAACCTTTGTCCCAGAGGTCCACGAGAATCTGAACCAACGGGCCTGAGAAACGGCGCCTCTGGCGACGCAAGACCAAGAGAATGCAACAACTGGGTTTGGTCTGCTAGCGGGTCAACGCCGCCGCTGGACGAATTCGGCTGTATGACCGCTTTGAGGACAAAGAAGACATTTGGCGCCTAGGCCACTTCTTCATAGTAGAAGCTTCGCGCTGGCAATCTGACGCGCGACGATAATTATTGGTTTCGCCCAGCACGTTGCACCGGCCTCAATTTATCAGCCAGTGCGCTGGGAGAGAACCTGAGTAATGCCTTGATTTATATCGTCCGAATGCCATTCATCGTCCGCTTCGCTGGCGGGTTGAGTAGCAACGATAGGACGCGAGACCTCTCTTACTTTTTCGGTCTTTTCATCCAGAAGAGCTTCGCCAAATTCAATAAAGCTGTCGAGATCAGCGATTAGCTCGTTCAGCTCAGCAATCTCGTTGTTCTTTTTGGCGATAGCTGCCTTGTAGTCTGTCCTGCGCTGTTGCGCGACTTGCATTGCGTCCGACATATCAAATCCTAGCGTAATTATCTAAATGCTCGATGTTCGACATGGAGGTTACTTTATAGGGCAATTTTGCGGGGTATCTGCGGCGAAACGTGGGCATTTCCTCTCATGGTCGTCGCTATCGCTGCTCGGTTTGCATTCCTTGCCCGAAGTCGAAACGCCAAATACGAAGCTTTAAAGGTCTTCAATACGCATCCTGCTTTCGCAACTGAGAGCTGCGTCCGCTTCGGGCTCGAAGCGGCCTTTCGCTGCAACTGCACCAAAACGCGGATGGTCAATGTCTGCTTGGCGGACAAAGCGGTCATTCGCGAGCTGCGACGCTCTTGATTCTGACCTACCTGAAGTCCGTCACATTGGGAGCAGGTGGGTTTGGATGATCCGCCAATGAGGCCAGATATGCACCAATCGTTTGCAGATACGGGACCATCACCCAGCCGGCCCCGGCATGGCCGATATTTACCCGTTCCTTTGGGTCGGCCTCGATATTGAAGATCTGTGGAAACCCGGCTGTATCGGCCATCATACCCATATAGCCACCAACCGCAGGATTGGTGTTCGATCTCGTAATTTCGAGCGGATACATGCGGAACTGGTTCCAGCGCACCGCGACGATGCGATCACCGATGAATGTGATCAGGCTGTCGCGCGCGGACTCATTGGTATCGCCAAGCAGAAAGGCGCTTTGATCCAGCCCGTCAATCGGCCGATCATCTGGCAGTTCAGCCCCGATCAGATTGGCAAGCGTCGGAAAGAAGTCGTGGATCGCGAACATTTCGTTTGAAATGCCTGGATCGATTCTGCCGGGCCACCGGATCATTCCTGCTGTTCTGATCGATCCCTCATAAGCGTCCCCCAATTCACCCCTAAATGGTCCATTGTCGCCTGCGTGCACTTCATCAATAGCTGTCGCGGTCACTGTCGCTCCATTGTCCGATATCCAGATGACGATTGTATTGTCACTTAGCCCGGCCGAATCAAGCGCATCCAAAACCTGCCCCGTGCGGTGATCCAGCTCGACCACGGAGTCTCCGTATTTGCCGATACCAGATCGGCCCTTGAACTCGTCGGAAGTGTCGTTTGGGAAATGTGGGCGTGTCCAGCCGATCATTAAGAAAAAGGGAGCGCCGAGTCCGGCACGGGCGTTGATGTAGTCGACGGAGGCGTCTGCGATGTCACTCTCGATTTGCTTGCGGTACGATAGATCGTAAGAGCGAACGACAGACGCCTCGCCCGGGGCAAGAGCCTCTACGATGCTGGCACCAAAGGCTTGCGCCATGTCGTCCGGCATCCCAAGCGCCCGGATGTTTTCACCGTACAGAGACGAATCCGTCGTGCCGGCAAATCCAATCAACCACTGATCAAAGCCTTGGTTCTGCGGCTGGCTGACAGGTTGCGGCCCAAGATGCCATTTGCCGATGTAGGTGGTGTCATACCCAACAGACTTAAACAATTCACCCAGAGTTATGTCATCCTCTTGCAGGCCGCCTCCGGCACCAGGGGCGATGACAAGGGACATGCCGTTTCGGATTGAATACTGACCGGTCTGCAGTGCCGCACGCGACGGCGTGCATCCCGGTTCGACCAGAAACTGGGTCAGCATCATACCCTCGGCGGCCAGAGTATCGATGTTGGGTGTCGCCATCCCTCCCCTAGTTCCACCATTATATGCACTGAGATCCCCGAATCCGAGATTATCAGCGAGCATCAACACAACGTTGGGTCGGTCCTGCGCACAAGCCGTGCCAGCAAGAGCCGCCACTACGGCGGCAGCAAGCATCCCAAAAAGTAGTTTTATCGATTCACCTTTAGCATTCAAAATCAGCACCGATTAAAGCTAGCAGATAAACGCGAATCCTCCGATTGTCTCTGTAATTCTGCAAGACGCCGGGACTGGGATTATTGGCGTCGTTCGCTGCGGATGCAATTGAAATGAATGGACCAATGTCCGCTCTGAGCTCGAAGCAGTCGTTCGCTGCGGGGCAGCACCAAAGGACCGAAAAACCGTCCGCTTCGGGCTCGAAGCCGACAACTGAGTCTTTCTCGCAAATGACTGCTCTGCCGTGTAGCGCGGTCATTGTGACTTGCGTTAACGATACTGGATGTTGGTACGAATGATGGGGCTAAATCGACTATCGCTACACTAATTGAATAAATTCAATGCAATAGAGCTTGATATTGGTAGCGGAGGAGGGACTTGAACCCCCGACACATGGATTATGATTCCACTGCTCTAACCAACTGAGCTACTCCGCCTGAGCGAGCGTTCTGGTAGAAGTATTGGCGCATTCCGTCAAGTCTGTAAGCAAGCCGACAATTGGTCGTTTATTTGTGCCTCGGTTTCTGAAACCTTGTTCGGAATGATGGATGCTAAGACCACATCAGAGGCCAAACTTCTTCCGATCGGACCCGATGGGATACTGGTACGGTTCGCGGAAGGCTTGAGCGAAACGGCCAACCGGGCGGCTCTGGCCTTTCGAAGTGCTGTTCATGCCGCCGGGATCACCGGCGTGTCCGAGGTTGCCTCGTCGCTCACTTCGGTTCTGGTGAGATTTCGCCCGGATCAGACCTCCCGCGAAGCGCTCGCTTCGATTCTAACTGACCATTTGCAGAGCCGCGACTGGACGGCGGCCGACCTGCCCTCGGGGCGGCGGCATTGGCAATTGCCGGCTGTATTTGGCGGGCAATCCGGCCCGGAACTAAAGGACGTCGCTGCAGCTGTCGGCGTTTCGCCCGAAGAGGCCGTTGCAGAGCTTTGCCAGACGCGAATGCGCGTTCTGGCGTTGGGATTTGCGCCTGGACAGCCTTATTTGGGCTTTCTTGGCGACAAGTGGGATATTCCCAGACGAAAGGAACTGACCGCGCAGGTCCCACTGGGCGCAATCGTTGTAGCGGTTCGACAGGTCATTCCGTTTGCGACAACTGCGCCAACTGGCTGGCGACAGGTCGGGCGCACGCCGTTTCGTGGTTTTGCGCCGGATCGCGAAACCCCGATTGCACTCGCTGCGGGGGATGAGATTTCTTTTCAGTCTGTTGAATTAGACGCGTTTGAAACGCTGGCGGGAGCCGACGATGGCTTCGGCGGCGCAATCGTTGAGAATATCGTATGACGGCGCGACTTCACGTGTTGGAAGCCGGACCTGGGCTTTGCCTTCAAGATCTGGGTCGACCCGGGCGCATGGGAATTGGGCTTTCGCCCGGAGGCGCCATCGACAGCGACGCCCTGCTCCGCGGTCACGCTTTGCTCGGGAACGTGCTGGACGCAGTTGCGTTAGAGATGGCTGGATTTGGCGGCAGATTTCGGTTCGAAGGGAACACACGAGTTGCGCTAACGGGTGCGGTCATGCGGGCGACACTGAACGACGAACCGGTCATTCCCAACGTAACTTACTCTGTTGCTGACGGCGACGATCTTAGGATCGGTCCGGCTGTGACAGGCGTTTACGGTTATTTGCATATTAAAGGCGGCTTCCAGGCCGAGGCGGTCCTTGGTGGTTGCGGGTATCACGGCATCGCGAACTTGGGCAGCCTTGTTTGCCAAGGTGACGTATTGGCAGCTGGCAGCGACCCAGCGCTTAATGCGCCGGAATTGAAGCTTCCTGCAGCCGCCCCAAGCAACGCTCCAATTCGGGTCATGGACGGGCCACAAACGTCGCTTTTTCCCGAAGACGTTCGCGCGCGATTTGAAGCAGCACATTTCATTCGCAGTGCCAAGGGAAACCGCCAGGGTATTCGGCTGGATCACGACGGGGAACCGTATTCGACGGGCGGACAATTGAAGCTTGCCTCGGACTTCATTGCCGCCGGCGATATTCAAATGACCGGAGACGGCACTCCATTTGTGCTGCTCGCCGATTGTCAGACCATGGGCGGCTATCCCAGGATAGGAACTGTGCTGCCTGCCGATTTGCCGCGAATCGCCCAGGCACAACCGGGAACCGAGATCACCTTTCGCTTTGTGACGTTGGAGGAAGCCGGAAAATCCTGGAAAAGCGCAGAGGAACGGCTCGATAGTTTTCAGCGATTAGTCAGTCGTCTAGTCCGGGATCCGCACGAGATGCGCGATCTTCTGGGCTATGAATTCATCAGCCGGCCAATCGATAATTAAGCCCGCTCAAGAACGCGCGCAAGAAACGCCCGGGTCCGATCTTCTCTTGGGTTTGAAAAGAGTTGAACTGGCGACGCTTCTTCCAATATGCGCCCCTCGTCCAAAAAGCAGACTTTGTCGGCCAGTTCGCGGGCAAATCCCATTTCGTGCGTCGCGAGAACCATTGTCATACCTTCCGCCCTGAGCTGTCGCAGCACATCAAGCACTTCGCCAACAAGTTCCGGATCCAGCGCCGATGTAATTTCGTCAAATAGCATGATCTCGGGCTTCATTGCGAGCGCCCGAACAATGGCTACGCGCTGTTGTTGCCCGCCCGATAACTGGTCGGGATAATGGTCCATTCGATCAGCCAGACCGAACCTCTCAAAAAGCGCGGTGACTTCCGGCAGAAGCGTCTCGCGTGATGTGTGATGCACACGACGCGGTGCCAGCAAGACGTTCGCGGCCGCAGTCATATGTGGAAACAGATTGAAGCTTTGAAAGACAATTCCGATCCGCTGCCGCACCGGTTGCGGGTCAAGACCGGGCACCGAAATATCAGTGCCGTCCAGAAGAATCACGCCGTCGTCCACCGGCTCGAGCAAGTTCATACATCGCAAGAGCGTCGACTTGCCCGATCCACTGGCCCCGATAAGGCAAATCATTTCGCCGGTAGCCACGGACAGGTCGATGCCGCGGCAAACAACATTGTCACCAAAGCTCTTGGTGACGCCCCTTAATTCGAGCTTTGCAGTCAACTTCGGGCACGCATTTGTTTTTGCAGCAGATAATCGGCATACCGTGTTGCTGGAATGGTAATCGCGAGGAAAATAAGCGCGGCTCCAACGTAAGGAGTGAAGTTTGCCAATAGGGATTTATAAACACCCGCCTGCCGGAATATTTCAACTGGGCCGATAAAGCTCAGAAGAGCTACATCTTTTTGTAGGGCGATAAAGAGGTTCATGTTCGCAGGCACCACGCGGCGTATTGCCTGCGGCAAGATCACGTAGCGCATTGTATCGGCGTGACTGAGCCCCAGTGACGAAGCCGCAGCACGCTGGCTTTGGTGGATGCTCTCGATCCCCGAACGAAACACTTCGGCCACATAAGCTGCATAGGTCAAAACCAGCGCGACTGTTCCCCAGATAAAAGGCGAATTCCATGGGCGCGGCAGGCCAAGCCCAGGCACGCCAAAGCCGATCAGATAGATGACCAGAATGACAGGGATGCCGCGAAATACATCGGTGTATAAAATCCCGAACAGCCGGACCGGATAGAGAGCGGGTGAGCGCGCGTCGCGGCAAAGTGCGATGACAAGACCAAGGATAAAGATCAGCGGCGCCGACCACGCGAAAATGGCCACATCCAGCAGGAATGCTTCTAGAAGTCCCGGGAATGTTTTTGCGAATATGTCCGGATTGAAGAAGCTTTTCTTCACTGCTTCCCATCCAGGTGCCAATGGAATGAGGACTATTAGCGCAATTATGACCGCGGCAGTCGAAAAACCGGCGATTGTCACTGATCGACGGCGCACTTGCGCTTCATAGGCTTGCCGCCGCGTAAGAGGTTTCCCCGCGGCGGCAGTCGGTTCGATCAAATCCGACATCTACTCGATGACCGGAACACCCGTCGTTTCGGAAAGCCATTCGGCTTCAATCGCGGCAAGGGACCCATTGGCTTTCATGGCATCCAAAGCGGCATCCACACATTCCTTCAGCGGGTTACCCTCTTCCATCAATATACCGAACTGATCCGGATTTTCGCTTCGATCGGGTGGAAACTGCCCCAGGATCACGCCATCGTCCAGCACGACGGCGCCCAGATAAAGCGCGGTCGGAAGATCAAAGAGTGCAGCGTCGATTTGGTTGGCTTTCATCGCCTCGACGACATCGGCGTTATCGCCATAAAGCAACGGGTCTTTGTCCGGCTGAACAATCTCGCTCAGCATTGGCACAGCGGTTGTGTTTGCATCCGCACCCCAAACGAGGCCTCTCAGCGATCCAACGTTCGCTTCGGCACCATTGTCGACCACAGGCTGGCGCGTTAGCACTGCCATTGCCGCCGAATAGTAAGGTGCCGAGAAATCGACGACTTCGTCACGCTCGGCGGTGATCGAGTATTGCTGCAGGTTCAGATCGAAATCTTTTGCACCTGGTTGAATTGCCTGGTCGAAAGATGATCTCACCCATTCGACTTGATCGTCGGCAAATCCCATTTCGTTTGCGACGGCATAGGCAACAGCGGCCTCAAAGCCCTGTTTCGATTCCGGTGCATCGTCAATCACCCACGGGAAATACGCCGGGTTCCCCGTTGCAACAGTGAGAACGTCGTCCTTCATCGTCTTTCCCGCGGCACAGTGACTTGCCGCCAACGCCATGCTGCTGCTGATCATCAGCGCCAACGCGCTTGTCGTCATCAATTTCATCTTGGATCACTCCCCTGGAGAACTTACTGCGGCAATGCTTGGCCGACCGCGCCGGATTGTCCAGACCCGTTTTTTCGCACACGGTTCCGGTAACTGCCGCTAGCGAGTTGTTTGACCTACTCGCGAGCGCGCAACACTTGCGCCGGACGCGCCGCCAGAGGCCCCCAAGCAAAGAAAAGGCCGGCAAATAGTGTCACCAAAATTCCACCGATCACGATCGCAAACGCTGACACAGGCTCAAAGTGATACTCGGCTTCCATAACAAACGTCATGACCGCCCAACCAGCGATGCCACCTGCCACAATCGCGACAATGCCTGCACCCGCACCCAGAATTGCAGAACGCATGGCAAAGCTAAGAAGTATGGTTCTGCGCGAGGCGCCCAGTGTCTTTAAGACTGCGGCCTCGTACGTTCTGGCGCGAACACCGGCCGCCGCCGCACCAATCAAGACAACACCGCCCGTCGCCAATGTCGCCAATGCGCCGTAGGTGATGGCCGCCGCAATGCCTGCCAAAACCTCGCTTACGCGTTCGATGGCATCCTTCACGCGAATTGCCGTGACGTTTGGAAATGCATTTGACATCTCTCGAAGAACCGCGGGCTCTGCAGAATCCTCGGCATATACCGTGGCGATGTGGCTATGCGGGGCACCGGCCAAGGCAGAAGGATTCATTGACATGACAAAACCAATTCCAGCTGTTGAGAAATCCACTTCGCGGAAGTTCGAAATTTTGGCTGTGATGTCCCGGCCAAGGATATTGACTGTAATTTCATCGCCAAGCGCGAGACCCATTTCCAGCGCTTCTTCTGTTGCGAAACTGACAAGCGGCGATCCTTGATAATCCTGCGGCCACCAATCGCCGTGTGTGACTACGGTGTCTTTGGGCTTCGACGCCGAGTATGTCACGCCCCGGTCACCTCGGAGCACCCAATGGCTACCACCGGTTTCTTCTGCAGGTCGTCCATTTATCATTGTAATGATGCCGCGAAGCATTGGAGCGCTATCGACCTTATTTACCGAGGGGTTCGCGGCCAGACGCGCTCGAAACTTGTCCAATTGATGGGGCTGGATATCGACCATGAAAAACGACGGTGCGACTTCGGGCAGATCACGGGCAATTGCACCCCGAAGATTTGAGTCAATCTGGCCAACTGCCGCAAGCACGGCCAGGCCTAGCCCGAGCGAAAGGACAACAGAGGTCGCCTCGCCGCTGGGTCCGCTCACCGCGCCAAACGCCAGTCGCAGCGCACTTTTCCCGCGACAAATCGCCGTTTTTGCTGCACGCCGCGCGAGTTGCCGGATCGCGCCGGCGGACAGCACCAGAACGATAAAAGCCCCGCCCAAGCCCAGCGCCGCCCAGACCGTTAAGTCCACAAGTCCGGAAAACCGCGCCGCCAAACTGACAAGCCCGCCAATCAGCACTAGCGTTAAAGCAATCCACCGGCCGCGCGGAAGCCCACGCACTCTTGCGGACGCGTCGCGAAACAGCGTTGCCGCACGGATGTCTTCGGTTCGTGCGAGCGGCCAGATCGAAAAGATCATAGCGGCCAAAGCACCATAAAGAGCCGCTTCGGCCAGTGGCCTGGGATATAGCGCGAATTCCGCCGGAAGCGGCAGACGGGCTGAGAGAACTGGCGCCACTAGGAGCGGCACGACTGCGCCTAGCGCCACGCCGATTGCGATCCCCAAAACAGTCAATGTTCCGATCTGCAGAAAGTAGGTCTGAAATATCGTCCGGCTTTCGGCTCCCAACGTTTTCAGGATAGCGATGACTTCGATTTTTTCTTCGATATAGGCTCGCACCGCCGCTGAAACGCCTATCCCGCCGACCGCTAAGCCGGCGAGCCCTACCAGCACCAGAAACGATCCCAACCGATCAACGAAACGTGTCATTCCAGGTGCGCCGTTCCGCTTGTCGCGCCAGCGCGCGCCAGTGATGGCGCTGTCTGCTTCGAACGAAAGCCTGTCGAGGTCTGCGTCACTCGCCAGTCGCAGCTTGTACTCGGTCTCAAAAAGCGTGCCCGGTTGAATGAGCCCGCTTTCAGAAAGCGCGTCAGTTCGAACAATCGTCCGAGGCCCAAGCAAATAGCCGCCGGTCGCGGAATCCGGCTCACGGATCAGCGCCGCTGTCAGTCGAAAGCGCTGCGCGCCCAGTTGAAACGTTTCGCCGATCGTCATGCCTAAGCGTTCGATCAGCACCGGATCCATGACCGCTCCTGGAAATTCATCATCATCGCGAAGGGCATTTGCCAACGACATTGATGGCTCCAGCCTGACCTCACCGTAGAGCGGATAAACGTCGTCGATGGCTTTGACCTGCGTCAGTCCGCGTTCGGCAGTCTCGCCTGTGCCGAACACGGCCATCGAGCGGAAATCGACCAATTCGGATACGGCTTCTGCATTCTGTTCAATCCAATTTCGCTCGGCCGGTTCGGCAAATCGGTAAGTAAATTCAAGCTCGGCGTCGCCGCCCAGTATGACAGCCCCTTCCCGGTCAAGACCGGTACGTATGCTTTCGCGCACCACTCCGATCGCGGCGATTGCGGCGACACCCAACGCCAGGCAAAACAGAAAGACACGAAACCCCTTCAGACCGCCCCGAAGCTCTCGCCGAGCAAGTCGTCGGGAAACTTGAAAACTCATTCCGCCGCCTCTGAAGAGTCGCTTGACGTTATTCGCCCGTCCATAAGCCGGATTACGCGATCGCAGCGCGCCGCCAGCTCGGGTGCGTGGGTCACAAGAACCAGTGTTGACCCATGGCGATCTCGTAAACCAAAAAGCAAGTCCATGATGTTCTGACCGGTCGATGCATCCAGATTTCCGGTCGGTTCATCGGCAAGCAGAATATCAGGCCGTGTGGCGGCCGCACGGGCCAGCGCCACACGCTGCTGTTCGCCGCCCGACATCTGTGCGGGGTAATGATCGACGCGGTCCGTCAGACCCATTGCCGAAAGCTCTTCGCGTGCGCGCTCGAATGCATCTTTCGCGCCTGCCAGTTCAAGTGGCGTGGCTACGTTTTCCAACGCGGTCATTGTCGGTATCAGGTGGAACGATTGAAAGACGACACCCATATGTGCACGGCGGAAACGCGCCAGCGCATCTTCGCCCAGCGCGGTCAAATCGTGCCCGAGGGCGTTGACGGCACCGCCAGTGGCGCGTTCCAATCCGCCAAATAACATCAGGAGCGATGATTTGCCTGACCCCGACGGCCCCACCAGACCCACCGTTTCACCGCGGCGAATATCCAGGTTGATCTGTTTCAAGATTTCAACTCGGCCCGCGTTGCCGTCGAGTGCGAGCGATGCATCCTTGAGGGACAAAATGATTTCAGTCATGCGCACAGGTCCGCTGGCATTTGCTTCTTGGGCATATGGGGTAACAAGTGCAATTCGCAACGTCGGATTTGCAATAATCCTTTCCGCGAATGCCTCCGCAGCCGAGCCTGTTACTATAGCGGCACTCGGCGACAGCTTAACTCAAGGGTATGGGCTGCCGGCCAATCAGGGCTTTGTGTCGCAGCTTAACAGGTGGCTCCGATCCCAAGGCCCGGACGTTTTGTTGATTAATGCTGGCGTCTCTGGTGATACGACGGCAGGCGGTCTGTCGCGGGTGGACTGGACGCTTACACCGAATGTGAATGCACTCATCGTTGCACTAGGTGGAAATGATCTTCTTCGTGGAATTGACCCCGCCACCAGCAAGGCGAATCTTTCTGGAATTTTGAAAGTCGCTGATTCGCGAAACTTACCAGTTTTGCTGGTGGGGATGGACGCGCCTCCTAATTATGGCGCCGATTATGAAGCTGCATTTGACGCGATGTATGGAGCGTTAGCCGAAGAATTCGGCGCCCTCCTCTATCCAAACTTCCTAGGGGCGCTGACAGCGCGGAATGACACTGTAGACACGCTGAGGCGCTTCATGCAGCCTGACGGCATCCATCCAAATGCCGAAGGTGTCGCACTGATAGTCGAAGATATAGGGCCGAGGGTCCTAGAACTTGTGAACGCGGCGGAGCATGGCGGTTCGTGAATACCTGAATTCTGAGAAACTTCCGCAACCGCAGACCTAAACAGCTTGCCGTCAGCCGGGTGATTGCGTTTTCTGTCTGCAGGAGGCGCAACCATGGTATTAACCGTCGATCTCAATTCAGATATGGGCGAAAGCTTTGGCCCCTGGGCCATGGGCGACGACGCAGCGCTTTTGCAGGTCGTAACGTCCGCAAATATTGCGTGCGGCTTTCACGCCGGAGACCCGGACACGATGGCGAGGACAATGTCGCTTGCCGTTGCAAACAATGTCGGCATTGGAGCGCACCCCGGGTTTGCCGATCTGCGAGGTTTTGGCAGACGGCGCATGGACGTGCCGAAGCCCACCCTAGCCAACGAAATAAAATATCAAATGGGCGCGGCGCAAGCGATGGCGCGGGCTGCAGGCGGCGAGGTTAGGCACATGAAGCTGCATGGCGCGCTGTCCAACATGGCCTCGGTTGACGCCGATCTTGCCCGAACCTGCTATGAAGCGGTGCTGGAAGTTGCACCAGATGTCATCATCATGGGCCTTGCCGCAACCTCCATGGAAACCGTTGTGCGCGACCTTGGTTGCCGGTGGGCGGGCGAAATTTTCGCCGACAGAGCATATAATCCCGATGGAACGTTGGTTGACAGGCGACTGCCGGGCGCAATGATTCATGATCCGGAAGAAGCGGCGTCACGCATGATTGAAATGGTTCAGGCCGGGGCAATTCTGACGGCGACAGGGGATCGACTGGAATCTCGGATTGATACGATTTGTGTACACGGAGACAGCGCCGCGGCAGTAGCCTTGGCGCAGTCTGTGCGAACAGGTCTGGAAAAATCAGGAGTTCAGTTAAGCGCTTTCACGGGCGAACCGCTCAACTGAACTATGAATTCACGCAGCGTGGCTAGGAGCCTGCTTGATTGAGTGTCGGATTTCGTTACCGGATTCGCCGGTAATTCCCGACAAGATCGGCCCGAAAATCCCAGTGAAGCCCGCAAAATCAAGCTCGTCTTCAAGCTCGGCAAGCTCACCTTCACTCATGTTACTTAGAATATCCAAAAGCGCTGGGCCATGCAGCAAGTCTGTCGACTTGTCATTTTTTACGCCTGAATTTGCAGCATAACTTACTTCTAACACGGCTACCTCTTACTCAGATACACAGTTCAATAGAAAAACTTATACACCATAAGCTTGGTTAATGAAACCGTCGAATAGAAGAAAAACCGGAAATTATGATAAACACACTGTTTTCAATTTGTCATAAATACTGGATCAACTTTTTGTACAGTTTATTTGATTTCGCCGATAAATTGCCTTTTTCCAACGCCCTAACTGCCAACGGATTGCCGCCAGGGAGTAGGTTTATTGACCGAAGATCATAGAAAATTGGACTAATTGAAGCGCGTGGCAAAGTCGTTCGTTATCTTCACTACCTCCTGTCGACTGGTAAAATTCGGACTTTCGGACAGTGGAAGCGTTCCGGCGAGCCGAATCCGTTTCTCAAAACGAGTTCGATTAGGGGTCAAACAACGCGGCCAGAAATCGCATGATTGGTCAAAGCGCGCGGCAAATCACACCATTTACGAATCCAATGCACCCGATCGAGCAACCGTAAGAACGCCAGGTCGCGCCGCGTTGGTCGATAATCATTCGTCGTCGAGAGCCTCGACTGCCTTCTCGAGCTCGTCCTTGGTAACAGTTTTCTCTGTCAATTTGACCTGCTCAACGACGTGGTCGACGACCTTATCCTCAAATATCGGGGCTTGAATCTGCTGCCGCATCTGAGGATTTTGCTGCACATACTCAAAAAACTGACGCTCCTGTCCCGGATACTGCCGCGCCTGGTTCATCACGGCTTGTGTCATTTCGGCGTCAGAAACCTCGACCTCGGCCTTTTGGCCGATTTCCGCTAGCAAAAGCCCAAGCCTCACCCGGCGTTCTGCCAACTTTTTGTGGTCCTTGGTTGGCTCGATCTTTTCGTGGTCGTGACCCTCGTGATCTGGATTCTCATCGTGCCAAAGCTGGTGCGCGATCTGCTCGGCCTCTGCCTCGACCAACGAAGGTGGCAGCTCAAATTTCACAGCCTTGTCCAACGAATCCAAAAGACCCCGCTTCATAACGGCACGCGAAGCTCCGGAGTATTCTGACTCCAGTCGTTCTGTTACCTGCTCTTTCAGCGCAGCTAGATCATCCGCGCCAAACTTTTTGGCAAGTTCATCATCTATCTCGGCTGGTTTCGGCTCCTGGACCGACTTGACAGTAACATCAAAGACTGCCGGTTTTCCGGATAATTCAGTGTTTCCGTATTCCTCGGGAAACGTCACTTCGACAGACTTATTTTCTTCCGACTTGACGCCCACAAGTTGCTCTTCAAATCCGGGAATGAATTGGTTTGAACCTAAAACCAGAGGAAAATCCTCGGCTGATCCGCCTTCGAATTCTTTTCCGTCGACCTTGCCCACGAAATCGATCACTACCTGATCACCGTCTTTCGCACTCGAGCCTTTGCGTCGGTCGCTGAAATTTTTGGCGTTGTCGGCCAGATTTTTCAGAGCTTCTTCAACTGCTTTGTCGTCAGCTTGGACAATCAACTTTTCCAGCTTGATCTTGCCGAATTCCACATCGGGAATTTCGGGCAGCGCCTCATAGGAAAGCGCAACTTCAACGTCTTCACCTTCTTTCCAGTCTTCGTTTGTCATTTCGACTTTTGGCTGCATCGCAGGGCGATCGCCTGAATCCTCGAAGTGACGCGACATGGCACCGTCTATTGTCTCTTGCATTGCTTCACCAAGAAGACGTTGACCGAACTGCTTTTTTAGCAAAGCCATCGGCACTTTGCCTTTCCGGAAGCCTTTCATCTGAATTTCAGGCGCAGCCTCGGTGAGCTTTTCACTCACTTTTCCATCAAGCTCGGCAGCGCTAACAACAATGTTGTATCCACGCTTCAGACCGTCGTTCAGAGTCTCGGTGACCTGCATGTTTACCCTCATTAAAAGGCTCTGGCTCAAAAATCGCCGAGTCCGAAAAATCAGCGGTCGTTCTAGGCAAGCAAATCCGCGGTTGCAAGCCGAAAGCAAGCACAATTCTCAATGCGTGAAAACAACCTGCCCGCCCCAGAGCCCCGCGGCTGTGCCGAACCTAAACCCCAACAAAAAGTATTTTGGATGGCTTCAGTGTCAAAACGAGTCTGTATGTGCGCCCATTGAGGGCAAACAAGAAAATCCTGCGAACCACGGATGGCGCCAACGTCGAGCGATGCTGGAAGGACCCAACAGGTTTTTGGTGACGTGCTGCTTGATCGACTCGTGGACACCGGGTTGCTAGCATGTCTGTTATATTTGGGCGAATTTGCCCGGCGACGATTGCCTGAAAACCATGCCCACGTCTTATTCAGACCAATTCTATCTATTTGATCCGGCAAACCCGCCACCAGTTGGCTCGGCGGTTTCGTTCTCGGTTTTGTCGATGACCGACGAGAATGACGACGACGACCTTGATCGGTTTGACAATGATTCCGTCGATGGCAGCGACATCACCGC
>JBPCWO010000375.1:0-11524 GCA_051009475.1 Boseongicola sp.
GTCGTCTTTGATGAGAAAGAGGAACCGATCCGTGCGAATTTCCCGCGCGAAGTTGAATGGCACAAGCGTGATGCGCTACCCAATGTTCAGGATAAGTATCGTAAAATCAAAGGCGTATCGGCAATTCTTTTCATTCAGACTTGCGCGGCTGAAAAGCGAAGGCGGCGCAAGCGCGGTACATTCGATGACCCGGATAAGCGTGTGTTCATCAATACCGATATTTGCGAAGGTTGCGGCGATTGTGGCATGCAGTCGAACTGTGTGTCGATCGTGCCGGTCGAGACGGAACTAGGGCGCAAGCGGGCCATTGACCAGTCAAGTTGCAACAAGGATTTTTCGTGCCTGAATGGGTTTTGCCCGTCTTTCGTCACCGTCGAAGGCGCGCAACCGCGGAAAGAGGCCACCGCGGAAATTGAAACCGGTGATCTTGCTCAGCCTAATCTGCCAGAGATTGACCGTACCCATAACATTGTCATCACCGGCGTTGGCGGCACAGGCGTCGTGACGATCGGTGCAATTCTGGCCATGGCTGCGCGGTTGGATGGAAAAGGTGCCGGGATGATGGAGATGGCGGGCCTCGCCCAGAAAGGTGGCGCTGTGCACATACATTGCCGGATCGCCGACGCGCCGGAAGACATCAGCGCGATCCGCGTGGCAACTGGCGAGGCCGATACACTGATCGGCGGCGATCTGGTGGTTTCGGCTGGTGCAAAAACTTTGGGACTAATGGCCCATGGACGAGCCCGCGCCGTTGTAAACTCCCACGAGATCATGACAGGCGATTTCACGCGCGACACCGATTTTCGAATCCCGAGCGACCAGTTGGCGCTCAGTCTAGAAGCCAGGTTGAAAAATGAACTGACCATGCTGGATGCGACAACATTGGCTGCGCGTATTATCGGAGATGCAATTTACTCGAATATGTTGCTGCTCGGTGCTTCCTGGCAGCTTGGGCAGTTACCGCTAACCCATGAAGCGCTTGCGGAGGCCATTCGCCTGAACGGTACGAACGTTGACGAGAACCTGCGCGCATTTGAAATTGGAAGATGGGCCGCCCAAAACCCCGAAGCAGCGGCAAAAGTCACCTCAAGCGGGGTTATTTCGAAACCGGCCAGCCTTGAGGAGATCATCGCGTTTCGCGAGGGCCATCTCACAGCTTATCAATCTGTCAGATTGGCACGCCGTTACCGAAAAATGGTTGATCGTTTCGAGAGCGCCGAAATCAAGGACGCAGTCGCGCGTGGCTATCACAAACTGTTGGCCTACAAAGACGAATACGAAGTAGCACGCCTTTTGACTTCATCCCGCCAACAAGCCGAGGCGACGTTCTCGGGCGATCTAAAACTAACATATCATCTTGCGCCGCCAATTCTTTCGCGAGTGGGTTCGGACGGGCGACCTAAAAAACGACGGTTCGGGGCATGGGCAGAACGGATGTGGCCGTATCTCGCCAGGCTGAAATGGCTGCGGGGCACACCCTTTGACCCGTTTGGATATACCGCGGATCGACGGTTGGAGCGGCGACTAATTCGGCAGTACGAACGCGACATGAAACGAATACTGAAAGAGCCTACGCGCAACACAGAGGCCGCCATCGAGGTTGCGGGCCTGCCGTTGCAAATTCGTGGATTCGGGCCAGTGAAGGCTGATAACGCAACGGCCGCCGCTATGCGTCGCGATGAGTTGTTGGCCGCGATCGAAACGGGCCAGGACCCCAGCGCGGTGGCGGCAGAGTAGTGCTGCTGTACTCTTTCGTGTGATGGACTCTTGGTGCACAGCAACTTATGCCCTGTCGCCGAAACTTGTCGGTTCAACAAAACACCGAAGGGCAGTGGCCAATGGCCGTAGGGATTTTTGACAGCGGGCTGGGCGGATTAACCGTTTACAAAGCAGTAGCGGAGCGGATGCCTGATGTCCCGTTTGTTTATTTCGGCGATAACGCCCACACGCCCTACGGCACGCGCGATGCAGACGATATTTACGACCTAACCGTTGCCGGAACCGAACGCTTGTTTGAAGCCGGGTGCGATATGGTCGTTCTGGCCTGCAATACCGCCAGTGCCGTCGCACTTCGCCGCATGCAAGAAAGTTGGGTGCCAAGCGATAAACGGGTTCTTGGTGTCTTCGTGCCGTTGATCGAAGCATTAACGGAGCGCGAGTGGGGCGATAACACGCCCCCACGCGAGGTTGCGGTAAACCACATCGCGCTATTTGCGACGCCTGCAACAGTCAGAAGCCGTTCGTTTCAACGCGAGCTTGCGTTTAGGGCGATCGGTGTCGATGTCGAAGCGCAAGCCTGCGGTGGCGTCGTTGATGCAATCGAGGAAGGCGACATGATACTGGCCGAAGCGCTGGTTCGCGGCCACGTCGAGGCATTGAAACGCAAGATGCCAAAACCAGACGCGGCGGTCTTGGGGTGTACACATTACCCGATCATGGAAGAAGTGTTCCAAAACGCACTTGGAACGAATGTGAAAGTGTTTAGCCAGGCCGAATTGGTTGCCCAAAGCCTGGCGGACTATTTAGAACGCCGGCCTGAGATGCTGGGTTCAGGCAAAGAGTCTATTTTTTTGACAACCGGTGACCCGAAGCGGGTTAGCGATCAGGCCACCCGGTTCTTACGACGACAAGCGGAATTTCAAGCTGCCTAATACTGGTCGCGGTAGATTTATTCATCGCAAGAACCTGATCGGCACTGGATTGCGGCTTTTGCGCCAAAGTCTTACATCATAGAAAATTTTAAGGAGCGGGCAAATGCCCCACAACATCGCCATTCTGGGCGCCAGCGGTTATACGGGCGCCGAACTTGTCAGATTGATCGCCACGCATCCAAGCTTTCAGATCAAGGCATTGTCCGGTGACCGTAGAGCAGGTCAGCCGATGACTTCGGTCTATCCACACTTAAGACATATGGAGCTGCCGGATCTGCAGCGGATTGAGGAAATTGATTTTTCCGATGTCGACATGGTGTTTTGCGCTTTACCGCACGCAACGTCGCAAGCTGTTATTGCCGACTTGCCTGAAGGGCAGAAAGTCGTCGATCTATCGGCTGATTTCCGGCTCGAAGACGCGAGTGTCTATGAACAATGGTATGGCAAGTCGCATTCAGCGCCTGAACTACAAGAAAATGCGGTTTACGGGCTCACCGAGTTCTATCGCGATAAAATCCAATCGGCGCAACTTGTGGCCGGCACCGGATGCAATTCCGCGACGGGTCTTTATGCCGTAAGACCGCTCGTGGACGCTGGAGTGATCGATTTGGACGACATCGTGATAGATCTAAAAGCCGCGGCATCTGGTGCCGGCAGAGCGCTCAGGGAACATTTGCTGATTTCGGAGTTGTACGAGAACGTCAAACCCTATTCGATGGGTGGCAAGCATCGGCATCTTGGCGAGTTTGACCAAGAATTATCCAAAGTTGCAGGCAGGGATGTGATCGTTCAGTTGTCGCCGCACCTATTGCCGGCCTCTAGAGGCATCGTGGTGACTGCCTACCTGAAAGGTGACGCAGATGCTGTGTACAAGACGTTAAACACGGCATATGAAGGCGAGGTGTTTATTCAGGTCCTGCCGTTTGGCGAAATGCCGCAAATGAAGGATGTGCGGGCCTCGAATTTCTGCCACATCGGCGTGGCGGGCGATCGGATACCTGGCCGGGTAACCGTGGTTGCGACTTTGGACAATCTGACAAAAGGGTCGTCAGGCCAGGCGATCCAAAATGCAAACCTGATGCTAGGTCTGGATGAAACAGCAGGGCTGATGGCCGCGCCGGTATTTCCATGAACGCTATCGCCCCGGTTCGACCCAATTTGTATATGGTGCGACCGCTATGAAAGGTTTGAAAAAGCAGCGAAGAATACAGGTGATTGCCATTGCGGTTGTGGCAATGGTGGCCGCGTTTTCGGCGTTTTATATTGCCGCGCCTGATGCGCTTCAGTTCTTTCGATCACCAAGCGAGGTAGCCGAAGCGCCACCGCCTCCGAACGAGGTTTTCCGAATTGGTGGGCTGGTTGAAGACGGGACGCTTGCGCGCGGCCAGGGTGAGATAACAACATTCAGAGTGACCGATGGCGGCGCGTCTATTCCAGTTGCCTACACAGGTATTCTGCCAGACCTATTTGGTGAAGGCGAAGGTATGATCGGCACCGGACGCTACATTGACGGTGTCTTTCAAGCCACTGAAATTCTGGCAAAACATGATGAAACCTACATGCCAGCCGAAGTTATTGATGCGTTGAAAGAGCAGGGTGTCTATCAAGACCCGAACGGTTAGTTACCGCTGAGTTAACGCATTTACCTGAGTTTCTGTCGCGAACTTTTGAAATGGTTCGAGGCACCTATGCCATCCGTCCAAAGCATTGCTCAGGCGATAATCGCCCGCGAAGGCGGGTTTGTGAACGACCCCGATGATCCCGGCGGCGCGACCAAATTCGGTGTGACAATTCATACGATGCGTCGCCTTGGTTTGGATTTGACCAGGGACGGGCAGGTTACGACCTCTGACGTGCAAAAGCTGAGTCAGGCCGAGGCGATCCGAATCTTTGTCGACGAGTATTTCCACAGGCCGCGTATCGCGTGGTTGCCCGAGCCGCTGCATGCCACGGTCTTTGACATGCAGGTGAACGCCGGTGTCTGGGGCGTGCGACTATTGCAGCGTGTGCTGACAAGAATGGGGTATCCCTTGCGTGATGACGGGCTGATTGGGTCAAAGACCCGTGACGCTGCAGCACTGGCAATCGCGGCGGCACCGGATCATTTGGTCGATGCCTACGGGATCGAACGTCGGAACTATTACTACGCGCTTGCAGATCGCCGGGCTGCAAGCCGAAAATATGCGCGTCGACGCGATGGCGGAAAGGGAGGCTGGATTACGCGCGCCGAAGAATTCATCTCACCGCGATACCACCTGAGCGCCGCGGAACATCGTGCCAGGACCGCCGCATGGGGATGATTGGGAGTATTCTGGGCGTCCTGTTTGGCGGAGGCCGAAACGCGGTCCGCGAGACAGTTGAGGTGTTCCGCCCGAACGCCGAAGCAGAGGCTATTCGAAATGCAGCGTATTCGGCCGCCTCGTTGGCGCAGTTTGCAGCCGAGTTTACTCACCCCCGACGCGGCATATTCGACAGGCTTATGGATGGGCTTAACCGGTTGCCACGACCGACGCTGGCCCTTGGCACAGTGGCGCTTTTTGTTGCCGCTATGGTGGATCCGGTTTGGTTTTCTTCGCGAATGCAGGGCGTGGCATTGGTGCCAGAGCCATTGTGGTGGCTAATGGGAGCGATCGTGTCGTTTTACTTCGGCGCGCGACACCAGACGAAAAACCAGGAATTTCAGAAAGGTGTGGCTGAAACCTTGGCGCGAACGCCTGAGGTTGTGGCCAATATCCGACAGCTGAATGCAATGGGACAGGACGAGTTCGGTGCAGCGGACCTAGAGAGTGAAAATGCCGCGCTCTCAGAGTGGAGGCGACTGGATGACAGGAGGTGATCAGGTCTTTGCACTGATTGCAGAACACGGACCTTGGGTTGTCTTGGTGTTTTTTTTGCTTTGGCGGGATGTTCAGAAAGAACAGCTTACCCGCGCGGTTCTGGACAAAAACGCAGTCGTTTTGACCGAGATCGCAACTGTTATTCGAGAACGTATGCCAAGAGCATGACAATGATTATGAGATTGATGAACGCGTTACGTCCACTGTTCCTGAGCCGAGACCTGATCTCGTCGATTGACCGCAATAACGCGGCCGCCGACCAGCTTGATGCCGCAATCCGGGAGATGTTGGAGAAATGACAAACGGGTTGTTCATGTTTGTTCTTTTGGTTGGCCTTTTTGCACTGGCACGGTCAGGGCTTGATTACTGGACACTTTATCAGATCAGCTATGGCGCGTTTTCTCTGATGGCCGCGATGATCTCGCTGACGTTTCTTTGGCTATGGGCAGGCAGGCAGACGCCTCTGGCTTTGGGGATGTCATTTAGCTGGGCCGGAGCAGCCAGCGTAATGGGCTGGTGGTGGGTATACACAGCCTTCGGACAACCGGCACAGTTGGACCAGAGCCAACTGCTGTTTGTGTTCCTGTCGCTATATTTTGTGGGCGCTTTCATGCATTTCTCGGTTATTTTGGAGCGTGCGCACGCGCCCCGGGCGGCGGTACTCATCCCGGTGTGCGCATCGCTGGTTATTTCAATACTCGTTCACACCCTGATTTGATTTCTCACGTCCTTGCGACCAATGGCTCTGTGCCCTTGGCGACCGGTTCGCCTGAGCATAGTCTGCGGCCATGTTTGTCGAACTTGGACATTTCGCGTTGATATTGGCCTTGATGGTCGCAGTCATTCAGATGGCGCTGCCTCTGATGGGCGCGTCCAAGATGTGGCGCGGCTGGATGGCAGTTGCCGAACCGGCAGCTATGATTCAGTTTGCTTTGCTAGGATTTTCGTTTGCAGCGCTGACCTATGCGTTTGTGGTGTCCGATTTTTCGGTCGCTTTGGTCACTGCCAATTCGCACACGGCAAAACCAATGCTTTACAAAGTTACCGGCGTCTGGGGCAACCACGAAGGTTCGATGCTGCTGTGGTGTCTGATCCTGGCGTTCTTCGGGGCATTGGCGGCATGGTTTGGCGGCAATTTACCGGATCGATTGCGGGCGCGTGTACTTGGCGTTCAGGCCGCCATCGGTGTTGCATTTCTGGGTTTTTTGATTTTTACGTCGAACCCTTTTCTTCGGCTCGAGTTTCCGCCTTTGAATGGTCAGGACCTTAATCCGCTTCTGCAGGATCCCGGTTTGGCATTCCATCCGCCATTTCTTTACATCGGCTATGTCGGGCTTTCGATGTCTTTTTCGTTTGCGGTGGCCGCTTTGATTGAGGGCCGCGTGGATGCGGCATGGGGGCGATGGGTGCGGCCCTGGACGTTGCTGGCATGGCTAAATCTAACCGTTGGCATCGCGCTTGGATCGTGGTGGGCATATTACGAATTGGGCTGGGGTGGATT
Organism: Boseongicola sp.; assembly: GCA_051009475.1. GTDB lineage: Bacteria > Pseudomonadota > Alphaproteobacteria > Rhodobacterales > Rhodobacteraceae > CAXMNX01. The sequence continues at coordinate 6,990 of JBPCWO010000375.1, forward strand.
CTGGTTCTGGGATCCAGTGGAAAACGCTTCTTTCATGCCGTGGTTGATTTCGGCGGCGCTTTTGCATTCGGCAATAGTTGTTGAAAAGCGGGAAGCGCTGAAAAGCTGGACAATTCTTCTGGCGATTCTTGCATTTGGGTTTTCGCTGATCGGCGCATTTATTGTGCGTTCCGGTGTTCTGACAAGCGTGCACGCGTTTGCAAACGATCCTGAACGGGGCGTCTATTTGCTTGGGATTACAGCAATTTTCATGGGCGGTGCGCTGACGCTTTATGCGTTTCGTTCCGGTGAGATGCAGTCAAAAGGTGTATTTGGCCTTGTGAGCCGCGAAAGCGCACTTGTGCTGAATAACGTCTTGCTCGCAGTTGCGACATTTGTCGTCTTCATAGGCACAATCTGGCCGTTGGTGGCCGAGATCCTTTGGGACAGAAAGCTGAGCGTCGGCCCGCCGTTCTTCGATTTGGCATTCACCCCGTTCATGATGGCGTTGGCGGTCATATTGCCGATCGGTGCGTTGCTTCCGTGGAAGCGTGCCGCGATTGGCCGAGTCATGCGCCCGCTTTGGTGGGGCCTGATCGCAGCTTTTGCGATCGGCGCACTTGCTTGGGTTGTCCAGACCGAGAAGTCACTATTGGCGCCGGTCGGCGCATTCCTGGGTGGATGGTTGGTATTTGGCGCGGTGGCAGACCTTTGGCAGCGGTCGGGTCGCGGTGACTTGCAAGCGAAGCTGCGGCGGATCGTTCGATTGCCACGCGCCGATCTTGGGCGCGTTGTGGCTCACTCCGGATTTGGCGTGACGATTATCGGAATTGCCGCAATGACCGCATGGCAGATCGAAGACATACGCGTGGCGAACGTTGGTGAAACCTTTGGCGTTGGCGTTTATGATGTCACGCTTGCAGGGGTCAAAGAGGTGACCGGGCCAAATTACTTCTCGACATTGGCCGAGATACGCATTGAGCGCTCGGGTCAACACGTTGCAACGTTGTTCCCGGAAAAGCGCGTTTATCCCGTGGCTGCGATGCCAACGACGGAAGCGGCAATCGACAATGGCGTCCTGCGTGACCTATATGTGGTGATCGGTGACCCGCAGGTCGGCGGCGGCTGGGCGGTGCGGACATATGTGAAGCCATTTGCCAACTGGATCTGGGCGGGCGCAATTATCATGGCGTTCGGTGGCGGGCTTTCGTTAAGCGACCGACGTTTTCGGGTCGCAGCTGGCGCACGAAAGCCGCCCAAAGCGGTGCCGGCTGAATGATCCGGGCAATTCTGCTTTGGTTGCTGATGGCAACAGCAGGGTTTGCTGTGCAGCCAGACGAGATTCTGGGCGACTCAATCCTTGAAGCGCGGGCGCGAGAGCTTTCGAAGGGACTGCGATGTCTCGTTTGTCGAAACGAAAGCATCGACGAATCCAACGCTGAATTGGCGCGCGATCTAAGGCTGCTTGTGCGTGAACGTTTGGTGGCGGGCGACACTGACAGGGAAGCTTTGAATTTCATCGTCGCCCGCTATGGCGAGTATGTGCTTTTGAAACCGCTTCCCACCGGTGGAAATCTTGTTCTTTATCTGGTCGGACCTGTCCTATTCGTGATGGGTGGCGTCGCGGCTGCCATCTACATCCGGCGGCGTCGGGTCGGCGGCCCAGAGGCGTTAAACGAGAGTGAGAAAGTGCGGTTGTCCGAACTTTTGGACGAATAACGCAAAGTTGCACTTTTCCGAACTGATTGGTTCACTTATGTGTGGCGAAAGCGAAGGAAAACTGCGCCGATGGATTACCAAACGATCAGTATCGCCGAAACCGACGGTTACGCGATGATTACCCTGAACCGCCCTGATGTTATGAACGCCTTAAATACGCAGATGCGCGCGGAACTATTGCACGCGATCAAGGCGGCGGAAAAATCAGCGCGCGCGATTGTGTTGACCGGTGCGGGAAAGGCATTTTGTTCGGGACAGGATTTAGGCGACCAGGCCAGCGTGGGTTCGGCGGATCTGGAGCGCACGCTTCGGGACGAATACTTGCCGATGCTTCGTGCAATTTTTGACTGCACGGTCCCAACTATTGCTGCAGTTAACGGACCGGCAGCGGGGGCAGGCGCAAACCTTGCACTGGCCGCAGATGTAGTGATCGCAACTGAAAGTGCAGTATTCCTGCAAGCATTTGCGCGTATTGGCCTGATCCCGGACGCGGGCGGAACCTATTGGTTGCCGCGCCAAGTCGGTTTTGCGCGCGCAATGGGGGCGGCATTGTTCGCAGAACCCGTTTCGGCACCACAAGCCGCTGATTGGGGCATGATTTGGGAGGCTGTGCCCGACGATGACTTCGAAGCGCATTGGCAGTCGCGGGCGGCAAAGTTAGCCGGCGGGCCGACTGTTGCTTACGAGCACATCAAAGAAGCGCTTCGCGCAAGCTATGGCAATACGCTGGAAGAACAGCTTTTGCTTGAGGCCAAACTTCAGGGCAGAAGCGGCAAAACACGCGATTTCCGCGAGGGCGTTCTTGCCTTTATGGAAAAACGGCCTGCGAAGTACGAGGGACGTTAAAGAAGCCCAGATTTGTGGTTCAAAGCCAGCGCCGGGTTGAGGTCAACAGCTTGTCGTATTCGGCCCCGAATTTTGCCTTCAAATACACTTCTTCGCGAAGCACGACGCCCCAATGGAGCACGACCCATAGAAGGCAGGCAATGATCAATCCCCACAATGTGGCCACGGCGACCCCAAGTCCGGCGACAAACAAGATCAATCCAAGATACATCGGGTTGCGCGTAAAACGATACGGTCCGTTTTGGACGACGTTGAGTACAGGTTTGCGGGGGTTAATATTCGTTTCCGCGCGCTTAAAGGCCAATACGCCAGAAATATTAAACCATAGAGCCACGGCCACGACCGGCAGGCCAATTGCCAGCAAGAGTGACTGCGACTGACTATTCAATACACCGAGCGGCACCCAGTGGCGCAATACAAATGTCAGTGCCAACGCCAGAAAGAAGGCAAATGGCGGAAACACTATTAAATTCGGACGATCACGTTCCATAACCGCGACAGTATCACGTTCAGATTTCGGGCATTAGCGATTCTCGACGTCGACGTAATCTCGCCGGGCTTCGCCTACATACAACTGCCGGGGTCGTCCAATTTTCAGCTGAGGATCTTCGATCATTTCTTTCCACTGGCTGATCCAGCCGACAGTGCGCGCCAAGGCAAATATTGGCGTAAACATAGATGTCGGGAATCCCATCGCATCAAGAATTATTCCCGAATAGAAATCGACATTCGGATAAAGTTTTTTCTCAACGAAATAAGGATCCTCAAGCGCGATTTTCTCAAGCTCTTTAGCGACCTGCAGCGTTGGGTTGTTTTCTATTCCAAGCAGATCAAGAACTTCGTCCGCCGATTGCTTCATCACTTTCGCGCGCGGGTCGAAGTTTTTGTAAACGCGGTGGCCGAAACCCATCAAGCGGAACGGATCGTCCTTGTCTTTGGCGCGATCAATAAACTTATCGATATTTTTTTCATCGCCAATTTCTTCCAGCATCGCCAACACTGCTTCGTTGGCGCCACCGTGTGCCGGCCCCCACAAAGCAGCGATGCCTGCCGCAATGCAGGCAAATGGGTTGGCGCCAGAGGAGCCGGTCAAGCGTACGGCCGACGTTGAGGCGTTTTGTTCATGGTCTGCGTGCAGCAAAAATATGCGGTCCATCGCCTTGGCCAACACTGGGTCTATGGTGCTGTCTGCGCACGGTGTGCCAAACATCATGTGCAGGAAGTTTTCCGAGTAGGCCAAATTATTGTCGGGATAAACGAACGGTTGGCCGATTGAAAATTTGTAGCACATAGCGGCTATCGTTGGAATTTTTGCGATCAAGCGAAAGGCCGCAATTTCGCGGTGCGATTCGTCGCGAATGTCCAGCGCGTCGTGATAGAAAGCCGACAGCGCGCCGACCACGCCACACATAATAGCCATTGGGTGCGCGTCGCGGCGAAAGCCTTGATAAAAAATACGCAGCTGCTCGTGCACCATTGTGTGGCGCGTGACCGTGCCGACAAATTCTGCCTTCTGCGCCGCGTTGGGCAATTCGCCATACAGCAACAAATAACAGGTTTCGAGGTAGTCAGATTGCTCCGCTAATTGTTCTATAGGGTAGCCGCGGTGCAGCAGCACGCCTTTGTTGCCATCGATAAAGGTAATTTTTGATTCGCATGCGGCGGTGGAAACAAAGCCGGAATCGTAGGTGAAAAGTCCTTTGCCGCTCAGTGCGCCAACGTCTACAACGTCGGGTCCGAGGGTGCCCGAGTAGACGGGTAATTCAATCGCGTCTCGGCCTTCCAGCTTGAGACTCGCTTTGGCGTCTGTCATTCCACGCTCCTGTATTTAATATTAAAACTCGCGAGTAGATTTCAGCCCACCATCATAAGGTGATGCGGAATTTTGTCAATTTCTTCTTACGCTAAGCCTTTATTTGAGTGGTTTGCATTCGACTTTCGTCTATTTGTAATTCAAAAATGTTCCGCCTATAATTCGCGCGGTATTGGGC
>JBPCWO010000376.1:0-2875 GCA_051009475.1 Boseongicola sp.
GTGTTGCTGGTCCCCGGCTGTCGGATGCCGCAAAAATCATCAGCTAACTTCAGTTTTTGGCGGTGCAGGCCGGGCGCGATATTGCACGCCCTTGAATTTCAGTTGCAACGCCTGCCCATCGATCAACAGGCTGGTCCGCACCGCACCTGAAGGCCGGCGCAGGCTAGCGCGCAAAAGCCCGAAGTTGGTCATCGGCGCGCGCGCACCGGACAGCGTTGCAACCACACCCTCAGAGCCATTTCGATGAAGTATCCGGATAGCAATCCGGTCCGCACGAACATCAAAATTGAATTGATAGGTCCCAGCGACTTCCTGAAACGGCGAAACATGGAGGTTCTTTGGCGCCGAGATGCTGCTGTCCGCTCTGATCGGTGCGAATTCCTCCAGATGGCAAAGATACGAATGACGATCGCCATAGGGCGTCGAGACCTCTGCAATCACTGCAACAAGGGCGTCGTCGTCCATCGCCAACCAAAAACTGACTGGATTGAATACATAGCCTAGAAATCGAGGCTGCGTCAGCAGCAGCAGTTGAATACCGGCAACTTCGAGGCCGCGAGCAGCCAACGCGCTTCGCGCCCATGCTGGCCCTCGGCCACTTTTTATTGGGCCACCGTGATCGCAATCGTGTATCGAGACTAGGTTCATGCGATTGCGTGAAAATAGCCATGGCCCTGGCAACCCAGCTTCCGGGTCAATAACCACATAATCGACGCCATGGCTGAAGCTGTGACGAATTTCGCCACGCCGGGTATGAGTTGTCACCGCAACGATATGCTCCGGATATTGTGTCATACGCTCTGAAGATCCATCATCTGAGCAATTCGGACGGCGCTAGCAAAGCCGTCTTCATGAAAGCCGTGACGAGTATACGCACCGGCAAACCAAGTATTGTTTTGGCCCTGCATCTCGCTCAATTGCCGTTGTGCCGCCATCGCGCCGGTGTCGAACACTGGATGCCGAAAACATGTTTGATCGTAGATCAATTTGTCCGGTACATTCCTGGAAGGGTTTAGTGAGACGAACAGCGGATCTCGCTTCGGGATGTTTTGCAGGCGATTCATCCAGTAGGTGACTCCAACGGCGGTTTCGGGCCGCGTGGTGTCGGCCTTGTAGACCCAGCTGGACCAGACCGCCTTTCGGTGCGGCATCTGGCTCGTATCCCGATGAAGGATCATCTGGTTGTCCTGAAACCGGATGGCAGACAGGGCAGTGCGTTCCTGCACCGTTGGCTGAGCTAGAATGCGCAATGCTTGGTCCGAATGGCACGCAAATACCACGTGGTCGAAGGGCCCATCGGACCCCATGGCACCATGCACAATGCTTTGGCGACCGTTGCGAGTAACAGATTCGACAGGGCAGCGCGTTTGGATCGCGACACCGGACCCACGCAAATTATGTTCAAGGCGTCGAACATACTCGATGCTCCCGCCGTCAACTGTCCACCATTGGTGTTGACCGAAAGTATTCAGCAGCGCGTGGTTTCGAAAAAACTGCACTAGTGTTTTGGCTGGAAAGGATCGGATCTCAGCCGGCGGAGTGGACCAAATAGCGCCACAGAATGGCATTAGATAAAAACGTTGGAACCACTCGCCGAGACGCAAAAGTTCCATGAGTTCGCCGACAGTTGTATCGTCGTCTATCGCCGCCGCCTCGGCTTTGCGATTAAAGCGCAAAATGTCCCTTAGCATCCTCGCAAATCCCGGTCGCAGCAGATTGCGCCTTTGTGCTGTCAGCGACTTGAACCCCAATCCGTATTCGATTTCACCATCATTGATCGATGCCCCAAAACTCATATCACTTTTGACAATTGGAACATCGAGATCGCTAAACATCTGCGTCAGATGTGGGTAATTTGAGTGATTAAAAACGATAAAACCCGTATCGACCGGCTGATCACCGTTGATGCCTGCGATAACGGTGCGCGCGTGCCCCCCCAGCCTTGGTGCAGCTTCGAACAGAGTTACCGCGTGAAGCGGTGCCAACGAATAGGCCGCCGCTAACCCCGAAATGCCGCCGCCGATAACGGCGACACGTTGTGGCACAATGGGCATTGCGTCATAGGACATATTGGCTCCGAGCGGTTGTTCTTGAGGAATACGAATTGGAGCAAAAATCGGATCAAATATGATCCAACTTTCACCACGGTCCGTATTTCGACTATGTTGACCGCAAGCTTAGAAATTGACCGAGCCGACCATCACCAGATGGCGTGGTTTCGAAAGGGCATCAAAAAGGTGACGAAACCGTCCCCAGTGGTCTCGCCGCAAACGTCTCTGATGCTGGCGGTGCGGGACAGTCGTGATCGGGAGGCATTTGCTGCCCTGTTTGACCATTTCGCCCCGCGCCTGAAAGGCTTCATCATGCGGGCCGGCGTTGGGTCAGGTCAAGCCGAGGAAGTAGTCCAGGAGGTCATGCTGACAGTTTGGCGCAAGGCAGCGCAGTTTGATCCCGCACGCGCCCAGGTATCGGCCTGGCTCTACCAGATCGCCCGCAACCGGCACATTGATCTGATTCGAAAGGAACATCGCGCGCTGCCTGAGGAATTGGAGCACGCGCCCGCGACAGAACCCGATGCCGGACAGATATTGGCTATCGAGCAAGAGTCGGGTCATTTGAAACAAGCGCTTGCGCGGCTGAAACCGGACCAACGCGCTGTCATAGAAAAAGCCTATCTGGGTGAATTGTCTCATCGAGAGATCAGCGCCCAGACTGGCCTTCCTCTAGGCACCATCAAATCGCGCATCCGGTTGGGTCTGGAACGCTTGCGTCACGAGTTGAAGGATATGCGTTAGAATGCCTGCAATTACCCATCATACACCTGACGCCATGCTCTTCGCCTATGTAGCTGGAAGCCTGCCCGCACCCTTTGGAC
>JBPCWO010000377.1:0-2878 GCA_051009475.1 Boseongicola sp.
CTCATGATGTTGGGCCTGGGTCCGATCCTGACCGGGCCGGCCACCAGCTTTGTGGCACGCTTGATCGGCGCTGTGCTGCTGGGCGGCGGATTCGCGGCGTCGCTTTTTCTGATCCTGGATGAGGTCAAGCCAGGTTCTTTAACTCGGCACGAATTTGAGGGCGCAGTGATCCGCTTTTTGACAGGTTTCGGCTATATCTTCTTCACCGCCATCGTCCTGATACCATTCTACGTGATGGTGATGACCAGTCTGAAGAACCAATCAGAGTTGATCCAGAATCCGCTCGATTTCTCGATCGATTTGTCCAAAGGCACGGAACTTCTTCGCTCTTACGATGAGCTATTCACCCAGTTCAATTTCGGCACATACCTATTCAACTCCTTCTTCATTTCGGTTCTGACGGTGTTCATTACGCTCGCTTTCGCGATCCCAGGTGCTTATGCGGTCGCGCGTCTTCGATTTAGCGGACAAGCAGCATTCTCGCGCTCGATTCTATTGATTTACATGGTGCCGATGATCGTGCTTGCGCTGCCGATCTATATTGCCTTCTCGATGACGGGGCTGCGCAATTCGTTCTGGGGCATCGTGATGATCTACCCGGTTACGACTATTCCCGTGGCGCTCTACATGCTGCAGGGCTACTTCCGAGGCCTGCCCGCCGAGATCGAGGAGGCGGGATTAATGGACGGCCTTTCGCGGCTGAAAGTGATCTGGAAAATTACTCTTCCACTCTCGCTGCCTGCATTGGCGTCGGTGTCGCTTTACGTCTTCATGATCGCCTGGAACGAGTTCCTGCTGGCCTTCATGTTGCTTGATGACCCAACGAAATTCACTCTGACACGCGGCATCGCGTCGCTGAATTCATCAGAGATACCCCGACAACACCTGATGGCCGGATCGGTCATCGCGACCGTCCCGATTATGGCGCTGTTCTTGGGTCTCGAAAAATTTATGACCAAGGGCCTGACCGCCGGGTCAGTGAAAGGATAGTGCAATGACGGCGCTTGACAACGAAGCCCGCGCGATCCTGCGCAAAAACGACCGCAGCGGATACACCATTCCAACTGATGGTCTGTACCCCTACCAATGGAACTGGGACAGCGCCTTTGCGGCCTGGGGGTACTCAACCTTCGATCTTCCGCGCGCCTGGCAGGAACTTGAAACTCTCATGGCATCGCAGTGGGACGACGGAATGGTGCCGCACATCATATTTCACAAATCGGACCCCGGTTATTTCCCAGGCCCCGACGTTTGGGCGACCGGGCGTTCACCGCAAACGTCAGGTATTTCTCAACCGCCTGTAGCGGCGATAATCGCGCGTCTCATTTGGGAATCTGACAAAGATGCCGGGCGCGCCCATATCAAGAAACTATTCCCCCTCCTCAAGCGGTGGCATGGTTGGTGGCACAAATTCCGCTGCACCGCGGGACCGGTGGCCATTACCCATCCCTGGGAAAGCGGTCGTGACAATTGCCCCGACTGGGACAGCGGCATGGCCGGTGTCGATGGTACGGGGGTTGGCGAGTACAAACGACGCGACATTGGCCATGTTGACCCCTCTATGCGCCCAAGCAAAGAAGACTATGACCGTTACATTGCGATGGTGCAGTTCGGCGTAATGGCCGGTTGGGATCAGACCACGATCGTGTCTGACGGGCCATTCTTGATGGCCGATCCCGGAATCACATTTATTCTGTTGCGGGCGCATCAAGATCTGGCCGTGATTGGGGGCGCCATTGGCGAAGATGTTTCAGAAATTGAAGGTTGGGCCTTGTCGCTGCGCAATGCTCTGCCGTTGATCTGGAATCCTGCATTGAAGGCCTATGACGCCAAGAATTTGCGTACTGGAGAATTCGCCGGAGTTCTGGGATCAGGTGCATTTTTGGCGTATCTTGCCGAAGCCGGAAACCCAGAACTAGATGAGCAACTGATGCGCGTCTGGAATGCCGTAAGTTACGGAATTCCTTCAGCCGATCCAGAGGCGGCGATTTTTGATCCTCGCCGCTATTGGCGTGGCCCGTCCTGGCCGGTGATCAACGCGCTACTGGCCATTGGTTTGCGGGATGCCGGCCGGCACGACCTTGAAAATCGCCTCAGAACCGAGACCGCGGCTCTGATCGAGCAGCATGGGTTCTTTGAGTATTTTGATCCAGTTGACTCTACGCCATGTGGCGGAAGCAGTTTTTCCTGGACAGCCGCGATCTGGCTGACCTGGGCAGGTAACCACCTGGAACAAGCGAAGGGGGCTGCGTAGTGTCGTCGATCCAACTGAAAGGCGTCGAAAAATGGTTTGGTCCAGCGCAGGTGATCAAAGGCGTTGACTTGGCCATCGAAGAGGGTGAATTCATAATTTTCGTTGGTCCTTCAGGCTGCGGGAAATCCACGCTTTTGAGGATGATCGCAGGCCTTGAGGAAACATCTCGCGGGCAGATTCTCATCGGCGACCGCGACGCGACGGGAGAGCCGCCCAGCAAGCGCGGACTTGCGATGGTGTTTCAAAGTTACGCGCTCTATCCACATATGTCAGTCCGGGACAACGTTGGATTTCCACTCAAATCAGCGGGCCTTCCGAAGGCCGAAATCGACGGCAAAGTTAATGAGGCCGCACGTGTTCTCAAATTAAATGATTACATGGACCGTCGACCAAAGGACCTGTCCGGAGGACAACGCCAACGTGTTGCAATAGGTCGGTCGATCGTGCGTGACCCTACTGCGTTCCTTTTTGACGAACCGCTTTCCAATTTGGACGCTGCTCTTCGCGTGGAAATGCGGTACGAGATTGCGAAACTGCACCAAACGCTCAAATCAACAATGATCTACGTTACGCACGATCAGGTCGAAGCAATGACGCTGGCCGACCGAATAGTGGTGTTGGAGT
>JBPCWO010000378.1:0-8695 GCA_051009475.1 Boseongicola sp.
GCCCAACACCTGAGGAACGACCCCGTCATAGGCGAAACGAGGACCAAAACGATGGATGCGGCGAGTATCAGAGATTCGATAAGTGTCACGCGAATTCGTCTTGTTTCTACGCCCCCCAGCCGACGCCAAATGTCGCGAATTAATGCAAAGCGTCAAGTCGGTGTGCGAGGAGGTGCGCGACCACAATTCAAGCGTTGCGAAATTGCAAATTCGCGTTGCTCAAGAACTCGCAGTTTCGGCGGCGGTGCGGATTGAACGAATGTTGACGCCATATTGGTCAGGACTTTGAACGGATCCGCCTTTGAAAACGGCCGAACCGGCAACCAAAACATCAGCGCCAGCCGCAACCAGACCGGAGGCTGTGTTTGGGTCTACGCCACCATCAATTTCGATATGAACTTCGCGGTCACCGATCATGTCGCGCAATTTGGAGATTTTTGCTTCCATTGGGATGAATTTCTGGCCGCCAAACCCAGGATTCACTGTCATAACGCACACAAGATCTACCAAATCCAATACATGCTCTACTGCACTGGGCGGTGTTCCTGGGTTGAGAGCCACGCCCGGACGCACACCGGCTGCGCGAATGGCCTGGAGTGTGCGGTGAATGTGCGGGCCGGATTCGACGTGGGCTGTAAGAATGTCTGCGCCGGCATCGGCGAAATCCTGAATGTAGGAATCCACCGGGCTGATCATCAGGTGCACATCCATAACCCCCTTGATGTGCTTGCGAATTGCACCGCACATTGCGGGCCCGAACGTTATGTTTGGCACGAAATGCCCATCCATGACATCTACGTGGATCCAGTCAGCGCCCTGCGCCTCGGCCGCTTCGCACTCCGCGCCGAAGTTGGCAAAGTCGGCGGCCAAAATAGAGGGCGCGATCTTGGGTGAGCGGTCGAAACGCATCGTCTGGTTCCTCATTCGTCGTTCATTGGGGCTTAGCGCGGTCGGGCGTAATTGGTCCAGACATGAAATGCAGTTCTTTCGTTGCCAGCTATATCGTGAGTATTCTGGCCATCGGGAGTCACTAGATGGAATATCCGCTTGAAAGCCGAAAAAGGTTTCCGGACGCGCTTCGCGTTCTGCTGGAAGAATATCCGCGTGATGCATGGGAAGCGCACGATAACTTCAGCGCGTTGATCCGGTTCTGGCTGGAGCGACACTTGATGTTCCGGCGATTGCTTGAGGCGCTTGAGAGCGAAACCTTGCGGTCATTGGATGGCAATATGGAAGCGAGGCTTTACGGGTCTCGTCTGTCGCGATACGGCAGTCTATTCGTCGGCGAGTTGCACAGCCATCACACTGTGGAGGACACGCATTATTTCCCACAACTGAAACAGCTTGAAGCGAAACTGGAGACCGGATTCGAAATTCTGGATCGTGATCATCACGCAATCGACGGGCATCTGGAGACATTCACGGAGGAGGCGAATGCAGTTTTACTGGCGGTCCGTGACAAGGGTGATTGGAAGACCGCGACGGGCGAATTGAGGACTGGCCTGCAACGATTGACACGTTTTCTCGATCGCCATTTGACCGATGAAGAGGAGTTGGTAGTGCCTGTTCTTTTGAAACACACGCCAAAGGGGATGGTTTAGCAGCGCTGACAATTGATTTCGGGGGCCGATATCCGCCGAACCTGGGATCGCGGCAATTTTAGTTTGATTTTCGTCAATATTTTGCCATTTTCTTATTTCAATCAGAAACATGGCGGTCTGCTCGCCAAACTTTTTGATGGAGGTCCCTATGGGGATGCTGCACCTCGCCCCGGCAATGCTTCTTGGATCTGTTGCGATCTGGCTATTGTGGCCGATCATTGTTGAGCCGTCGCTACGGAAAATGAAATCGCTTCGTCGACCAAAAGCAGAGTCTGCAGACAAGCTTGCAGATGCGATGTTTGGCACATGGTCCAGGCATGGAACCACTCCGGGTCTCGTAAAACCACTGCACTAGTTTTGACTAACTACGCGGTCTCGGCCGCTAGTTTTTTGCAGTGAGCCGCGAAACTTTTATTCAATACGCCAACCCACCCCTGATCGTAGCCGTCGCGCGTCGATTGTCCGTCCGTTCCCAAAGCCTCGAAACCAGAATGCGTGAGTTCAAGCTGCGTGCCACCATCGGTAGATTCAAAACGGATGTCGACCACGGTCGCTTCGGATTCCGGACGGCCCACGTACCAGGACACAGTCAGGCGGTTTCCCGGTTCCCATTCTGTGACTGTTGCCCAAGGACGTATTTCGCCATCTGCACAATCCTCTAGAATTCGGCCACCGACGCGTGGTTCAATCGATAAACCATTGGAGGTTTTCTTAAGGCGGTTTGCGCTGAGAGAATGGGTTTCAACCGGCCACCAATCGGCAATGCGATCCGTAAAAAGTGTGAAAGCCTGATCAGGTTCAAGCGGAACATGCACTGATTTGCGGACAGGTTTGATCATTTGCTTTCTCCTTTGGAAATACGATTTGCGTGGGCGGCAAATGCGGCTAGTGCGTCGTCCCAAAGGCGGTCGCACCAATCGCGCAATTCGGCAATGGCTGTGGGTTCAAGACGATAAATCCGGCGTGTTCCCTGGGCTGCCGCGGTGACAACTCCGGCGTCTGTCAGCACCTTGAGATGCTGAGAGACCGCAGGCCTCGATACAGGTAAATTTTTTGCGATTTGGCCAACTGGTGCCGGGCCTTTGGCCAGGTATTCGGCAATGGTCTTCCGGGTTGGGTCGGCTAATGCGGAAATTACCCGAGACGCTTCAATTTGGTAAGCCATGGCTTACCGTAAGTCATCACTTACCAAAATGTCAACAATGGCCAGCGAATTACTTGTCAGTCCCTTGCAGCCCAACAACCTCACTACTAAGACTCTGGCAATATCCGCGCTGTAGAACACAAACGATACGAAGGCAGGCCAAATGCACGATCCCGTTGAAACCTACATGAACCTAGTTCCCATGGTGGTCGAACAGACCAGCCGCGGTGAACGAGCTTACGATATTTTTTCCCGGCTCCTGAAAGAGCGGATCATCTTTGTTAACGGGCCGGTCCACGATGGCACCAGCCAGTTAGTTGTCGCACAACTTTTGCATTTGGAGGCTGAAAACCCGTCAAAAGAAATTTCGATGTATATCAACAGCCCCGGCGGTGTGGTGACGGCAGGGCTCTCGATTTACGACACCATGCAATACATCCGTCCGAAGATCGCGACGCTGGTGATTGGGCAAGCTGCATCGATGGGGTCACTTCTGCTGACTGCTGGCGAGAAGGGGATGCGCATGTCGCTTCCGAACAGCTCGATCATGGTGCATCAACCGTCGGGCGGGTTTCAGGGACAGGCAACGGATATCATCATCCATGCGCGCCACACCGAAAGGTTGAAGCAGCGGTTGAACGAGATTTATGTCAGCCACACCGGTCAGACGCTCAAAAAAGTTGAAGATGCGCTGGAGCGCGATAATTTCATGACCCCCGAAGAAGCGAAGGACTGGGGGCTCATTGACGAAATCGTGGATTCGAGGGCAGCAATTGAAGAGGAAGAAAGCTGATGTTGTGCCGCGGGTCACAGACCCGCTATTGCATCGCGAGAGCGCGACTTTTGCGTTGTGCACCCAAAGTCTCTGCCCTAAGTTTGACGCTAAGGGGCGTATGTTTAGGGCCTTGCTGTCGGCATCAGTAAAACGCGGGCAGAAAGACGGCAGACCGCTGAGAAGGTAGTGCGATGGCGAATAATTCGGGCGACAGCAAAAATACGCTATATTGCTCTTTTTGCGGCAAGAGTCAGCACGAGGTCCGCAAGCTGATTGCCGGTCCAACTGTGTTCATCTGCGATGAATGCGTTGAACTTTGCATGGACATCATTCGGGAAGAGACCAAGTCATCGGGGCTTAAAGCCTCCGACGGTGTACCAAGCCCGAAAGAAATTTGCGATGTTCTGGACGATTACGTGATTGGTCAGGCGCACGCAAAACGCGTTTTGTCGGTCGCGGTTCATAATCATTACAAACGCCTGAACCACGCCGGAAAATCTGACATTGAATTGGCCAAATCAAATATCTTGCTGATTGGCCCAACTGGATGCGGAAAAACGTTACTGGCTCAAACGTTGGCGCGCATACTTGATGTGCCGTTCACGATGGCGGATGCAACAACGCTCACCGAAGCGGGGTATGTCGGCGAGGACGTCGAAAATATCATTCTGAAGCTTCTTCAGGCCAGCGAATACAATGTCGAACGGGCACAGCGTGGCATCGTATACATCGACGAGGTCGATAAGATCACACGCAAATCAGACAACCCCTCTATAACCAGGGATGTGTCGGGCGAGGGCGTGCAGCAGGCGTTGCTGAAAATAATGGAGGGAACTGTCGCAAGTGTTCCTCCGCAGGGTGGTCGCAAACATCCACAACAAGAATTTCTGCAGGTAGACACAACGAATATCCTTTTCATATGCGGCGGGGCTTTTGCCGGTTTAGACAAAATCATTGCTCAGCGAGGCAAAGGCTCGGCAATGGGGTTTGGCGCCGACGTGCGGGATCCAGATGAAAAATCGGTGGGCGAGTATTTCAAGGATTTAGAACCGGAAGATTTGCTGAAATTTGGCTTGATCCCGGAATTTGTTGGCCGACTGCCAGTCATTGCGACCCTGGAAGACTTGGATGAAGACGCGTTGGTTACCATTCTGACTCAGCCAAAAAACGCGCTGGTCAAGCAATATCAGCGTTTGTTTGAGTTGGAGGACACCGAACTTTCGTTCACCGATGATGCTTTGACGGCGATCGCAAAACGCGCAATTGAACGAAAAACCGGTGCACGCGGACTGCGTTCGATTATGGAAGATATCTTGCTGAATACGATGTTCGACCTACCAGGTATGGATAGCGTCGAAGAAGTCGTGGTCAACGAAGAGGCTGTGACCGCAGACGGTTCGCCATTGATGATTCACGCCGATCAGCAGCAAGAACCGGCAAGCGCGGGCTAACACTAAGTCGACGAAAATTAATTGCGCCCTTCAGTGCGCGGCGGCAGTGTTTATTGGTTCGAAATCTAGACATCCCTGAACCAGGCGATAAGTGTCGAGACATGGTTCAACATGTCTCGAGCAATAGCCCATTTGAAAAAGACATCGGTTATTCACGCGCGGTTGAGTGCGACGGCTGGATATTTGTGGCGGGAACGACCGGTTACGACTATGGCACGATGGAAATGCCGGATGGGATCGAAAACCTGTGTCGAAACGCGCTCCAAACCATTGAAAACGCATTAAAAGAGGTTGGCGCGACGTTGAACGATGTTGTGCGTGTGAGATAAGTCGTGCCAAACCCGAACGAGTGGCCGCTTTGCTGGCCAATAACCTCAAGCGCTTTTGAAGTTGCCAAACCCGCAGCGACAATGATCGCGGCGTCATTGCAGAATGCGGAAATGAAAATCGAGATCGAAGTGACTGCGCGCCTGTTCTCTGGACCTTGACGCGCCCTTACGTCATACCGACGACAAAGGTCTGGAAAGGCTACACATGGGCATTCTCAACACTCTTACGCGCGCTGTGACCTGGTGGAACGGCCAGACGCTTAACACTCAGCTTTATACTTGGCGCAAGGGCCAAAAGGTGGGCGAAGACGATCAGGGAAACGTCTATTATCAGGCGCGCGACGGCGAGAAACGCTGGGTTATCTTCAATGGCGACTCCGAAGCAAGCCGGGTAAGTGCCGAATGGCATGGTTGGTTGCACCACACGTGGGACGACCCACCTTCTGAAACACCAGTCGTTCACAATGATTGGGAAAAGCCGCATCAAGAAAACTTAACAGGAACCGCCATGGCGTACGCACCGCCTGGTTCCATCCGACAGCCCGACCCGGTCGAGCGTCGGGATTACGAGGCTTGGCAACCGGAGTAACGTTATGTCTGAAAACGAAGCTGAGGTGCTGACCGGGGGCGTCGTTTTGGCAGTCGCGGCAGGTTTTTTGTTCTTTGCGTCTGAAGTTGGCGGGTTGGGCGGTGCAGGCGGCGATGCGGCGACCTACACAGTGTCTTTTCGATCTGCTGAAGGCGTCGGCGTCGGCACAGATGTCCGCCTTGCCGGCGTCAAAGTCGGCACGGTTCTGACGTTTGATCTGGACCCGGCGACCTTTCGCGCGAATGCATCATTATCGGTCGACGAAGCGCTCGTTCTTCCGGAAGATACCGCAGTCTTGATATCGTCTGAAGGTTTGCTTGGAGGCAGCTTTGTAGAAATTTTGCCGGGCGGATCTTCGTTCAACCTCGAGCCGGGAAGCGAAATCGAGGATACACAAAGTTCGGTTTCAATTGTTCAACTGCTGCTAAAATTTGTGACAGGCGGCGACGAATGAGATTACATTGGGCCTTGGTTTTGGCGTTGACAGCCTGTCCGGTCTGGTCGCAGGACACGGTCATCACGTCGCCGATCGACGGGTCGCAAGCCATACTCACACAACCGGATATCGCGGCAAGTTCGATCCGTGCGGTAGAGGCGCGAGGCGCCGAACTTCGCGGGCTCGATAAGGTTTCAGGCGAAGTCCTGGAAATGGATTTGGCAATTGGTGACGTTGTAAAATTGGGCAAGATCGCAGTTCGATTGGGGGCGTGCCGCTATCCGGAAGACAATCAGGCCGGCGAAGCGTTTGCCTGGATCGAGGTGACTGATCCGCGCCGAGAGTCGCCGCTTTTTGAAGGCTGGATGAGTTCGTCGAGCCCAGCGCTGAACGCGCTTGATCATGCGCGTTATGATGTTTGGGTCATTCGTTGCACTACGGCCTGACGGTCGCTTTCCAAAGGAAAGGCATCAATTCGCGCCGTGGAGTCGAGTGCCGCGGCCAAACGGGTGCGGTACTGATCGCGTGTAATTTCCTCGGCACCAAGAGTTGCAAGATGGGGTGTGATGAACTGCGTGTCGAAAAGTTTAAATTCGGCACGACGAAGATGATCGACGAGCCATGTTAGTGCGATTTTTGACCCATCGGGTTCTCGCGAAAACATGCTTTCGCCAAAGAAGGCACTGCCAAGCGCAATTCCGTATACGCCGCCAATTAACCGATCCTCAGACCAAACTTCCATCGTATGTGCAAAGCCGCGTTGGAAAAGTATTTGGACAAGGGTCCGAATTGTGTTGTTGATCCATGTTTCCGAGCGATCTGCACAACCGTCCAAAACAGCCGATAGATCCGAGTTCATTTTTATCTGATAATTGTCGCGCCTGAGCTTTCGGGCAAGAGAGCGCGAAACATGAAATCGATCCAGCGGGATGACGCCCCGAATCTGCGGATCGACCCAGTAAACGTTAGGATCGTCGCGCGTTTCGGCCATTGGAAACACGCCCGACGCGTAAGCCGCGAGAAGCAATTCCGGTGTTAGTTTTCGATCGGTCATCAGTCTGACCTTAATGGACGAGAATTCTGTGCAAACTCAGATCGCGAGAACCCGTCTAAATAACCCGATTACTCAAATGCGTCTTCGAGCCATTTTTCGAGCCAGTGTATGTTGTATTCGCCAGTCTGGACCGCTTTTTCCTGCAGCAGCGCATCGAATAGCGGGATCGACGTGTCAATTCCATCCACGATTATTTCCGACAGGGCCCTGCTGAGCCGGGCCAGGGCTTCGGGTCGGTCGCGCCCGTGAACGATCAGCTTACCAATCAACGAGTCGTAATAGGGCGGGATTGAATAACCATCGTAAAGTGCAGAGTCCATTCGTACGCCTAGGCCGCCTGGCGCATGGTATTGAGTGATACGCCCCGGCGAGGGCGTAAAGTCCGGCAGCTTTTCCGCGTTGATGCGAATTTCGATTGAATGGCCGTTAACGTCTAGATTTTCTTGGCTAAATTCCATCGGCTCGCCGGCTGCGACACGTATTTGTTCGCGCACGAGATCGACCCCAAATACCGCTTCGGTCACCGGATGTTCGACCTGCAGGCGCGTGTTCATTTCGATGAAAAAGAATTCTCCGTCCTCGAAAAGAAACTCGATTGTTCCTGCACCAATGTAGTTGATTCCGGCGACGGCATCGGCACAGGTTTTGCCAATGCGGGCGCGCGTTTCGGCATCTATTGCGGGGCCGGGCGCTTCTTCGAAAATTTTCTGATGGCGTCTTTGGAGCGAACAATCGCGTTCGCCGAGATGAACGGCATTTCCTTTGCCGTCGCCAAACACCTGGATTTCTATGTGGCGCGGGCGGCCAAGGTATTTTTCTATGTAAACTTCATCGTTTCCAAACGCCGACTTTCCTTCCGCGCGCGCAGTCCGGAATGCGTTTTCAAGTTCATCTGCTGAATTGGCCAGTTTCATACCGCGTCCGCCACCGCCTGCGGTCGCCTTGATAATCAGTGGAAAGCCTATGTCAGCAGCGACGGCTTGCGCGTCTTCCAATGTCGGGACGCCTCCGTCCGAGCCCGGAACGCAAGGGACGCCAAGTTCTTTCATCGTTTCCTTGGCGGTGATTTTGTCGCCCATTATGCGGATATGTTCGGCTGACGGCCCGATGAACGTGATTTCATGATCTTCGACGATCTGCACGAAGGCGGCGTTTTCCGAAAGGAATCCATAGCCCGGGTGGATTGCCTGCGCGCCGGTTATTTCGCAGGCAGAGATGATTGCGGACTTCGACAGATAGCTGTCGGTACCCGATGGCGGTCCTATGCAAACACTTTCGTCGGCCATCCGCACGTGCATCGCGTCGGCATCCGCCGT
>JBPCWO010000379.1:0-6861 GCA_051009475.1 Boseongicola sp.
CTTGATTTCCGAAAATGGCGAATAGCGGACATTCGCTACGATCTGCATGAACGACAGCTTTGAGGACAAACCGGTCGTTCGCTGCGTGGCAGCACGAGAGGACTATTTGAACGTCTGCTTCGCGGACGAAGCGGCCGTTCGCTGCAGGTCCACCAAACGATCGGCTTCCACTGTCTGCTCTGCGGATAAAACCGTCGTTCGATTGATTTTTTTCGAATGTGCGTTGCCATAGAATTGATAACTGTCGCTTGAATAGGTCCGCAATCAAAGGCAGCGACAATCAGTTCAATAATTCTTGGACCGCCAGCAGCCAAAGCGTTTCGTTGACTCTCTTGCGTGCGGGGGAGTACATCGAAGGTCTGAGTAAGACAGCAAAATATAATCTGGGAGGAACAAGATGCGTAGATGTCTTTTATCCGCGACGGCTGTCATTGCTGTGATGGCCGCTGCACCGAGCGCCATGGCAGACATGGCTGCAGCGGAAAAATGGATCAATGACGAATTCCAGCCGTCGGTTCTGTCGGTCGACGAACAAAAGGCCGAGATGCAATGGTTTATCGATGCATCCGCGCCATTTTCGGGCATGGAAATCAACGTGTTGTCGGAAGGCATTCCGACCCACAGCTACGAATCCGAAACGCTGACCAAGGCGTTCGAGGAAATCACCGGCATCAAGGTGAATCACCAGATCTTGGGCGAAGGTGAGGTCGTCCAGGCGGTTCAGACCCAGATGCAAACCAAGCGCAATCTCTATGACGCCTACGTCAATGACAGCGACCTCATCGGGACACACTCGCGTTTGCAACTCGCCTATAATTTGACTGATTTCATGGCGGGTGACGCGGCCGACGTGACCAACCCGTCGCTGGATCTTGGTGATTTCATGGGAATACAGTTCACAACTGGTCCGGATGGTGATCTCTACCAGATGCCGGATCAGCAATTCGCGAACCTTTACTGGTTCCGCAAGGACTGGTTTGACCGCGAAGACCTGCAGGCGGCCTTCAAGGCCAAATATGGCTATGACCTTGGCGTGCCAGTAAACTGGTCGGCCTACGAGGACATCGCCGAGTTTTTCTCGAACGATGTCAAGGAAATCGACGGCACCACGATCTACGGCCATATGGATTACGGCAAGCGCGCGCCTGATTTGGGTTGGCGAATGACTGACGCCTGGCTTTCGATGGCAGGTGCCGGATCGAAAGGTGAGCCGAACGGCATTCCGATCGACGAATGGGGCATTCGGATGGAAGCAGGATCCTGCAATCCGTCGGGTGCAAGCGTCTCACGCGGCGGTGCCGCCAATGGTCCGGCCGCTGTGTATGCGATCCGGAAATGGGACGAATGGCTGCGCGAATACGCACCACCTGGGGCGGCATCATTTGACTTCTACCAATCGCTTCCAGCATTGGCGCAAGGCAACGTAGCGCAACAGATATTTTGGTACACTGCGTTTACTGCCTCAATGGTCGCGCCCAAGTCCGACGGCAACAATACAGTCGACGATGAGGGCAACCCACTATGGCGGATGGCGCCCAGCCCGCATGGTCCCTACTGGCAAGAGGGTCAGAAGGTTGGCTATCAGGACGTCGGATCCTGGACGATCCTGAAATCCACGCCATTGGATCGGGCCAAAGCTGCCTGGCTTTACGCCCAGTTCGTTGTGTCCAAGACGGTCGATGTGCGCAAAAGCCATGTCGGTCTAACATTCATCCGCGATTCTTCGGTTCGGCATGAAAGCTTCACTGAACGCGCGCCGAAACTTGGCGGTCTGATCGAATTCTATCGCTCGCCCGACCGGGTTGCGTGGTCGCCAACCGGTATCAACGTTCCCGACTATCCGAAGCTTGCCCAGATTTTCTGGCAGCAGATCGGTGATGTAAACTCTGGTGCCTTCACGCCTCAGGAGGCGATGGATCGCCTTGCCGCCGAGATGGACGGGACAATGGCCCGGATGCAGGCCGCTGATGAAGCGGCGGAAGTCTATGGCGGCTGTGGCCCGCGCCTGAACGAGGAAAAGGACGCGGCATTCTGGTATGCCAATGGCGGTGCCAAGCCACCCTTGGACAACGAAAAGCCACAGGGCGTGACCGTCAATTACGACGATTTGGTCGCTCGCTGGGCCGAGAACTGATCCTATAAGGTCGGATGAGAGCCGGGGCCCTCCGGGCCCCGGTGTCACTCTGCGCTCCAACTGTGCAGGGCCGAATGCCCGGGGATATCATGGCCTTAGAGCTACGTAGCGTGACCAAATCGGTCGGGGCGGTAACGCACATCCACGACACAACTTTGGCGTTGGCACCGGGCGGTTTTAATATTCTTCTCGGCGCGACGAACGCTGGCAAAAGTACGCTGATCAAACTCATGGCCGGGCTCGAGCGTCCGACCTCGGGCGAAGTTTGGATGGACGGAATAAACGTAACTGGTGTCAATCCGCAAAAGCGCAATATCAGCCTCGTTCATCAGTTTTTTGTCAACTACCCGCATTTGAGTGTTTTCGAGAACATCGCCTCGCCGCTGCGCGTCGCAGGTGTTCCGAAGTCCGAAATTGCTGGCCGCGTAGAAGAAGCCGCAGATATTCTGCAACTCCGTCCAATGCTGAAGCGCAAGCCGTTAGAGCTCTCGGGTGGGCAACAGCAACGCTGCGCGCTGGCTCGTGCCATCGTCAAAGAGAGCAGAGCAATTTTTCTGGACGAGCCACTTGCGAACCTCGATTACAAACTGCGTGAGGAATTACGCGACCAGTTGCCGGAACTTTTTGCCGGACGTGGCGCTGTCGTAGTCTATGCCACCTCGGAGCCGTCCGAGGCGTTGATGCTTAGCGGTCATTCAGCGTTGGTGCATGAAGGCCGGATCACACAATTTGGGCCAACGGCGGATGTTTATCGCACACCAATCGATGCGGTATCTGCACAGGTATTCTCCGACCCACCGATTAACATGGCCGAGGTCGAAAAGAGGGGCGAAATCATTCGCATGAACAGTGAGGTTGAATGGGCTGCAACCGGCGGTGCGACGGGTCTGGCCGATGGCCGCTACGGAGTCGGTATCCGGCCGCATTTCGTAAGGCCCGTGCAAAATGGCGAAGCAGGAGTGCCTATCACCGGCCGAGTAGAGATCACCGAGCTTTCCGGCTCGGAAAGCGTTGCGCATTTCGATGTCGGGGCTGGTGTTTGGGTGGCGCTCTCGGCAGGCGTCCACCCTTACCGCGTTGGCGAAGAGCATGAGTTCTTTATGGACCCCCGCGCGTGCTTTTACTTTGACACCCAAGGCGCCCTCGCGGCGAAGGGGGCCTGAACAATGGCAAAGATCAGCCTAAAGAATATGCGCCACAGCTATATGGATGCGCCAAAGTCGCGGGACGACTTCGCAATCAAAGAGATTGATCTCGAATGGCGCGACGGCGGAGCCTATGCGCTGCTGGGGCCCTCAGGCTGCGGTAAATCAACCCTGCTCAACATAATATCCGGGCTGCTAACGCCGTCGAAGGGTCAGGTTTTGTTTGACGAAAAGGATGTCACAGCGCTTCCGCCCAGCGACCGCAACATTGCCCAGGTTTTTCAGTTCCCTGTGATCTACGATACCATGACTGTCTACGACAATCTGGCCTTCCCGCTGCGAAATCGCGGAGTGGATGAGGCAAAAGTCGATACCCGCGTCAAGGAAATCGCCAAAATGCTTGAGTTGGACGAGATGCTTCGTGTCCGGGCGAGTGGACTGACTCCGGACAGCAAGCAGAAAATCTCACTGGGACGGGGACTTGTGCGAGAAGATGTCAATGTGGTCATGTTCGACGAACCGTTGACCGTGATTGACCCGCATATGAAATGGAAGCTGCGATCAAAACTAAAGGAACTGCACCAGGCCATTTCCGTGACGATGATCTATGTCACTCATGACCAGACTGAAGCACTGACCTTTGCTGACGAGGTCGTGGTGATGCAGGAAGGCGAGGTTGTACAGATTGGAACGCCTGTCGATCTTTTCGACCGTCCCGCCCACACCTTTGTCGGCCATTTCATCGGTTCTCCGGGAATGAATATTCTGCCGTGTGAAGTGCGCAACGGCGGCGCATTCTTTGAAGGGCGGAACGTGGCCCTTGAAGGTCCAGTAAAGGATACCGGCGGTTCAGTGACCGAGATTGGCGTGCGCCCGGAATTCGTTGAGATTGGCGTCGGAGGCATCGCGGCAACTGTACGCAAGGCCGTCGATCTGGGTCGGCACAAGGTCGTCGAGGCGATAGCAGGAAACACCCGGATCAACGCGATCACCGAAGGCGACATTCCAGACGAGGGCAACACTATTCACCTGCAATTCAAACCTGCGCAAACCCGCGTTTATGCAGATGGCTGGATCGCAACTGAACGGCAAGCACCATGAAAACTGCAAATCAACGCGCATGGTTCTTTGTGCTGCCTGTGCTTCTTTTGGTAGCATTCAACGCACTGATCCCGCTGATGACGGTCGTCAATTATTCGGTGCAGGAAACCTTTGGCGACAATCTGTTCTTCTGGCAGGGCGTTGACTGGTTTGAGCAAGTGCTGCGCTCGGAGCGTTTCCACGCTTCGCTGGGGCGGCAGGCGATCTTTACCGGCACGATCCTGGCGATCGAGGTTCCGCTGGGCGTCGCCATCGCATTGGCGATGCCGCGCACGGGATTCTGGGTACCCGTCTGCCTTGTGCTGATGGCGCTGCCGCTTTTGATCCCGTGGAATGTCGTCGGCCAAATGTGGAACATCTTCACACTGCCCGACATTGGGCTGGCCGGCTACACTTTGAACAACGTCCTTGGCATCAACTATAATATGACACAAAGCCCTGGCGCAGCCTGGGCCACGATCATTATCATGGATGTCTGGCATTGGACTTCGCTCGTGGTGCTTCTGGCGTATGCCGGCATAATCTCTATCCCCGACGACTATTATCAAGCAGCCAAGATCGACGGCGCTTCGGGCTGGGCAGTCTTCCGGCACATCCAGCTGCCAAAGATGAAGCGCGTGCTGACGATCGCGATACTACTACGGTTTATGGACAGCTTTAACATCTACACCGAGCCCTTCACTCTGACTGGCGGTGGCCCCGGCAATTCGACTACGCTTCTCTCGATCGACCTCGTGAAGACCGCGCTAGGCCAATTTGACCTTGGCCCGGCCGCTGCAATGTCGCTGATCTACTTTGCGATTACATTGCTAGTGAGCTGGATTTTCTACACGTTGATGACGAGGGATGAGCCATGAAACTGCGCTGGCTGGTCCCAACATTCTACATTCTGTTTTTGATGCTGCCAATTTACTGGCTTCTGGCAATGAGCTTTAAGACCACCAACGAAATCCTCGGCGGCTTCTCACTATTCCCGCAGCAATTCACCCTCGACAATTACCGCGCGATTTTCACCGATCCGACTTGGTATTGGGGTTACATTAACTCAATTAGTTATGTCACCTTGAACACGGTGATCTCCTTAACCGTGGCGCTGCCTGCCGCCTATGCGTTTTCGCGCTACCGATTTCTCGGC
Organism: Boseongicola sp.; assembly: GCA_051009475.1. Lineage (GTDB taxonomy): Bacteria > Pseudomonadota > Alphaproteobacteria > Rhodobacterales > Rhodobacteraceae > CAXMNX01. Next base: position 5,516 of record JBPCWO010000379.1, read on the forward strand.
GACAAGCATCTCTTCTTCTGGCTTCTGACCAACCGGATGGCACCTGCTGCCGTCTTTGCACTGCCGTTCTTCCAGCTCTATCAGGCGGTCGGCATCTTCGACACTTATCTGGCTGTTGCACTGGCCCATTGTCTCTTCAATATCCCGTTGGCGGTCTGGATTCTCGAAGGGTTCATGTCCGGCGTGCCGAAAGAATTGGACGAAACCGCCTATGTCGACGGCTACTCTTTCCCGACTTTTTTCGTGAAAATCTTCCTGCCGACAATCAAAGCAGGCATTGGCGTCGCTGCCTTCTTTTGCTTCATGTTCTCCTGGGTAGAGCTTCTGCTTGCTAAAACATTGACTGCCGTTGAAGCAAAGCCCATTGCCGCCGTCATGACACGCACCGCCTCGAGCGCTGGCTATGAATTGGGCCTTCTGGCCGCCGCCGGTTGCCTGACGATCGTTCCCGGCGCCGTGGTGATCTATTTCGTCCGCAACTATATCGCCAAGGGCTTTGCCCTAGGGAGGGTCTGATGTTGAGCTGGATGGCCTGGACCTGGCCCACGGCGCTGTTTTTCATCTTTGTCTTCTCCTGCATCGGAGTGATGGCGATCCTAGAAGTGCGAAATCCCGGTGGTGACGAGCGGCAAGGTATCCTTGGCCTGACCACAACGCGTGGCGACCGGCTTTTTATTTCGCTTCTCGGTTCGACATATATCTTCCTCGCGTGGCTGGGGATATTCGGCACCCCACTTTGGGTGCCTCTGTGTCTTGCAATCACTTGGGGGGCATTCTGCTTTTGGCGAGTCTGATAGTAAGTTACAGCCAAAGCCCGCTCCTGATTGGCTGGAAATTCCCGAAGTCTGAAGGAAGGGACGCAAAGTGAAAGCAAAGCGTCCCTGACGCGTAATTAGCTTCATTGGGACTTCGAAACGGACTCCCGAGCATTGCGCGGAGAGAAACTGAGTTGTGCCCAATTTGCGGATTGCCGCGGAACAGCTCAATGTCTGCTTTGGGCTCTGAGCCGACATCTGAGTCTTTTTGTCAGATGACTGCTTTGTCACGCTCACCAGACATTCGGGTATCGTGCTTTGAAGGTGCGCTTTTCGCTCATTTCAACTAATGTGACTGGACTTCGCGGGGGACGAGAGCGGTAATAGCGGGACCGACGCACCTGGCAAGGGTGCCGCCTTCTCCGCCCGATCCTTCGGGCTCTGCTCGGTAGCAGGATCACATCGGTCCTGTGTGATCTGACCGGAGGAGAGAAGATGACTCGGGAACCTAAACCCGCTACCCCGAACGCCAGCTATCCGCCCGTGGCGAAAGAAACCAGACACGCAGCGCGCGGTCGGTCCAACACTCGC
>JBPCWO010000380.1:0-4942 GCA_051009475.1 Boseongicola sp.
GCGTGCAGTTTCCGCGCAACCAAGTCGCGAAGAGGTCTCTGTATGCCTTCGTCCCGGGCACTTTTTCGGTCGGTACTTTATATTCCAGCCGCTCGAACCCGCGCGCTGGACAAGGCTCGCGGTTTGGAATGTGACGCGATCATATTCGATCTGGAAGACGCAGTGGCACCCGACGAAAAAGTTGCGGCGCGAGAATCTCTTGCAGCCGAGTTGAAGGCGGGTGGGTATGGATTTCGATATCGGATCGTTCGCATTAACGGGCTTGATACAGATTGGGGTAATGAAGACGCGCGCGCAGTAGCCGATATGGATTGCGACGCAGTATTATTGCCCAAAGTCGACAGCCCTGAAACGCTCGACCCCCTTGCAGAAATTGTGGGTAACAAACCGCTATGGGCAATGATGGAATCGCCGCGCGGTGTCCTAAACGCTTTGGGTATTGCGGATCATCCGTCGGTCGAAGGATTGGTGCTTGGAACGAATGATTTGTCGCACGACCTTGGCTGCGCAGATGGTGGCGACCGCACAGCAATGCAAATGTCGTTGCAGGTCTGTCTCGCGGCGGCGCGTTCGGCCGGGATTATCTGCGTAGATGGTGTCTACAACGCCTTCCAAGATACCGACGGCTTATTGACCGAATGCAAGCAAGGCCTCGCGCTGGGCATGGACGGCAAGACGTTGATCCATCCGTCACAGATATCCACCGCCAACCAAGTATTTGCGCCTACACCCGACCAGATAGATTTGGCTCAGCGTCAGATAGCTGCTTTCAAAGATGCGTCGGCGCGCGGAGAGGGTGTCGCAGTTCTCGACGGGAGGATTGTCGAGAATTTGCACGCAGAATCAGCGATGTCCCTATTAGCCAAGGCTGATGCAATCGCCGAAAGAGAGGCAGCATGATTACCCTGGTGTTTGGTCTTGTCCTGTGGACGCTGGCACACATATTCAAGCGGGTTGCACCCGGTCCGCGTGCAGCGCTGCAGGATCGCTTGGGAGATGCTTCGAAAGGAGTATTCGCTGTCGCGATACTCTTCGCCCTGGTTCTTATCGTCATAGGCTACCGCGCTGCGCCATTCGTCGTGGTCTACGAGCCACCAACGTTCCTCCACCACTTAAACAACATTTTGATGCTTGTTGCGGTCGCACTATTCGGGCTTGGCAATTCAAAAAGCCGGTTTCGCGGCGCGCTTCGTCATCCAATGCTCACCGGCGCTGCGGTTTGGGCGGTGGCGCACTTGTTGGCAAATGGCGATCTTGCGTCGGTTGTTTTGTTTGGTTGGATGCTGATTTGGGCACTTGCTGAAATGCCGCTGATCAATACGTCAGAGCCCAACTACACGCCTTCGGAACCCGGAACAGCGGCGGGCGACATTAAGCTCGGAATTATTACCTTGGTGATTTTTGCAGCCATCGCCGGAGTTCACACCTGGCTTGGTTACTTCCCATTCGGTGGGTAACTCAATGAAAACCAATCCCGGACGCTATTTCGAAGACTACAGGGTCGACGAAACTATCGTCCACGCTGTGCCGCGAACAATATCGGGCGGCGAACGTGCGATGTATCACGCGCTGTATCCTGCGCGGCACGCGATATTCTCGTCTGACGCGTTTGCGCAAAGCTGCGGACTCGAAGCCGCACCGCTTGATGACCTGATCCTTTTTCACACGATTTTTGGCAAAACAGTGCCTGATATTTCACTGAATGCGGTTGCAAACCTTGGTTACGCGGAAGGCAGATGGCTTAGACCAGTTCGGGCGGGAGTGACACTGACCTCAACTTCGGAAGTCATTGGATTGAAAGAAAATTCCAGCGGAAAATCCGGTGTTGTCTGGGTGCGTACGACCGGTCGCAACGAAGCTGGCGAAGCTGTTTTGGAATACGTTCGTTGGGCGATGATTCGAAGGCGCGAGCAATCAACCCAGGCCACGAAGCCAGTCATCCCAAAGCTGTCCGAATCTGTATCAGCGGACGCCCTTGTTGTGCCTGATGGTCTCGATTTTTCGAACTATGTATTTGCACTTGCCGGCGAGCCGCATCGATGGAGCGACTACGAGATTGGCGAGAAAATTGATCATGTCGATCGCGTCACAGTCGAAGAAGCGGAACATATGCTTGCGACCAGACTTTGGCAGAACACGGCCAAAGTTCACTTCGACGCCACCAATCGCGAAGATGGCAAGCGCCTGATCTACGGCGGCCACGTCATATCGCTGGCCCGCGCTTTGTCATTTAACGGCCTTGCAAACGCACAGATGATTGTCGCACTCAATGCCGGAAGCCACGCTGGCCCTTGCTTTGCAGGCGACACGATTGCCGCCTGGTCCGAAGTTCTGGACAAGGCCGAAACTTCTTCCCCGGGTGTGGGTGCAATCCGCCTGCGCCTGGTGGCCCACAACGTGAAAGTGGATCCCTTTATATTGAAAGACGACACTGACAGCTACGTTCCTGGCGTATTGCTAGATCTCGATCTATGGGCTTTGATGCCTATATGAAAAAATCTCTTCTGGCGTCCGCCCTCTGTTTAGCGGCCAATTCATCTGTCGCTGCCGTATGCGACAATTCCACCGGTGCCGATATCCTTCTGTTTGAAGAAGCCAAGACAGCATTTCTGGCATCCAACTACGAGAAATTTGCAGTTGTAGCTGGCCCATATTTCCCGGATCTTCAGAAAGACCCCGACAGCCTTTTTGGTGCTTTGAAGAACGCACTTCCTGGCGGTTTTGATCGGTGTGTGACCGTGCTTCAGCGTCGAGAATCGCCAGGGTTTCACCAGGATTTGGTTCTTTATTTCCCACGCGGATTTGCTGCGCCCATTGCACTTTTGCTAATTGCGGTCGTCGTTGATGGTGAGCCGCGAATGATCGAATTTAACTACAACACCAATGTCTCCGGCGTTTTGGAGGAGCTGAAATAGCATTCCCATACCTCCCACGCAGTTCTCGATTGTTTTGGTAAATTTACCCGCATTCACGGAATTGAAATCCAATTGAGAAAAAGCAATAAAACTGCGTTTTGCAGCGCTTCGCACCTGTGACTTTATTGATGAGTTTGATATCAAACTCAAAAGGCGTCTCTGAAAGGAGCCGATCATGGCTGACTTTAACCGGGGTGACCGCCCTCTGTCGCCGCATCTGACGATTTATCGACCGCAACTCACTTCCATGACTTCAATTTTGACCCGCATTACGGGCAACGCTTTGGTGGTGGGCGCGCTACTGGTGGTTTGGTGGTTCTTGGCCGCGGCAACCTCGGCCGAATATTTCGCATTTGCTGATGGTGTAATCACCTCGTGGCTTGGCGATTTGGTAATGACTCTGTCGCTATGGGCGCTCTGGTACCACGGTTTCGCCGGGCTCAGGCACCTTTACTGGGACACCGGCCGCGGGCTTGAAGTCGAGATGGCCGAGCGGATTGGCATCGCAATTATTGTCGGATCGGTTGTGATGACAATTCTAACACTGGTTATGATCTGAGGAGGCGGCGCATGGCTTATCTAACCGATCTAAAGCGTGCCGTCGGTATGGGCTCGGCGCGAGAAGGCACTGAACATCATTGGGCCATGACCAAGTCGTCAGTTGCCCTGCTAATTCTGATTCCGCTTTTCATATTCACATTCGGCCCGATGCTCGGAAGACCACATGCCGATGTCATTGCATTCTACGGCAAGCCGTTTCCCGCGGTAATAACAGCGCTGACGATAGTCGTCGGGTTTATGCACTTCAAAGGCGGTGTGCAGGCGGTAATTGAGGACTATGTCCATGGCCTGGCTCGAAAAATCCTGATCCTTCTGACGATCTGTTTTTCCTACGGTGCCGCGGCCACTGGGCTATTCGCAATTGCAAAGATCGCGCTTTAAGGAACCCAAATGGCTGCATACGAATACGAAACACACGAATACGATTGCATTGTTGTGGGTGCCGGCGGCTCGGGTCTGCGCGCAACTCTTGGCATGGCCGAACAGGGTCTGCGTACGGCATGCATTACCAAGGTTTTCCCAACGCGTTCACATACCGTGGCAGCGCAGGGCGGGATTGCCGCCAGCCTTGGCAATATGGGTCCCGATCACTGGCAGTGGCACTTGTATGACACCGTCAAGGGGTCTGACTGGCTGGGTGACACCGACGCCATGGAGTATCTAGCTCGCGAAGCTCCTGCGGCAGTCTATGAACTCGAACACTACGGCGTGCCTTTCTCGCGGACCGAGGCAGGTAAGATTTATCAGCGGCCATTTGGCGGTCACACAACTGAATTCGGTGAAGGCCCGCCAGTGCAGCGAACTTGCGCTGCCGCCGATCGCACAGGTCATGCAATTCTGCACACTCTTTATGGGCAAAGCCTGAAAAACAACGCTGAATTCTATATAGAATACTTCGCCATAGACCTGATCATGGCCGACGATGGCACTTGTCAGGGTGTTGTGGCATGGAACCTCGAAGACGGCACGATCCATGTATTCAACGCCAAAATGACAGTGCTGGCGACCGGCGGATACGGTCGCGCCTATTTCAGCGCGACATCCGCGCACACCTGCACCGGTGACGGGAGCGGGATGGTGGCGCGCCAGGGCCTGCCGCTTCAGGATATGGAATTCGTCCAGTTCCACCCGACCGGGATTTACGGAGCTGGTGTGCTCATTACTGAAGGAGCACGTGGCGAAGGCGGGTATCTTACGAACTCCGAAGGCGAGCGATTCATGGAACGCTATGCGCCCACCTACAAGGACCTTGCCAGCCGCGACGTTGTCAGTCGCTGTATGACATTAGAAATCCGTGAAGGGCGCGGTGTAGGTGCCGATAGCGATCACATTCACCTCCACCTGAACCACCTGCCACCGGAGACGTTGGCCGAGCGTCTGCCAGGTATTACCGAATCCGCGCGCATATTTGCGGGTGTCGATCTTACCAAAGAGCCGATCCCTGTTCTTCCAACCGTCCATTACAA
>JBPCWO010000381.1:0-2909 GCA_051009475.1 Boseongicola sp.
ATACAGGACTTCGATTCTGCAGCCACCGGCGCTCCAACTGTGGTGAACGGCGTTGTTTATGTTGTTACACGTAATGCAACTGGTTGGGCCATAGACGCACAAAATGGCCGCGTCCTTTGGCAAGTGCTTGGTGCGCCGTCGCAAAGTGGAATTGTCGGTGGACCGGCGCCAGTTGTCGCTGGGCCGCTTGTGGTTTTTCCATTTTCATCTGGTCAGATGCTAGCCGCAGTTGCGAATGTGGGTTCGCCGGCCTGGATCGCCAGTGTTGCTGGAAATCGACCTGAACGAAGCTTTTCACGCATCTCAGATCTTTCCGGTAATCCTGTGGCTGACAGTCAACGTATCTATGCGGGAAGCCATGCCGGTCGCACGGCAGCATTTGACAGTGCAACCGGGCAAACTGTCTGGACGGCAAAAGAGGGCGCAATAAACGCGCTCTGGCTGGCGGGTGGATCGCTGTTTTTTGTGACGGATGAAAACCGACTGGCTCGTTTGGACGCTGCGACAGGCCAGACGATCTGGATTAGAGAGCTTCCATTTTTCCGGCGCGAACGGATAAGTCGTCGAAAGTCAACCTTCTCCCACCACGGCCCGGTTTTGGCGGGTGGACGTCTGATACTGACCTCGGATGATGGTGTTTTGCGAGAATTTGATGCCGAGACCGGAGCCCCGATTGGGGCAACTGAATTGCCGGATGGGGCTGCACGAAATCCTGTTGTGGCAGCTGGAACTCTTTTCGTCGTTACCGGAAACGGTCAGCTTCACGCTTTTCGCTGACACCGAGCTGGTGTAAGAGCGCGCCCTGATCCACAGTCATGGTATCTCTTATGTCGTTCACGCTGGCCCTAGTTGGTCGCCCAAATGTTGGCAAATCAACGCTTTTCAATCGTTTGGTTGGAAGGCGGTTGGCATTGGTTGATGACCAGCCCGGCGTTACGCGCGACCTCCGCGAAGGAAGTGCGCGCCTGGGCGACCTGAAATTCACGGTCATAGACACGGCTGGGCTGGAAGAAGCATCCGATGAAAGCCTGCCTGGTCGTATGCGCAAGCTGACAGAGCGTGCCGTTGAAATGGCAGATGCTTGCTTATTCATATTAGACGCGCGCGCTGGTGTATTGCCTTCAGATGAAGTGTTTGCAGAAATTCTGCGCAAGAAATCCGCGAATGTAATTCTTGCCGCGAACAAAGCAGAGGGTAGGGCCGGTGAATCGGGATTGCTAGAAGCCTATTCGCTCGGTCTGGGAGAACCGCTTCGGCTATCCGCAGAACATGGCGAGGGCATGGGCGAACTGCTGGACGCAATTAGACCATTTGTCGAGATTGCAGAAAAAAAGACTGCAATAGCTGCGGATGCCGCGCCGGCAATTGACGTGGATGTGGAAGAGAATGGAATTGATGACCGGGAAAGTTATCAACCGTCCAGCGAACGCCCGCTTCAGATTGCCGTTGTCGGACGTCCGAATGCGGGCAAATCGACATTGATCAACAACTTACTTGGTGAAGACCGGTTGCTGACCGGACCAGAAGCCGGAATTACGCGCGATTCAATTTCAGTTCCATTTGATTGGGATGGATTGCCTGTTCGAATATTTGACACAGCAGGCATGCGAAAGAAGGCAAAGGTGCAGGAGAAGCTCGAGAAGCTTTCCGTTGCGGACGGACTGCGCGCCGTAAAATTTGCCGAGGTCGTTATTGTGCTTCTTGACGCCGCCATACCGTTCGAAAGCCAGGATCTTCGCATTGCTGACCTGGCTGAACGCGAGGGCCGGTCGGTCGTCGTAGCGGTCAACAAATGGGACGCAGAGGCGAACAAGCAAGAGAAGCTTCGTGATCTGCGGGAATCGTTCGAGCGGCTTCTGCCTCAGCTGCGCGGAGCACCGCTGGTCACGGTAAGTGCAAAAACTGGGCGCGGGCTCGACCGACTACGCGAAGCCGTGATCAAATCACATGACGTGTGGAACAGGCGTGTGGGGACCGCCGCGCTTAATCGTTGGCTGACTGGAATGATAGAAGCGCATCCGCCGCCTGCACCCTCTGGGCGCCGAATCAAGCTTAGGTATGCCACCCAAGCAAAAACACGACCACCGGGTTTTGCCATCATGTGCTCGAATTCGGAAAAGATGACAGATGCATATAAACGATATTTAATCAATGGCTTGCGAGCAGATTTTGACATGCCTGGAACACCTATCCGGCTGCATTTCCGGAGTCGGCCGGAGAAGAATCCCTTCAAGGGCAAAAAGAAATCGACTCCGTCACGGTTGCGCAAACATTTAGGCAAGCCATCGCCAAAGGCCTGAATTGGACAAGCGGCGCTTGGCCTATTTGCGGAATGTTGCCATCCATTTGCATGGATTCGCTTCTCAGTGATGGCTGTTTGGGCGATCCGAAGCCGACTTTTTCATACCTGCGGTTCAATAGTTGATTCATTAAGCCAGCAGTCAGCAGTGTGTCTTCGAAGCTTCGAAAACAGGTTGCGGGCCCGCGCCTATTAACCGGAGGAAAAAAAATGAGATTTCTTGTACTGACTATCGCTTCTTTGGCATTTGCCAATGCAGTCTGGGCGCAAACGGCAGTTGAAGATGCGAATGGCGACGGGATGTATTCTATTGAGGAACTACTGACCGTTTTTCCAAATATCACCGACGAATTATTCTCAGAAATTGATGTCAACGATGACGGTGGCGTGGATATTGAGGAACTAGCGGCGGCCGAATCGGCGGGCTTAATAGTGGCTGGCTAAAGACCAAAACAAATTTGCGGCCGCTGTTGGTGCCTTTCACCGACGGCGGCCTATTTTTGTTCAAGCGCCAAAAGTTCTTTCCGGAATTCAATGTACTCGCGCTGCTCCGTCAAATCTGTGATGCGCGCCTCATGCGCAGCACAACAGTTAGCGTGCAGTCTCATCA
>JBPCWO010000382.1:0-9015 GCA_051009475.1 Boseongicola sp.
CGGTGAGCCGGCATTAAGACAGCCGACGTTCGTGTGGCGTTGGCAAAGATTGCGATCCGGTTTTGACAAGGGTGATTGAATTCCCCGGGCTACGTGGCCTGGTTTTCTCGGCATTCATATTCAGCATCTTCACCAATTTACTGATGCTGACTGGGCCGCTTTTTATGCTTCAGGTCTATGATCGGGTACTTGGATCGCGGTCTGAAGAAACATTGGTCGCCCTCTTTTCGCTCGTCGCACTCTTGTACTTTCTCTTTTGGCTTTTGGAGTACGCCCGAGGACGGGTGATGGCGCGAGCAGGCGCGCGACTTCAGTCGTACTTGAACGAACCGGTGTTCAGCTCGGTTCTGCAACGCGCGGCGTTGCGGCGCGGAGCTCAATCGGGCTCATTGCAGGACCTGGATGCGGTGCGGGGATTACTGTCCTCGCCGGTCACTTTGGCGCTTTTTGATGTGCCTTGGACGCCACTTTTTCTCGCCGCGATCTTTATCTTTCATCCGCTTCTTGGATGGTTGGCATTGATCGGCGGTGCGATCCTCGTTGCTATTGCAATCCTCAACCAGGCACTGACCTCGAAGAAAACCTCCGAAAGCCTTCGTCTAAGTGCCGTTGCCCACCGGTTTTCGCAGCAAGCCGAGGAAGGTGGCGAATTAATTTGGGCACAGGGCATGGCACGCGCAGCGTCAATCCGTTGGGTCAATGCCCAGGACAAAGCGGTCGAGCTTTCGCTTCGGGTAAATGACTGGACTCGGTCCTTTGGGTCATTCACCAAGGCGTTCCGCCTCTTCCTACAGTCAGCAGTTCTGGCAGTGGGCGCGTGGCTTGTACTTCAGACCGAAATTACTGCGGGCGCAATGATTGCGGCGTCCATCTTGCTTGGCAGAGCACTTGCACCGGTTGAGCAAAGCATCTCGCAATGGCAGATCGTGCAGCGTGGGCGAACTGGATGGGCTGGCATCCAAGACTTGATCGCTGAATTGGATGACCGCGAGGTACGAACCGAACTGCCGCCACCGCGGGCAAGTCTCGACATAGTTTCACTGTCAGTTGGTGCCCGCCCGGGCGAGCCGCCGATCTTAAAGCAAGTATCGATCGATCTGAATCCAGGCGAGGCGGTGGGGGTTATCGGCCGAAGCGGTTCCGGCAAGACAACGCTCGCTCGCGCCATTGTCGGTCTTATCAGTCCGACCGGGGGCGAAATTCGGCTGGCCGGGGCGACGCTAGACCAATATGACCGCGCGCAGCTTGGGCATCACATAGGATACCTGCCGCAGGACATACAGCTATTTGATGGCACCGTTTCGGAAAATATCGCTCAGTTAGACCGCGACCCCGACGCCAATAGGGTCGTGAACGCAGCCAAAAAGGCGCAACTTCACGACACCATCCTTAGACTTCCGGACGGGTATGACACGGTCATCGGCGGCTCGATTGTGCTGCTTTCCGGCGGTCAGAAACAGCGTCTGGCATTGGCACGCGCGCTTTATAACGACCCAGTCTTGCTGGTTCTCGACGAACCCAATTCTGCACTCGATAATGAAGGCTCCCAAGCTTTGACCGCGGTCGTTTTGGCGATGAAGGCCGAAGGCAAGGGCGTATTGATAATGACGCACCGCCCGACTGCGATTTCGGCCTGCGACAGGTTGGTGGTGCTCGAAGGCGGCAAAGTCGCGGCTTATGGCCCGCGTGACGATATCATCCGGTCATTTATGAAAAACGCCGGCGACATCCAGCGCATTATCAAAAGCGGGTCGGTCGCATGAATGGGCAGGCGACGCGTTGGAGCGCGCAACTGCCAATCATGATCGGCCTTTTGGCGATACTGCTGTTGGTTGGCGGCCTAGGACTCTGGAGCGTGAGTACAGAGATTGCGGGCGCGGTAGTTGCCACCGGAAATGTGCAAGTTGAAAGCGAACGGCAAGTTGTTCAGCATCCGGATGGTGGCGTCGTGGGCGAGATTCTTGCCCGCGACGGCGACAGCGTCGTCGCCGGAGACGTGCTTATCCGTTTTGACGGTACATTCCTGAAGTCCGAACTGGCCGTCGTCGAACGACAACTGGCCGAGATTTTCGCACGCCGATCCCGACTTGTCGCGGAGCGCGATATGGCGGAACTGGATTTCAGCGACGTGCCGGAGCTCACGCTGATTGGAATCGACATGATCCAGGATCAGATTGAAGGTCAAAGGAACCTTTACCGCGCCCGAAAAAAATCACTTGGTCAGGAACTTTTGCAGCTGGGCGAACAACAAAACCAGATCGAACGCCAAATTGAAGGCGCAGAAACGCAACATACGGCACTGCGTCGACAGCTGGATCTGATAGAAAAAGAACTGTCCGACGTCCAAAGCCTTTTTGAACGCGGTTTGGTTCAGTCAACTCGGCTTTTGGAATTGCAACGGGCCGAGGCACGCCTGCAGGGCGAGATTGGCAAACTCATTTCGACAATTGCCGAGGCCCGAGCGCGCATATCGGCGCTCAAGATTGAAATGCTGAAATTGGGCGATACACGCAGAGAAGAGGCCATCTCAAGATTGCGCGATATCCAGTTTTCCGAAATTGAATTACAGGAACGGCGGTTGAGCCTGTCCGAGCAACTCGTACGTCTGGATGTTCGTGCGCCCCTTGCCGGAACGGTCTTCGGATCGCGCGTATTTGCGGTTCAGGGTGTCGTGCAGCCGGCCGAACCAATGATGTATCTTGTTCCGGGCGATCAACCGCTTCTGGTTTCCGCCCGGATCAGTCCGATCGACGTGGATCAGGTTTATGTCGGTCAGGGCGTGTCGTTGATGTTCACGACCTTCAATCGTCGAACAACACCGGAAGTTCCCGGGTTTGTATCCCGGGTATCAGCGGACGCCGAAATCGACCAGTCCACCGGAGCGACATATTACGAGGCAATATTGCAGCCGGACAATTCAGAACAGTTCGAAATGGTTGGAATTACACTTTTGCCCGGGATGCCGGTCGAGGCTTTTCTGAAAACCGAAGATCGCACGCCGCTAAGTTATCTGACCCAACCGCTAACAGCTTATTTCAACCGAGCTTTCCGCGAAGAGTAACTCGAAAAACCGTTCAACGCACTGATATTAAATGCCGAATTCAATACTGAGTGCTTGTAGCGACCCCAGTTTGATCTAGAGCAAGGCTGGTGACCCCAGAGCGGACTAGATTTGAAAAAATTCAATGCCAAGGGACACCTGAATTGCTTCGCAGCCTCTGTATTTTCTAACAGTTAGAATTGCGCCGAGATTTGCCAATGCCGAAACGAACAGAGGTCGAATATCGCGATTGACCGAAAAAAAAATGGAGCCCGAAATGAATGTTCTGATCATATACGCCACGATCGAAGGCCAGACCGGTAAAATCGCGAAATTCGCTGAGAACCAGGTGCGCGACGCTGGCCACGAGGTTCGAGCAATCAACTCCCAGGACAAAGTTTCAGACGTGGAATTTGAGGGAATTGATAGCGTTATCCTCGCCGCTCCGGTGCACGAAAGACGGCACCCATTGCCGTTTGAAGTGGTCTTGTCCGCGCATCATGACGAACTTGCGAAACGGCGAACTCTGTTGCTTTCGATTAGCCTGAGCGCGGCGTTTCCAGAGGGGCTGGAAGAAGCAAATGAATACCTTGTCGAAATGAAAATGCGAGCCGGATTTGATCCGGATGACGAAATGCTTGTCGCCGGGGCAATCCGTACAGAAAAATACGACTACTTCGCATCACAGATCGTGCGCCACGTTGTATTACGTGGGCGTGACTTTGATCCAAACGCTGGTGCGCACGAATTTACCAACTGGGATGAATTATCTTCCAAAATCGACAACTTCCTCTCAGCCGCGTAATCGTCCCAACGATTATTCAGGCGGCAGATCTTCATCGTCTTGCAGTATTCGCCAGGCGTCGCCTTCAAGGTCTTCAAACTGGTTTGAGCGGATTGTCCAGATGAAGGCCGCTAAGCCCAGTGCGCCAAGTATCAATGAAACTGGTACGAGTATTGCCAAAACGTTCATGACCACCGCACCCTTAACGAGTTAAGTACAACGGTGATTGACGACGTCGACATTGCCAGTGCGGCGATCAATGGCGTAGCAAATCCAGCCAGCGCGAGTGGCACCGCGATCAGATTGTAGGTCGCGGCAATGGCAAAATTTTCCCGGACTCTGCGACGTGCCGACCTGGCCACACGAACTGCAGCTGGCAATCGTTCCAGACTTTCGTGCAGCAACACGATGTCAGATGCGGCGCGTGAAGCATTCAGGGCACTAGCTGGCGCGATCGAAGCATGCGCGGTTGCAAGCGCACCTGTATCGTTAAGCCCGTCTCCAACCATCAAAACGCATCCCCCTTCGCGTTCAAGACGCTGCAAATAGCTAATTTTTTCTTCAGGGCGCAAGTTGGCAGCAACCTCTTTGATCCTAATGTCGGTGGCGACTTTGTTTACAGCGGCTTCATGGTCGCCGCTAATCATGTGGACAGCGAAGCCTAAATCTCGAAACTCGTCTACGGCCGAAATTGCTCCTGTTCGAAGAAGTTCCTGCCGCTCAATGGAATGAGTTTTGCCATCGCCAATTCGAAATGCCGTACCTGTCACGCCGCCGCCGACCCAATCCGGCGACCCAAGCAACACCTTTTGACCGTTGATTTCACCCGAGATACCCTTTCCTGCATATTCGCGCACGTTATCAATTTTCAAATTGGGTTCGCCTTTTAACGCCACCGCAATTGCTTGTGAAACCGGATGCGCCGACGCACGAGCTAGACCCGAGAGCACACCTCTTTCCATGGCATCAAGGTCATCCAGTCCGGAAATCTCGGCGCTGGTGGTAAGTGTTCCAGTCTTGTCAAAAACCACGGTGTCAATCTCGCCCAAGCGTTCCAAAGCTGTCGAATGGCGCACCAGAAATCCATCCCTGAACAACCGCCCCGCTGCCGTTGTCGATACCGCGGGCACCGCAAGGCCCAATGCACATGGACACGTGATGATCAAAACCGCGACCGCGATATTCAATGATAATCGCGCGTCACCGGTCGCAACGATCCAGCCAACGAAAGCGAATAATGCCAGTAAGTGCACGGCCGGGGCATAAATTCGTGCAGCCCTGTCAGCCAAAGCCGTATAACGGTTCTTCGCGCTTTCAGCTAATTCAACCAGCGCAGCGAACTGGCGCAAAGTCGTATCTTCGCCCACCGTGGAAACTTCGGCGATCAACTGTCCGTCAAGGATGGTTTCGCCTGCTGTAAGCGGGTCGCCCGGGCTGACTGATACCGGATCGCTTTCGCCTGTAATCAGTGACCGGTCGACCAGCGCTCGTCCTTCGCGAAGCCAGGCGTCGACTGACATCTGATCTCCGGCCACGAGTTGAATGCAATCACCAACCCGCAACTCCGCGGGTCGCACCAAATCCCGACCATGTTCAGAAACCCGTGTAACGCGGGTGTTTTCCAATGCAGTGAGTTCGGCCGCGGCCGATCGCGCGGCCTTGCGGGTCAGGTGATCGAGGTACCGCCCAATCAGCAGAAAGAAAGTCAGGGCTAGTGCCGCATCAAACCATGCGTGATGTCCGCCATAAGCGGTCTCATAAACTGACATCGCGCATGCAATTGCAATCGCCACCGCGATAGGCACGTCCATGTTCAATCGCCGCGCCGATAATGCAGACCACGCAGAAACAAAGAACGGTCGGGCAGAAAATGCGACAGCCGGAATCGCGATTGATGCGGAAACCCAGTGAAATAATGTTCGCGTGGCGTCTGCAGCGCCCGACCAGACCGCGACGCTTAAAAGCATGACATTCATCATCGCGAATCCGGCGACGGCGAGGCACATAAGAAGATCGCGACCAATAGGATCTGCGTCTGACGCGCCGATCAACTCTGGGTCAAGCTCGCGCGCCGCGTATCCTGCGGACTTCAGCGCGAAAACCGCATCATCCGGATCGATCACGCCATTAATCTGGACTTGTTTCCGGGTCAGATTAACTCTTGCTCCAGTCACCCCCGGCAGGGCGCTCAGTGTTCGCTCAACCGTTGAAATACAACCGGCACAACGCAAGTCGGGCACCGAAAGCATCAATCCACGATGACTACTGGCCGTTATGGCGTCGCTGGGCGTGCCGACGCAGCCCGGACAGGCGACCAGCGTGTTCATTCAACCACTTTCAGCACGATCCGCCGCCGGAACGTCGCGCCGTTGTCAGCGCGTGCCACTAGTCTTAGGTTCCAGTTCCCGGGCACTAGCGCGACCGGCGCAGAAAACGTCTTACCGTCAAACTCAAATACTGGAGTTTGATCTTCGCCGGTATGCGTCGCACGACCCAATATGGCCTGCGAGATCTCGGGCCTTACAGGCCCCGATTTGTCGCTGAACGAAAGCTTCAGTGCTGATCCGTCCACGGAAGCATCTAACGTCCAATCCAGGGCCTTCTGGGCTGCGCGATCCGCTTCGAAACTCTGGCTGGTCACATAAGAGTTCTTTGTTTCCAGCCCTGGGAACGTCGCGATAGCGTTGAATGCCAAGGTGAAATTGACCGCGATGATCAACCCGAAAGCGGCCAGGAAACCTGCAAGCACGTGCCAACCTTTGATTTCACGCGTCATTTTGCGGCCTTTCCATGAAATGTAGTATCGCGTCGCGCTCGCGCCTGGTCGTCAGTCGTGGACACCCATATCCGAAAACTCGTTTCTTTCAGTTCTGCTTCAGGGCTGCCCACCGGCGCAGTTACATATACGCGCGCAAGTATTTGACTGTCGATTGGTGCAGATATCGCCGTGTCACCGTCTTCTTCGCCTTCGATCGACAGCAACAGTGCTCCTGCACCGTCCAAAGACATGGAGAACTCAGTGGCTGCACCGGTCTGGTTCCGAAGGCGGACTTCGTAGGTGTTGCGGACCGAACCATCAGCAAGCGTCACAAATGTCGGGTTACGGACTGCTGCAACGCTCATCCCGATTTCCGAACGCATGAAAAGCGCGGCCACCAGTCCCAACCCTACAAGACCCCAAAGGCCGAAATAAAGCATTGTGCGAAGCCGGAAAACATGAGGCAGCAGAGTGCGTGGCGCAGCACCAGCGCGCTCCGCGGGTTCATCCGCCAAGGCCATATAGTCGATCAATCCGCGCGGCTTCCCGACGCGAGTCATGACGTCGTCGCAGGCGTCGATGCACAGCGCGCAGGTGATGCACTCAAGCTGCTGGCCGTCGCGGATGTCGATCCCCATGGGGCAGACCGCCACACAAGCAGAACAATCGATGCAATCGCCAAGTTTGTCGGCACCCTCGGCTTTTCGATGCTTTCCTCGCGGTTCTCCGCGCCAATCGCGATAAGCAACAGTCAGCGACATGTCGTCCATCATTGCCGCCTGGATCCGCGGCCAGGGGCACATATAGATACACACCTGTTCCCGCATGAAACCGCCAAAGACAAATGTCGTCGCCGTCAGAACTGCGATGGTCGAATAGGCGACCGGATGCGCTTGAAATTTTAAAAGATCGAGTGCAAGGGCAGGCGCGTCAGTAAAGTAAAACACCCAAGCACCGCCTGTTGCGGCAGCGATCACCAGCCAGACCAACCATTTGGAGATGCGAAGTCTCCATTTTCGCGCTGACCATGGTGCATTCCACAATCTTACCCGGGCGTTTCGGTCGCCTTCGATCCACCTTTCAACCAGAATAAACAGGTCGGTCCACACTGTTTGCGGGCACGAATAACCGCACCAGACTCGGCCAAAGGCCGACGTAAAAACAAACAAACCGATGCCGGCCATTATCAATAACCCGGCCACGAAATAGAATTCGTGTGGCCAGATCTCGATCCAGAAAAAATAAAACCGGCGATGCGCGAGGTCGACCAGAACCGCCTGATCAGGCAACTCTGGCCCGCGATCCCACCTGATCCATGGCGTCAGGTAATAGATCGCCAGCGTTACGCCCATGATCCACCACTTCAGGCGGCGAAATGTCCCCGATACTCGGCGCGGGAAAACAGGTTCGTGAGGAGCATAAAGTGATGGCGTCTCTGTGGAATTCATTCGCCGCCGCCAAGTCCATGGACATAGGCCGCGACCGCGTTGATGTCGGCATCACTCAATCTCGTGCCCCAGCCTGGCATAACACCAAAACGGGCACTTTCGACAGAATGTGTGACGGAATCGGCGTCGCCGCCATAGAGCCAGATAGCATCGGCAATATTTGGCGCTCCGACTTCTTCATCGCCTAAGCCAGTGTCGCCGTGGCAGGCTGCGCAATTGTCAGCAAATAACAGGGCGCCGGCTGCGATATCGGCGTTTTCGGGTGCGGGCCCGCTAAGAGACAGGACATAACCAACTACGGCTTCGATTTCGTCGGTTTCCAGCAAATCGAAAAAAGCCGGCATTTCAGACCAGCGTGCATCATCATCAGTCTCGTTTCTAACCCCATGTCGTATGGTCAACATGATGCTTTCGATGTCGCCGCCCCAAAGCCAGGCATCATCCAGCAGGTTTGGGTATCCTTCAGCGCCGGCCGCGCCAGCACCATGACACTGTGAACAGTTCGTCCGAAACACGGCCGCACCACGGGCGGCCGCGTAGTGTTGAAGCTCTGGCTGGCTTGACAGATCGGTAAGGTCAGTTTCTGCGAGCGCCGTCGCCAAGTTCGCGTTCTTCGCCTCATGAGCTGCCAAATTTTCAGCAAGCTCCGCACGGGTGGAGTACCCCAACACACCCGCCGTCGCGCGGTCGATCAATGGCCAGGCCGGATATGCGATCGTGTAGATCACACCCCAGACGATGGTCGCGTAGAATGTCCACTTCCACCAGCTTGGAAGCGGCGTGTTCAATTCCTCGATTCCGTCCCAGGAATGACCCGTGGTTCCGATTTCTTTCTTTTCGCTCTGCGGTTTTTTCGCCATCACGATATATCCTTACGGGACTTTCCGTCGCTGTCGTTGACGGGGGATTGTTCATTGCGAAATGGAATATCGGCAATATCACGATGCGATGCCTTGCTGCCCGGACGGAATGCCCAGATCACAAC
>JBPCWO010000383.1:0-5534 GCA_051009475.1 Boseongicola sp.
GGTCAGCGCCATGCTGTAGTAGAACCGCCACGACGCCCATGTGCCCTCGACGAGCTGCAATGTGCAGCGGCGTACCCAAATCTGACTGGGCGTTTGCGGCTGCTCCGCCCTCAAGTAATAGCTCTGCGATCTCTAAGTGTCCGCCCTGTGCCGCAAAGTATAGAGGTGTTGCAATGCCCTTCGGGTCTGGCTCAGCTCCCGATGCCAACAGTTCCCTGACCTGCTCCCAATCTCCAAAACGGGCCACGATCATGATCTCCGCTGGTTGAGCGATGCGGTGAGCAGGTTTTAGCAGGGTGAGAGCCAAAAAAGACAATTGCAGAATTCTTATCATAGCCCCTCCAAATGAATGCAAAGTCTATGGCAAGGGTCCAGATATGTCGATTTTGCAAGTCTAGATTGTCGGTGAATGAAAAGCTGGACAGTCCACTCTGGGCTCAAAGCAGTCATTCGCTGGGTCGCGGCGCGCACTGACCGGTTGAACGACCGCTCTGCGGACGAAGCCGCCGTTCGCTGCAAGGCAGCACCAACCCAGCCGACTAATGACCGCTTCGCGGACGAAGCGGCCGTTCGCTGCAAGTGCACCAAAAGATAGGCTTCCAACGAAGGCTATGCGGACAAAGCAGCCGTTTGTCGAAACAATTCCAATGCCCGGTTCTCGGCGATAGCCGCAAGAAAGAAGGTGCCGGCTTCGGCTCTCGCGGTTTCAGATGTCGTAGTTGAGAGCGATTTCGGATGATGTTGCTACAGATTGGCAAGTCAGAATTGCGCCCCGGTCGATGTCGTCATCCTCCAGTGCCATCCGGGCTCGCATATGGACATCGCCCTTCGACATTCGCGCGCGGCAGGCACCGCACACCCCGGACTGGCAAGAATACGGAGGCGTTAGACCGCTGGCGCGAGCCGCTTCTAGCACCGTTTGCCCTTTGGCTATGGCAATGGAGTGAATGCTGCCGCCCAGTTGCACAGTTGCAGTTGCGGCGATCCCTTTGACGCTGTCGTCGAGTTCAACCGCCCCGCCGTAGCTTTCCATGTGGATGCGGTTTGCCGGCACATCCAGCGCCATAAGCGCGGCTTTCACAGACTTGTTCATGCCGCCGGGGCCACAAATGTAATACTGCGCGTCCTGCGCATAGGGTGGGTTTTCGGCGATCAGAGCTTCGATCGCGGCTTTGTCGACGATCCCTTTGCGCCAGTACGAGAAACCCGACCACATCGACGGAACGGAAAGTACGTGTTGGACGCTCAGCCGCTCGGGATTCTGTTCCAGCTGCGTCTCAAATTCGTCGCGCAACAGGATGCTGTCAGCGTCTTTGTTGCCATAGGCTAAATGCGCGACAGAGTGCGGCTCGGCGACCATGACCGATTGCAGCATCGCATGGAGGGGCGTGATCCCACTGCCAGCTCCGAAGAAGTAATGCGTCCGGCGTTTGGTCTCGCTCGTGTCGAGACAAAACCCGCCAAATGGCGGCATGACGTCGATCACATCCCCGGCCTGAATGGTGCCATTGATGTGGTTCGATACCAATCCGTTTTTTACCCGCTTCACGGTAATCCGGAGCGGGTCGCCGGACACAGGCGAAGATGAGATCGAATAGGATCGCCGCACCTCTTCACCGTCAATTGTGAAGCGGAGTGTCAGATGCTGACCGGCACGCCATTCAAAAATATTGGCCAATGGTTGTGGCACATCAAACATGACCGATTTCGCCATACCGCCGATCTCTTCACGGGTATCAGCCACGACAAGCTTGTGAAAATCACGGCTCACGTCCTGTCCTCCATCCACTCAAGCACGATTTGCTGGTGATCGGTGACTGGGCTTTCGCCTTTTGACGCAGGACCAACCTCAAAATGCGGGCTGGTCAGGGATTTTTGCTGCTGTTCGCAGGCATAAATGTCCTCGGCGGTGAAATCGCCACCTGTCATCGGATCGTCCGCATTGTCGTCGGCGACTTCGTACTTGCCGCCAAAGTTGTCGCACCAAAAGGCGTAGGATTTCGTGCCCTGTTTGGTGAACTCCCAGTTCGACGCATTGGCAGCTCGCACGCGGTTTTCTACGCGTGTCAATTCCGGCGCCAACGGCGTGATGATAAAGGTCGCCCAGTTGCTTTCGCTTTCGGCCAAACCAATGCCGGGAAACAGCATTGGCACCCATGCGCCCGCCTGTTCGACGGGGATTACCAATGGTGTCGGCGCGTTCTCGGCGATATCTGCACCGTATTGGTCCGAAGGTGGTTCCCAGAACGCGTAATGCGGTCCGACAAAACCATATTCAGCTTTGGCATGGTCATACATGTGAAGTGTGCCGGAATGCAGGTGGCTTAGGTGATAAACGTCGATGTAATTCTCGACGACGATCTTCCAGTTGGCTTTGATTTCGTAGCTGGTGCGGGCTTCCGGATATTCCGGAAGCTCTTCGACCTTGTGCGGACCCAGTTGCGGTTCGATCTCGCCAAACCATTCCATGATAGACCCAGCTTGCGCGTCAGGATGCACGAACAGCATGCCACGCCACAGGTCCACTGACGCGGGCTTCAATCCTAGGCACGACTTGTCGATCCCGTCGAATTCACGATCCTCGTCGGGGATCGAAATCAAGTTGCCCTCCAGATCGTAGGTCCAGTCATGATAGGGGCAGGTCAGCGCCTTTTGCGTCTTGCCGACAGCGCGGATCAACTGTGTGCCGCGATGCCGGCAGATGTTGTGAAACGCACGCAGACGGCGATCACGCCCCATAACGATGAAGATGTTGTTCAGCCCCGCCTGGACCGAGATATATTGACCGGGCTCGGAGATATCTTCCATGAACCCGGCATAGCGCCAGGTGCGCGAAAAAATCAGTTCCTGTTCGCGGTCGAACCACTCTTTCGAGGTATAGGCGTCGACCGGCAGTTTGTGCATCATGCGTTGCGGCATCAGTGTCTCCGGTCAAACAAGGTAGATTGCGCTGAATTCGGGGGCGACATCGGCCAGCACCATTATCACGCCGAACAGCGTCCAGAGCGTAACGATGGCCCAGAACAGGACAGGTTCCTGTTGGCGAGCCACTGGTCCAAGTAGATGCGCCTCGCCAGTCATGTAAGACGGCACGGCCCAATAGATGAACAGCAATCCCCAGGGCCATTGCCAGCCAAGATAGGTGGCGACAATAAGGGCTGCAAAGGCGATGTAGTTGAGTGGGCGGTTGTCGTTCATTTTGTCTCTTTCAGGGAGTTTGCAAGCAGGATCGCGGCGGCCTTAGCAGCCGCGTGCCAGTCGGCGGGCGGGTTGAGAGGGGTGAGCGCGTCGAGATTGACATAGGCCGCCGAAATTCCGTGCGCTACTGCGCGGATTTCGTTGGGTGAACGGGTTGGGTTGCTTCGTTTCGCGGTCGTTTCGATGACTGACAGGAATCGCGCCAGACTTTCCAGTAACGGAGTACGCATGCCTGGATAATTGTCTACAGAGGCAACCATCGCCTGATAGGCGAGCATCAAGCGCGGATCGCTCGCCTCGCGCTGGTCGAAAAGGACGTTGATCAGTTGCATCAGGCCGCCGTCCGGTCCCAGCATTTGCGCAAGCGCGTCTGTAGTCTGCGCAAATCCAGAAACGACATACGCCGTCAGCGCGCTGATCATCTGATCGCGATTACCGAGGTAGTGCCGGAGCAACGTCCGTTTGACCCCCGCCTCGGTCGCGATGCGTTCCTGCGTCGCGCCTTCAAGGCCAAAACGCGCGACGCAGGTCAGAAATGCATCAAGGATTTCTTCGCTGCGCTGGTCTTTAATACTTGGTCTGGGCATAACGTCACCGTTGATTGTCAGATGTGACAAATAACTGGTATGCGTTAATTGTCAATATGGACAATCAAAAAATCTGCATCGAATGGCGTCCTGTTCGAAACTACGCCACCTGGCCTCAGGTCAGCCAGGCGGCGTTCTGACTTGCGAGGCTTAGTCACCTGCTATGATGACGCCCGGATTCATGATCCCCCTCGGATCGAGCGCATGTTTTATCGCCTTCAATGCGGCGAATTTCGCCGGGTCCGTGTAGCGCTCCAAATCAGATACCTTGTTTCGTCCGATCCCGTGTTCCGCACTAAACGAACCCTGATGTGCGTGAACAAGGTCATGCACCAGACGTTCGACCTTTGGTTTCAAATGCATGTAGGGAGCGCGATCTTCACCCTCCGGGGGAAAGGCGTTGAAATGCAGGTTGCCATCCCCAAGATGACCAAAGCAGTTGATCCGCAATAGACCGATATCTGCAATTCCGGATGTGGCGGCATCAATGAAGGCTGGCAGATTACCAAGCGGCAGCGAAAGGTCATGGCTGGCAACTGCGCCGATCAGACGGTTCGCTTCGGGAATGTGTTCTCGGGCATTCCAGAAATCTGCGCGCTGGCCTTCGGATTGTGCGATCAGCCCGTCATAGACCCATTCCACCTCCAGGCCATGTGCAAACAGCTCCGTCAGCGCCTCTTCTCCGTTCAGCCCCTTAGGTAACCCCAGCTCGATCAGAACCATCCAATCTGGAGATTCATCAAATGGCAGGCGCAGATCCGGCATGGTTTCGGCAAGAAAGTCAAAGCCAGTTCGCTGGATCAACTCGAAGGCCGAAATCATTTCGCCCATGCTTTTTCGCGCGCGCGCCAGCATTTTCAATGCTGCAGCAGGGCTTTCTACTGCCAGCAATGCCGTGCTGTTGCTGGCCGGTCGCGGAAACAGTTTAAGTGAGGCCGCAGTGATCACCCCCAACGCGCCTTCCGATCCGATCAGAAGATTTCGCAGGTCAAATCCGGTGTTGTCCTTGCGCAGCCGGGTCAGCCCGTTCCAGATTTGTCCGTCGGGCAACACTGCTTCTATCCCTATGCAAAGGTCGCGTGCACTGCCATAGCGCAGAACGTTCACACCGCCCGCGTTGGTGGCCAGATTGCCACCGATCTGGCATGTCCCCTCGGCGGCCAGAGACAGCGGAAACAGAAGATCGTGACTTGCAGCAGCTGCTTGTACATCCGCCAGGGTCGCCCCAGCCTCGACGACGATCACTGCTTCTTCTGGCAGGACATCGCGTATCGACCTCATGCGTTCAATGGAAAGGATGACCGGTGCGGGACCGTCGATCATGATCTGGCCACCAACCAGTCCGGTGCCACCGCCAAAGGGTACAATGGCTACGTGTGCTGCGGCGCAGGCACGCACGATAGTTGAAACTTCATCGACGTTTCGTGGGGCAAGAACCAACCCAGCAGTGCCGCTAAGGTTGCCGCGCGGGTCTTCCAGATAGGTTGGTGCGATGTCCCGAAAGCACTCGGTTGGAACCTGCGCGGCAAGCACCGCGCGAAATGCGTCGTCTGCGGCACAATGCATCGTCACGCGTCGCCTTCGGCTTCAATAATCTGCGCATCCGGTGCAAACGAAGACCGCAACTGCGCTGCCCATTTCCCATCAATTCGCGCGAGAACCCAAAGAGACAGGAAGGAAATCAAGGGCGATCCGTCCTTAGTAAATCGGTCGACTTGAACGTCCAGATGAACCTTGTCCGCCCCGGAC
>JBPCWO010000384.1:0-13223 GCA_051009475.1 Boseongicola sp.
GTTTCGTGACCATCGAAAACCCGTTGTAGTGAAGCCAGTCGACCAACGGCCGAATTGGTGAGTACTCGTCGTTTTCCAGCAATGCCGTGTAATAGAAAGCGCGAAGCATTTTGCCGCGGCGCATGAATTCCTGGCGCAAGAGTTTGTAATCAATATCAAACCCCAAAGCCTTAGCGGCGGCGTACAAGTTCGCGCCGTCAATGAACAGCGCAAGCCGTTCGTCCTTATAGAACATAAATTGTCCTTCCCGATTTTTGAGCGCTGGACTCAGTCCGTGAGTGTGAGTTTGATGAATCTTGTCCAGTCGCTGGCGCAGTATAATTTAGAAAAAACATGCAAATGCAACTATCTATTTGGCCAATTATTCCTTGCCGCTGCGTAAATAAGCAGCAAATTCCAGTGGTTGAGCGCAGGCGAAGAATTCGCGAAACTTCCGAATTCTAAGTTAACACGCTTGAAGTGCATGCGAATAACACGCAACGAAACTGCTAAAAAATCCCGATATTGCAGTCAAAAATTGATAGATTCGGCTTGTCTTTCGCCATATCAGGTCATAATTAAGCGCCCTGATCCCCTTTCTGACGGAGACCACCATGGCCCGCGTGACGGTTGAAGACTGTGTTGACAAGGTTCCGAACCGATTTGAACTGGTGATGCTTGCTTCGCATCGAGCACGCGAGATTTCGCAAGGTTCACCACTGAGCGTGGATCGGGACAACGATAAAAATCCCGTTGTTAGCCTGCGCGAGATCGCAGATGAAACGCAGGCCTCAGATGATCTGCGCGAACGAATGATCGAGTCGCACCAAACGCAGATCGAGGTGGACGAGCCGGAAGAAGACGCGATGGCGCTTCTTATGGGAGCCGAAACCGACAAGCCCGCCGAGGACGACCTTAGCGAAGAGAAATTGCTCCGCGCCCTGATGGAAGCCCAGCGGCAGCCATAAGGACTACCTGGCGCGGTCCCATGGGGTGGACCAATGATCGACTCCGACGACCTGATCGCGCTGGTTCAGAACTATAACCCTAAGTCCAACAGCAAGTCGATTTCGTGCGCCTATGAATATGGGCGCGAAATGCACGAAGGTCAGCTTCGCCATTCTGGCGAGGACTATTTTTCGCATCCGGTCGCTGTCGCTGCAATTCTAACTGAACAGCAACTGGACGACGCGACGATAATCACCGCGCTTTTGCACGACACGATAGAAGACACGCGGTCCACTTACTCCGAAGTTGAGAAGCGTTTCGGCAAGGAAATTGCCGAGCTTGTTGATGGCGTTACCAAATTGACCAACCTTCAGCTGTCGTCTTCGGAAACAAAGCAAGCAGAAAACTTTCGCAAGCTCTTTATCGCGATGTCCAAGGACTTGCGGGTGATTTTGGTCAAGCTAGCCGACCGGCTTCACAATATGCGGACCATACGTTCGATGCGCGCCGACAAGCAGGGCCAAAAGGCACGCGAAACGATGGATATTTATGCACCACTTGCCGGTCGAATGGGTATGCACTGGATGCGGGAGGAATTGGAAGACCTCGCGTTTCGCGTGCTGAATCCGGAGGGGCGAAACTCGATCATTCGCCGTTTCATTACTCTGCAACGCGAGACCGGCGACGTAATCCAGAAGATCACGTCGGATATCGAGCTTGAACTCGAAAAAGCTGGCATCAACGCAGAACTTCTTGGTCGGGCAAAAAAGCCCTATTCGATCTGGCGCAAGATGCAGGAGAAGGAAATTGGCTTTTCGCGTCTTTCGGACATTTACGGTTTCCGCATAATCGTTGCGACCGAGTCGGATTGTTACGCAGCTTTGGGTGCCGTTCATCAACGATGGCGTGCTGTACCGGGCCGTTTCAAAGACTATATCTCGCAGCCCAAGTCCAATGGCTATCGGTCGATCCACACGACTGTTTCAGGTCGCGACGGAAAACGAGTCGAGGTGCAGATCAGAACCCGCGAAATGCATGAAGTCGCTGAAGCCGGTGTCGCTGCGCATTGGTCTTATCGCGATGGCGTTCGGGCGGAAAACCCTTTCGCGGTCGACCCTGCAAAATGGATATCGACGCTCACGGAACGCTTTGACACCGAGGAGGATCACGACGAATTCCTCGAAGCCGTGAAGTTGGAGATGTACGCCGACCAGGTGTTTTGTTTTACGCCCAAAGGCGATGTCGTAAAATTGCCGCGCGGCGCGACACCGCTTGATTTTGCCTATGCCATACATACGCGGATCGGTGACAGCTGCGTAGGCGCGAAGGTCGATGCAATTCGCGTCCCGCTTTGGACGCGGCTAAAAAACGGCCAGTCAGTTGAGATCATGACCGCCGAGGGTCAACGACCGCAGGCAACATGGATAGATATTGTCGCGACTGGCCGCGCCAAGGCAGCAATCCGGCGTTCGCTGCGTGAAGAAGATCGCGAACGGTTCATCAAACTTGGCCGCGAGTTGGTGCGGGTTGCATTTGAACACGTTGGCAAGCGAGCAACTGAAAAGGCACTGACAACTGCGTCTAAGCACCTTGGGTTGAACGATAGCAAGGCGCTTTTGGCTCGAATTGGTTCCGCCGAATTGACTGCACGTCAGGTCATAGAAACTGTATATCCAGATCTTGCGCAGAAAACCGGCGACGAAATCGACGCCGCCCGTGCGGTGGTTGGGCTGCGTCCAAGTCAGACTTTTCGTCGTGCACTTTGCTGCCAGCCGGTCCCCGGCGAGCGCATTGTCGGCATTAGTTATCGGGGCAAGGGCGTCATGATTCACGCCATTGATTGCGAGGCGTTGGCCGAATTTGAAGAAGAGTCGAATCGCTGGGTTGATCTTCATTGGCAAGAAGGAAGGTATCCGCCAGTTCACGGTGTCGGGCTTGAACTGACGATCTCGAACGATTCCGGGGTACTTGGGCGAATCTGCACACTTATTGGCGAGCAGAAGGCAAATATTTCGGATTTAGTCTTCATTGACAGAAAACCGGACTTTTATCGCCTAATAATCGACGTGGAGTTACGCGATGCTGAACACCTTCATGCTGTAATGTTGGCATTGGAGGCTGATAGTGATGTTGCTGCGATGCGGCGGCATCGTGATCTGGAACGCAAACCGTAGGGGAAGCAGACGGGTGTCAGTAAGTGGTCTTTAAGCGGCGCACACCAAGGACGTACTACCGTGCGTTCGCTGAAGCCTTCTATCCGAAAGGTGGGTGGACGCGCGCGCTGCAATACGTCGTGCATCGTGTTCGGAGGCTGCCTGATCCGGCGCACAAGATCGCACGAGGAATTGGCGCTGGCGTCTTTACTTGTTTTACGCCGTTTTTCGGCCTGCATTTTCTGGTCGCGGCAGGAATCGCATGGGTAATTCGCGGAAACATGATGGCTGCGCTTCTGGCGACTTTTGTAGGCAACCCGATCACATTTCCATTTATTGCCGCCATTTCAATGGAACTGGGAACTTGGATTCGAGGTCGCGAACCGGTTCCTCTGCCCGAAGTTGTGGCCGCATTTTCGGATGGCGCGCTGGAGTTCTGGCAGAACCTCATGGCTATGTTCACGGCTGAACCAACCAACTGGGGCAATCTCGCCGGCTTCTTTGACACCTTTTTCCTGACCTACCTGGTGGGCGGCATTTTGCCAGGCTTCGCGACCGCAATCGCTTTTTACATTCTGTCGAACCCGGTCTTAAATGCGTATCAAAAGGCGCGCGTCATGCGGCTTAAACGGCGTTTTGCGAAAAAGCGCGAAAAAGTTGAAAAATTGCGGGCGTCGCAGCTTAGCGCCAGCACGATCACCAGCGATAAGACTGCCGCAGAATAGATTGCCGCGCTTGCCCTGATCGAACTGCCGTGCGACGTGAGGCGTATGGCAAAGAAAGCAGCGAGCAGTAAGAAATCGCCAAGGAAAGCAGTGCGAAGAGTGCGGCCAACGCGCATCTTGGCCCGCGCCTTGCTTTCATTTGCCGGAGCAATCGTCATTAGCGTTGGCCTGTTTTCCGTCATTCCTCCGCCGACAACACCATACGTCCTTAGCGAGGGGCTTCGTTTGGGGGGACTTCGCCGCGACTGGATTCCAATCGACGCCATGAGTCCCGTGGCGGTCCGTTCTGTGATCGCCGCTGAGGACGCAAATTTTTGCCTGCACTGGGGTTTTGATATGGGGCAACTTCGCGCCGCGATCTCTGAAGGTGCAGATCGTGGTGCGTCAACACTGACACAGCAAATGGTAAAGAACGTTTGGCTTTGGCAGGGTCGGAGCTGGCCGCGAAAAGCACTGGAAGCGGTTATGACACCAGTGGTCGAGGCGCTTTGGACGAAACGCCGGATCGCCGAGGTGTATCTGAATGTCGTTGAATTCGATGAGGGCGTGTTCGGAATTGAAGCCGCGGCGCAACACCACTTTGGGATTCCTGCAAGTTCGTTGACGGCGCGACAAGCCGGATTGCTGGCTGCTGTGCTGCCCAATCCGAAAGAGCGACAGGCAATTAACCCTTCCGGATTTGTCGACCGACGTGCGCGGGCGATTGCCGACGGCGCTGCAACGATCCGCGCCGATGGTCGCGCATCTTGTTTCGAGGATTGATTCGCCACCGGTATTCAGTGCATTCATGCGAAAATCAGAGGTTCCGGCATGGTCCGCCTATTCCACGTTCCGCTTTCGCCATTTTGCCGCAAGGTCCGTCTTAGCCTGGCTGAAAAGCGGCTCGAAGTGGAATTGATCGAAGAGCGGTACTGGGAGCGAGACGCAGATTTTCTGCGCCGTAATCCCGCTGGAAAGGTCCCGGTATTGAAGATAGATGAGCTGACGCTTTCTGAGAGCACGGCGATATGTGAATACATTGAAGAGCGTTACCCAGACCCGCCTTTGCTGCCCAACGATCCAGCGGACCGGCACGAGGTCCGGCGCCTTGTCGGGTGGTTCGATGACAAGTTTCACACCGAGGTGACATCGAAATTGCTCTACGAGCGGGTGAACAAGAAGATTACCAACGAGGGTTATCCCGACAGTAAAAACGTCAAATCAGGCGCGCGCGCGATCAAAAAACATCTCGACTACATGGGATGGTTGCTGGACCAACGGCGTTGGTTGGCGGGAAACAACCTGAGCCTTGCCGATTTCGCCGCCGCCGCGCACTTGTCGGCGCTTGATTATATTTCGGATGTTGACTGGAACGAGTTTTCCGCGGTCCGTGAATGGTATGCGCGGATAAAGTCACGACCAGCCTTTCGAAGCTTGCTTGCGGATGCAGTACCTGGGTTTCCACCGCCAGAACATTATGCCGATCTCGATTTCTAAAAGTTTGCGAGGTCTCTGTCGTTCCCGTGCGGACCTTCGCTGCACACTTCAGACTACTTGATCATGTCGGGAACCCTGAAAACTCGTCTGATCGAGACAGCCCGAACCGAAGGGTTTGCAGATACCCGGATCTGCGCGCCCGATGCGGTGCCCGAAGTTCCGCAACGTCTGGCTGAGTATCTAGACGCAGGGCGGCATGGACAGATGACTTGGCTTGCCAGCCGAGCAAATTGGCGTGGCGATCCTTCCAAGCTTTGGCCCGAAGCTCGATCGATTATCATGCTAGCTGAGCCTTACACGCCCGATCACAATCCGATGCCGGACCTGAACCGTAAAGATTGCGGCACCATTTCGGTCTATGCGAGGAACAAGGACTACCACGATATTCTAAAAAAACGCCTGAAGAGGGTGGCGCGATGGCTGGTGGCCGAGGCGAAATGTGAGGTTAAGGTGTTCGTCGACACTGCACCCGTGCCGGAAAAACCGCTGGGTCAGGCAGCGGGGCTTGGCTGGCAAGGCAAACACACAAACCTTCTGAGCCGCGAGTTGGGAAACTGGTTCTTTCTGGGCGCGATTTTTACGACCGCTGAGCTGCCGCCCGATACCCCGGAATCCGACCATTGCGGGACTTGCCGCAAGTGTCTGGACGTCTGCCCGACCGACGCCTTTCCCGCTCCGTATCAATTGGATGCGCGGCTTTGCATTTCGTATCTGACGATTGAACACAAAGGACCGGTTGATCCCCAGCTTCGGTCGAAAATGGGCAACCGAATATTTGGCTGCGACGATTGTCTGGCGGTTTGCCCATGGAACAAGTTCGCCAAGGCCGGGCGCGATGCGCGCTATGCAGCCCGTTCCGATCTAAACAATCCACGACTTGCGGAATTTGCGGGGCTGGACGACGCGGCATTCAGAAAGAAGTTTTCTGGGTCCCCGATCAAGCGGATTGGGCGGAACAGCTTTGTTCGCAACGTACTTTATGCAATCGGAAACTCTGATGATCCCGCGCTTGAGCAATCCGCAATCGCTTTGTTGGAAGACACTGATGCCACTGTTCGTGACGCGGCCGATTGGGCTGTTCGCCAACTAAACCCACGCTGACCTTGCACCCGGGCGACGGGTTGATAGGGAGACGCATGGTCCGAGCAACTGCAAACGTGTATCGCGCAATTGCGCTAAAAGTGATTTCGGTCCTGCTGTTTGTTTTTATGGCGACAATGATCAAGGCGGCTTCGGCTGAAGTTCCGTCTGGCGAGGCGGTATTCTTCCGATCATTTTTTGCACTTCCGGTGATCTTGATTTGGCTGGCTGGAAGAGGTGAGTCCTTGACAAAATTGCGCCCAGTGAACCCCATTGGGCATCTCTGGCGTGGGCTGATCGGGTCAACCGCCATGGGCCTGAGCTTTGCAGGCCTCGCGATATTGCCGCTTTATGAAGTTAAGGCGATCCAATATGCGATGCCGCTATTTGTGGTGGTTCTCGCTGCCATAATTCTTGGCGAAACCGTCCGAAAAGTTCGTCTAACGGCGGTTGGTATGGGGATGATCGGGGTTTTAATAATTCTGTGGCCAAGACTATCGGCCTTTTCGGAGGGCGACGTTGACCCCAGCCTGGCCATTGGGGCTCTGATCGTTCTCACAGGTTCATTTTGTGCTGCGATGGCGCAAGTTTTTGTTCGAAAACTCGTTGATACTGAAGAAACCGCAGCAATAGTTTTCTGGTTTTCGGTGACTGCAAGTTTGCTGTCGCTACTTACAGTGCCATTTGGCTGGCGTATGCCATCCACAGAAGCGTTGATTTGGCTTGTCGGCGCGGGGCTTGTTGGCGGCACCGGTCAGATTTTTCTGACCAACGCGTATCGATACGCTGACGCATCGGTTGTGGCGCCATTTGAATACGCGTCAATGCTGTTTGCCGCCGGAATCGGGTTTGTCGTTTTCAATGAGGTGCCGACACCGATGATGCTATTTGGGGCGGCGATAGTGATTCTTGCCGGGCTATTGATCATATTGCGAGAGCACCAGCTTAACATTCGGCGCGGCAAGGCCAGGCGGCACGTCACCAAATATGGGTGACGATGACTCTTATTTGCCCAATATCTAGCGAAAACAGACTGTTTGTGATGCGGAATCAGAGGTGAAATTCGATCCATTCTGCCTTAGATTTGCCGTAGGGGGCGGGTACTGTAACGATTATGATTCCGTTCGATTTCACACTTTTGCTGATTTCTTATCTTGTCATCGTGAACGTGTTGACATTTTTGGCGGCTGGCTACGACAAGCTGGCGGCGATGAATTTTTGGCAACGCGCACCAGAATGGCTGCTTCTTGGCCTGTCAGTATTTGGCGGCGCACCGACTGCGAAACTCATCCAGATTGCCACAGGTCACAAAACGCTGAGGCAGGATTTTACTCTAAATCTAAATTTGATCGCAGTGTTTCACCTGACCTTGGGAATAGCAGCCTGGTCAGCGACATCGCCATATCTGGAAAGGCTCGAGCTTTCCCAAATGGCGCGAACCGCATCGGCAGAATCGGAAATGGAAGCGCGTGAGCTTCCAAACCGCTTCGGTCCTGGAAGTTAGGTATTTGGTCAGAATCAGGAATTTCAGGCAAACTCCGTTTATTCAATAATCGAATTTGAATGAGGCAGGCATGGGATACGACGTACACATCACGCGAAAAGAAGATTGGTCGGATGACAGCGGGCCTAGCATTAGCCGGGATGAGTGGATCGGATACGTCGGGGACGACAAGTCAATGCGACTGGACCGTGAAGCAGTGGTCGAGAATGCGCAGGGAGAAGCCTTCAGCGTGCAGGATGAAACGCTAGCGGTCTGGACGGAATGGACAAGCCGCGAGGAAGGAAAGAACGAAGCCTGGATGTGGTGTAGCCACGGCAACGTTATGGCCAAGAATCCCGACGGCGCCATATTGCAAAAAATGTTTCTTATTGCCGACTCGATGGGCGCGAAGCTTCAGGGCGATGACGGCGAAGTCTACAATTCGATTGGCGAAGTCGACGCTGCGGATCAGGCGAAGAAACCTTGGTGGAAGATCTGGTAAAAACTACTCCGCGGCGACCAACGCACCGTCTTTCTGCGATTGTATAGCCTGCGCTAAATCATTTCCCTCTTTCGACTTGAGCAGCTCTGCTGCGCGTTGCTGCCACGCAGCGATGCTTCGTCTTCTGAAGTGTAGCAATCTTCCGCCAGATTGTTGGTCAAGGCTTTGCATTTCTTCCCAAATAGCGTCTGACTTATCAGCCAGTGACCGGTCTTCGGCCTGGTTGAAATCACGGTGTGCCCAGTATTTCAAACCGACATTTCGATCAGGAAAACAAGACCCGCGGAATGACTTGACCAAGAAGCTCGATAAGTCGCGGATCACGTAGTGGTTCACTTGTGCATTCTTGCGAAGTTTTCGATCTAGTCTCCGCCAGCCAACTTTTTTGCCCTCGCGCACAAGATCGCCGGAACCATTGTAGAACTTTAGGTTGTCACGAAGTGGGACGCGGGCTTTGTGGATACCGGGCCGCTGGAATGCATCGGTGCGGAAGATGGATTTAAACCCTTCAGGTTTCTTGGCACGGATTTCGCTGGCTGGATTTGTCGCAACAAAACGCTGTGTGACCAATTCCGACGAAATATCCACAAACCCGCCGCTTCCGAAATTTCTCCAGCTTACAAGAATAGCGTCCGCATCAGGTGTGACAGCGATCAAGTCCTGCACAGTGCCATTTCCAACATTCACTGAAAGGAATTCGTCGCCATCCAGCGACATGCACCATTCGCATTCTCGATACGCGGACGACCGACCGGCTCTGCGATAAGCCCGGTTTTGATAGTCGCCTTCGGGGCGGGAATTTTTGTGGAATTCGACGACGCCCATCCGGCCAAGCAGGCCAAGCGTTCGATTTGTCAGATCGGTGCTGTCATTTTCGAACAGCATAATCCGATCGAACCCGATCAGTCGGTGGTGCGCCACCCATTCTAGAATATGAGGCCCTTCGTCCTTGATTGTCGCAACAAGAAGAACTTCCGCCATCTAACCGGGTGCCCTGAATAGTTAACTGCCTCAGGCACAGAATCCGGGGCGGTTCATATCATGTCAAGATAGAGCGGGCGGGTCGGTGGTGAATTTGTCCAAAAGCAAGCTTTATTGACTCAGTCGCTGCGCGATAGGACCCGAGCGATTAGAGGCGCACCAGCTTTTCGTATGCGTCAGCGATATCTCTGGTCAGTGGACCGACTTCAAAATTGTAATCGCCAATCTGGCCAACAGGCGTCACTTCGGCTGCAGTGCCTGTTAGCCAACACTGTTCAAATGACTCAAGCTCGCCGGGTTCAATATGACGTTCATGGACTTTAATTTGCCGATCCTTCAGCATCCCAACCACTGTTTGCCGCGTGATGCCGTTTAGGAAGCAATCTGGATCTGGCGTGTGCACTTCGCCGTCCTTGACGAAGAAAATATTGGCGCCGGTCGCCTCGGCTATGTAGCCGCGGTAGTCGAACATCATAGCGTCCGAACACCCTTTAGCTTCCGCGGCGTGCTTGGATAGTGTGCAGATCATATAGAGTCCGGCAGCCTTGGCATGGCTTGGGATCGTTTCAGGAGACGGGCGTTTCCACTTGGCGATGTCAAGCTTTGCGCCTTTGAATTTTGCGTCACCGTAATAGCTTCCCCATTCCCAGGCAGCTATCGCCAGACGAACAGGGTTGCGAGCGGAGGCGACGCCCATGTCTTCGCCAGCACCGCGCCAAGCAACTGCGCGCACGTAGGCGTCGGAATGCCCATTTGCGGTCAGCACTTCTTGTTTGGCGGCCTCAATCTCATCAACGGTCCACGGGATCTCGAAATCGAGCTGACTGGCGGAAAAATGCAACCGTTCCGAATGCCGACGGCTTTCGAAAATTTTGCCGTTATAGGCTCGTTCACCTTCGAAGACTGAGGATGCGTAATGCAGAGCGTGTGTCAGGATATGAACATTGGCATCCCGCCAGGGAACCATCTTGCCGTCAATCCAGATCGATCCGTCACGATCATCGTATGCACCTGACATTCTGGCCTCGCTTTGCAAAAATTGCGTGAATAGGTCCGCACCGGACATAAAGTTGCGGAAAATTCGAGAATTGCTACCAGTAGAGGCTTGGAATGTCAACAAGGCTGACATAAAGTCCCGGTAATTGGTTGGGGTATTTGATGGCTGAAGGCGGCGGACACCCAGGGGGCGAAAGTCTTCTTTTTCTGACTGACGAACAGCTTCGCAAGGGCATCGAGGCGATGTTCTTTGCTTATCGCGGTTTTACGGCCGACCCGGACCGTATCCTGGCGGAAAAAGGATATGGCCGCGCGCATCACCGGGCGATCCACTTCATCAACCGTTCGCCCGGGACAACCGTGAATAACCTTCTTTCAATTCTCGGGGTCACAAAGCAATCGTTGAATCGTGTTCTGCGCACGTTGATTGAAGACGGGCTTGTGGAAAGTCGAGTCGGTGCCCGCGACAAACGTGAGCGCAACCTTTTCCTGACCGAGGTGGGCGAAACGCTTGAGCACGAGCTATCAACAGCGCAACGGGATCGAATGCGCAGCGCTTTCCGGGCCGCCGGACCCGAAGCGGTGTCGGGTTTTCGAACGGTACTCGAAGCGATGATGGACGGCGATATGCGTCGCCACTACAAGCGGCTCAAGGAGAACGGGTAATGAGCCAGGCGGACGCGCACCTTCTGATCGTGGATGACGACGAACGGATAAGAGGGCTATTGCAGAAGTTCCTTATCCGCCATGGGTTCTTGGTGTCGGCGGCGCGAGATGCCGCGCACGCTGATCGGATTTTAGGCGGCTTGGATTTTGATTTGGTTGTCCTTGACGTGATGATGCCAGGTGAGGACGGGATCAGCTTTTGTCGTCGTTTGCGCGAAACACGCGATCTTCCAATTCTTCTTTTGACTGCCAAAGGAGAAACCGAAGATCGTATCACTGGCCTGGAAGCTGGCGCAGACGACTATTTGGCAAAACCATTTGAGCCGAAAGAGCTTTTGCTTCGCATCAATTCTATTTTAAGAAGGGTTCCGCCCGCCGAGCCGACGGACATTTTGCCGAAAGTTCTGAGCCTTGGAATTCTTCGCTACGACGTTGAAAAGGGATCAATGTGGGAAGGTGACACGCCAGTACGCCTAACGGCAACAGAGTCGCAATTGATGCGCATTTTTGCGACATGTCCGGGTGAGGCTGTGAGCCGCACAAAGCTGGTTGAGGACCTCGGTCGGGACGGAGGTCAAGCTCAGGAGCGTGCGGTTGACGTGCAGATCACTCGACTGCGGCGCAAGATCGAAGTTGATCCGAAACAGCCGCGATATCTGCAGACTGTACGTGGTGCTGGGTATATGTTGGCGCCGGACTAGTTAGGTATTGGCACCGCTAAAAAGTTTGTCAGTGAATGGGCCAGCCTGCCCAAAACGGGGATGAAACTGATTTTGTAGTATGGCGACAGCATTTTTCTCACACGACGCCGCGCTGAACCACGTAACGCCAGACGGCCACCCCGAGCGGGTCGCACGGATAGAGGCGATTATTCAGGCACTGGGCCAAGAAAGGTTTGCAGCGTTAGACCGGCGCGAGGCGCCGTTGGCCGATCGAAGCGAAGTGCTGCGATGTCATCCCGAGGATTATGTTGAAAGAGTTCAAGCGGCAATTCCGGCCAGTGGCCGGGTTTCGCTTGATGCCGACACCCACGTTTCGCCGGGTTCGCTTGAGGCGGCTCTACGCGGCGTTGGGGCATGTGTTGCAGCTGTGAATGGCGTGTTGAAAGGTGATTTCGCCAATGCATTCGTTGCGATGCGACCGCCGGGGCATCACGCAGAAACGTCAACGGCAATGGGGTTCTGCCTTTTTGGAAATGCCTCGATAGCAGCAAAACATGCGTTGCACGAACTGGGATTAGAACGCGTGGCAGTCTTGGATTTCGACGTGCACCACGGCAATGGAACGCAAGATCTGCTCTGGGATGAGCCGCGAACGCTTTTTGCTTCGTCGCATCAAATGCCGCTTTATCCCGGCTCTGGCGCGTCCCACGAAACGGGCGCCCATGGCAATGTCATGAATGTGCCGCTTCCGCCGATGTCCGGCGGTGCAGAGATGCGCCGTGCCTGGGGCGATGCAATACTTCCCGCCGTTGATGATTTCGCGCCTGAGCTTGTGATTATTTCGGCCGGATTTGATGCGCACGCTGACGACCCGCTGGCAAACCTCAATTGGACGGTTGAGGAATTCGAATGGGTCACCGAGGCGATCTGTGATGTCGCCGATGCGCGCTGTGGTGGTCGGGTGGTCTCGACACTTGAGGGTGGGTATGATCTTTCTGCGCTGGCCGCGAGTGTTGCGGCGCATGTTGGCGTTCTAATGGAGCGGGGAGCATGAGCGACCAGGCAGTTGCAGATATGAGTTTTGAAGAGGCGATGAAGGCGCTTGAAGACGTTGTCGGCCGTCTTGAGGCTGGTGAAGTGCCGCTGGAGGACTCGATAAAGCTGTACGAACGGGGCGCCGAATTGAAGGCGCATTGCCAAAAAAAGCTCGCCGAAGCCGAAGAAAAAGTTGCGCAAATATCGCTGGACGAGACCGGCCAGCCAACTGGGACCGCGCCGGTCGATCCGCAGTGAGTTTTGATGAAAAGCTACGTGCGCAGGGATTGCGCATTCGCGCAGCGTTGCAGGGTTATCTTAGCGACCTCGGAGACGATCGGATTGCCGAGGGCATGCGGTATGCCACGGACGGCGGAAAGCGTTTGCGCGGGTTCCTTGTTTGCAATTCAGCAGAACTTTTCGAACCTGCAAGGGAAGGTCATTTGTTAGTGGCCGCCGCGATAGAGTGTATTCACGCATATTCCCTGGTCCACGACGATTTGCCCTGCATGGACGACGACGATCTGCGCCGCGGCA
>JBPCWO010000385.1:0-9520 GCA_051009475.1 Boseongicola sp.
AACAAGAACCATTGCCAAACCAGCGGCCGTTCCGGCCACGCCGAACAATAAGACTCCGGCCAGCGCGACGAGCGGCGCAACTAATTGATAGATAACTACTGTTCCGAGAGTGCGCCCGACGTCGCGCAAACTGCCTACAGTGGTGCGTGGTCCGATCCTGAGGGCTGCCAGAAACAGGAGCAATGCAATCATTTCGGGCAAGTAAGGCGCGAGAACTTGCGCCAGATCAGGCAGTGACAATCCGGCGACCAACCCGAGCACAAGACACCAGCGACCGTAACGCGCGGCAAATTCCAGTGGAGCGATCACATCGGGATTCCGAATTTTCGATCGCCAATTCGCCGCGGCCGAACTCCAACCGGTTGGCGACGGGCGCCAATACTTGGACGGGTCAGCCCCCCGGCCCTTTTCGGATATTTTCCGGCAGCCAAGTTGCAATTTCGGGAAACTGGATAAGAACAAAAACCATCACAACCATGATCAAAAACATCGGAAAGCCGGCACGCGCAATGAACCCCATCTCGTGGTGCGTCATGCCCTGAAGCACAAACAAGTTGAAGCCGATCGGCGGTGTGATCTGCGCCATCTCGACCACAACAACAATGAAGATCCCGAACCAGATTAAGTCGATTCCAGCTTCGCGCACCATCGGCTCGACCACTGCCATAGTCAGCACCACCGAAGAGATTCCATCGAGGAACATGCCGAGGACAATGTAGAATACAAGCAGGACCATCAGCAGCTCAAAGCGTGAAAGCTCCATCTGTGCGATCAGGTCAGCCAGCCCGCGCGGCAGACCAGTGAATCCCATCGAGAGCGACAGAAAAGCGGCACCGGCAAGGATCAGTGCGATCATCGCGCTGGTGCGAGTGGCGCCCATCAGGCTCTCGGTGAAGGTCTTCCATGTTAGCGAGCCTTGCGAGGCCGCCAGCAGCAACCCGCCAATGACACCAAAGGCGGCGGCCTCGGTGGCAGTGGCAAAGCCCAGATACATCGAGCCGATGACGACAAGGATCAGGCAGATTACAGGGATCAGGAAACGCGAGTTGGCAACGCGTTCACCAAATGTCATCGGCGGTTCGGCGTCTGGATTCCACTTCTTCGAGACGCGCGACATTATCGCGACATAGGCCATAAACATTGTCGCCAGCACCAGTCCCGGCAATATTCCGGCAAAGAACAGTTTCGAGATGCTCTCGTTTATGGTCACGCCATAAACGATCAACGTCAGCGACGGCGGGATCATCAGGCCCAAAGTGGCAGCACCCGCAAGCGTGCCGATGATCATCGTTTCAGGGTAATTACGTTTGCGCAACTCGGGGATCGACATCTTACCGACCGTTGTCAGTGTCGCGGCGGACGATCCCGACAATGCGGCAAACACCGTGCAACCGACGATATTTGTATGCACCAACCCACCTGGCAACCCGGCCATCCAGGGCGAAAGCCCCTTGAACATATCCTCGGATAATCGCGTTCGATAAAGAATCTCACCCATCCAGATAAAGAGCGGCAGCGCAGTCAGTGTCCAGGATGACGATGTTGTCCAGACTGTCGTCAGCATCACATCGCCCACCGGTCGGGTCGTGAAGAGCTCCATGCCGACCCAGGCGACACCCATCAGCGCCAGACCGATCCAGACACCTGAACCCAAAAGAAGGAACAGAACGAAAAGGAATAGAATGATGATATTGAGGTCTTCCATTTCCTATTCCCCGAAGCTCTGATCGACCAGATCGCGCTTGATCCGATGGTCGCCAGATATGATTAGGTGGATCAGATGGTCTGTTAGTGCGACCGCGAAAATCACTGAACCCAGCAGCACAAAGCTTTGCGGAATCCACAGCGCAGTGCGGTCCTGACCCTGACTGATGTCGTTCAGCTTCCACGACCAGAAGACGAATTTTGCGGCGAAGCGAACGAAATACCAGGCAATGAGCGCGCCGATCGCAAAACACCAGATATTAATTATTCGCCTAGCTTTTGGCCCGACCGCGTTGACAACGATCGACACGCGGATATGGCTGCCCCGGTTAAGCGCGTTGGCAAAGGCCAGGAATGACGCAGCGGCCATGAAGTAACCCGCATATTCCGGTATTCCCGGAGCAACTTCTCCGGTCCAGCGCGCCAGCATCTGCAACACGATCAGGACGAGAATTGCGACCAGGCACAGCGCCGCCATAACGCCAGAGGCGAGGTAGATGAAATCTAAAAAAGACCGAAGTTTTTGCCACGAAAACATGCCGCCCCCGCCGTTTGTCTTAGTTGTGGTGTCTTCGGGCGGCCGCGTCTGGCCGCCCGTAGAAATAGATTACTGCATGCCCTTGAAGGCATCGACGATGGCGGCGCCTTCGTCACCGGCAGCTTCCAGCCATTCGGAAGTCATAGTGACGCCGATTTCCTTCAGCTCACCGACCATCTGATCGCTTGCGGGACCAACGGTCATGCCGCCGTCACGCAGACCCTGCAGGGTAAATCCGGTGTATTCTTTGGACCGCCATGTTCCTGAATATTCCGCCAGACTGGCGCAGCCGCGAATGACATTCTGGTTGGCTTCAGAAGTGCCCGCCCAGACATCCGAATTGACCATGACATAGTTGCGCGGCAGCCAGGCATCGACTTCATAGAAATAATTCAGCGATTCCCATACTTTACGGTCATAGCCCGTCGAACCCGATGACACCATCGAATCGGCCACGCCGGTCGCGAAAGCCTGGCTGATCTCTGCCGCTTCGATAGTCACTGGCAGCATGCCAGTCAGCTCTGCCAACCGCGAGGTGGCGTTGTTGTAGCTGCGGAATTTAATACCTTCCATTTCGGCCACTGAGGTGACTTCGTCTTTGAAGTACAGACCCTGTGGCGGCCATGGCACGGCATAAAGCAGCGTCAGGCCTTGGCTGGCCAGTAGCTCGGTCATTGGACCCTTGGCGGCTTTCCACAGGTCCTCGGCATCGTCAAACGACGTGGCCAGGAATGGTACTGAATCGAAACCAAACAGCGCATTTTCATTCTGGTGACCGGACAAGAGCCGCTCGCCGATTGGCACCTGGCCGGTCTGGATTGCGCGCTTGATCTGGGCGCCAGGGAATAGGCTGCCGCCCGGATGGGTTACGATTTCGATTTCACCGCCAGTACCAGTGGTCACACAAGCAGCAAACTCGGCACCATTCGCGGAGTGGAAGTTCGATGCGGAATAGGCCATCGGCATATCCCAGGTTTCGGCCGCAGCAGGTGCGGCCATGGCCGCCGCCACGGCGGCTCCGGAAATAATGTGAGTCAGTTTAGTCATGTTTGTTTCTCCCTTATTGAGTTCTGATTATTTTTATCTTCTCCCCGATACCGGGAAACGTGCGGGCGAATAGGGGCTGAGGTCAAGGTTTGGATGATTTCCGGAAATCAGCTGTGCCAGAATTCGCCCCGTTTTCGGGCCACCTGTCAGTCCGATGTGATCGTGCCCAAATCCGAAATAAGCGCCTTTTACCTGAGGAACTTCCCCAATCAGCGGTAGAGAGTCGGAAACTGAAGGGCGATGTCCCATCCATTCCTTGGTTTCTTTCCACTTGATACCGGGAATGGCGCGTCGAATGTTCTGCTCCAACAGCTCCAACGGTTTGCGCGAGGCCGGTGCCTCAAGTCCGCCAAACTCGACGATTCCCGCTAGACGCAATCGCCCCTCCATCGGAGTGGCAACAAACTTGCCCGAAGCGACCATGACCGGAGAGCGCGGCATGATATTGGGATCCCACAATTCAAGGTGATAACCGCGCTCGCTTTCAAGAGGCACATTGACCCCAAGCGAGCGGGCAAGCGGGCCTGACCATGCTCCTGCCGCCAAGACTACTGACGAACAGGCAATCGTCTCACCATCGACGCGAACGCCGATGACCCGCCCATCCTCGCGAACGATATCTTCCGCATTTCCTATGAGAATTTTTGCGCCGTGGGCTTCTGTGTGCGCTGCAAGATCTTTCACGTACTGACCCGGATCAGCGACGCGGCCATGATTTTTTAGGCGCACGCCTACATTGATTTCAGGTCCAAAGGCGGGGTCGTATGCGTGAAAATCGTCGCCTTCCAATATATCCCATTCAAAGCCGTTTTCGCGCCGAACTTGCCAGCCGAACGCGTCGCCGTCGTAGTGCGCTATATCTCTGTACAAAAAGAGATAATCTGATGGAACAATCCATTTCTCGGCACCGGTGCCGGCTGCTAGTGCCTGATGTTCCGCAAGACTGTTGCCGATAATGTGGGATATTGCCGACGCACGGTGGCGGACAGCATTTGCGTTGGCGTTGCCGAGATATTTTAAGAGCCAAGGCACCAGTTTCGGAACGTATCTCCACTTCAGAAAAAGCGGCTGGTCACCCCGCAGAAGCATTCCAGGAGCCTTATGCAACAGTCCGGGGACAGTGATCGGAACTACACTTGCCGCAGCCAGCACACCGCCATTGCCAAAACTCGTACCTTCTGCCGGGCCTTTCTTGTCTATCAATATGACGTCGTGACCGTCACGCTGCAGCCAGATCGCTGTCGAAACGCCGACAATGCCTGCGCCGATAATCGCAACTGTTTTTTTCACCAATCGAGTCCCGTCTGTCCTGGCAGTCAGAATATCATCGCACAGCGTTTAGAAATGTCGATGTGTTTCAGACCCATACTGACAATCGGAAGATGATCTGGATGGTACGGTAAATGAATCGAGTTAGCCCTTGGAAAGACGGACGGGTCGCTACGATAATGCGCCGATTCTTTTGCATATGGGTAACATCGATGAAGGCGATTGGTGGGAAAGCAATTTACGGAGCATCAGTCGGCATACTGATG
Source organism: Boseongicola sp. (assembly GCA_051009475.1). GTDB lineage: Bacteria > Pseudomonadota > Alphaproteobacteria > Rhodobacterales > Rhodobacteraceae > CAXMNX01. The sequence goes on from JBPCWO010000385.1 coordinate 4,825, forward strand.
CTCGACGCGAAGTTTCCGCGCATCCCGGGTGACATGGGCAACGCGACAACCTGGCCATTTCCGGTGCACTATAAAATCGTCAAGGGTGCCTCGCCTGACCGCGTTGTAAGACAGAGCGCGGAGGGTCTGCTGGGCGTCTTCATTGATGCCGCCAAAGAACTGGTCGCTGAGGGTGTTGATGGAATCACGACAAATTGTGGGTTTTTGTCACTTTTTCAGGAGGAACTCGCAAGGGCGGTGCAGGTTCCTGTCGCCACATCATCGCTGATGCAGGTTGGATTGGTAAACGCCACCCTGCCGCCAAACAAGCGCGCCGGCATTCTTACAATTTCAGGAAGCACACTGACGAAAAAGCATCTGGCCGCCGCGGGCGTTCCTGAAGATACACCAATCGGCTCGACCGAGGACGGGCAAGAATTCACCGAAACGATTCTCGGAGATGCACTCGAGCTCGACATCGAGGCTGCACGTTCCGACAATGTTGTTGCGGCAAAATCATTGATGGAATCAAACTCCGATATTGGCGCGCTGGTGCTTGAGTGCACAAACATGACGCCCTACGCCGCTGATATTCAGGAAACAATTTGTTGCCCGGTATTCACGGTGGAAAGTTTTGTCTCCTGGTTCCATTCCGGGCTTGTTCCGCGACGTTATTAACTCTTTCTGGACTGGACCAAAGGCCAAAAAAAGTCCAATATCACGGCGTTCAACATTCATGGAATTCATGTGCTCAGGATTCGTTCGAATGGTGAGCGCGTTTACTCGTCGTTGTGAGTGGTGTGATTTAGTGGGGGAATAAAAGATCGCCGGAAACCGAAGCGAATTTTCGCACCGGGATATGCGCGATTCATATGATCATGAACTGGGAAGAGCGCCTTGAAGATGCGCGAGCCCGGCGGCAAGTTGTCCTAGAACAGAAAGACAGGGCTGCGCGTGCCGCTAGGGCCGCAACGCAACGCATAACCGAGCCGGTTAGTACGCCGACGAATTCGGGAAGCGTGCAGGAAATACCTCGGGCTCGTCCCGCGGGCGCGAATGCGCGCGTTCTAGAAGTGGCCATGCGCCAACGGGAGACAGCTCACCTTGCGGACGTTTTGCAGGCAGACGAACCAGCGTCTCGAGCAAACGAAAACCAAGCACCCGAAATCAACAACATTCGCGAATCTCGCGCTGAGGACGTTCCACAAGTCGCTGAAGTAATCACTTCCGCCGTTGCTGACAGGCCCACGCGCCGAAAATCCCGGCCAGGTTTACGAGTACTAACTGCGGGAGCGATTGTACTTGTTAGTTTTGGCGTTGGCTTAATTGCCAGCCCATCAATCATCTCAATGTTCCAAAGTCAGGCGACACTTTCGCCATCAGTCATTGCGCCAACAGAATCTCCAAGGCAGCCACGAGCCGTAGCCGATTCTGAAGAAAGAGGTTTGTCATTGACTGTTGCGGGCGATGATGGGTTTTTGGCGCTCATTTCCCGCGATACGCCTTTATCTCCGCAATCGGTTGCGTTCCAGCCTGCGTTGCCAACTATTTCGCCCGCTGCCGTTGACTTTTTCGGTGTCGAGACCGTCAGTTCGGACACGCCACAGACTTCGACGCCCATAAACATTGAGCCAGGAAGTTCCGTTCAAATCGCGGCAATTCGGCCTGCGCCACGCACGTTAGATCAGGCATTAGTCGCACGTCGGGATGCGGCACCAATATCTCTGGCAGCGATCAGCGGGCCAAAGGCGCCGCTTTTGATAATCCGTCCCGTCGACGAAGTCTCGAACGTTGAAATTGCCAGCCTTCCAGCAAAGCGGTTCGGCTTTGTCGGGCCGGATAAATCCGCGCTTTCAGCTGTGATGATCGATGCCTTGCCAATTGCTCTGCTTTCGCCGGGGCCACAACTTGATTCCGAGCCAAGTGTGAAAGCATTGGCAATCTTAAGGGACTCTGGCGAACTGCCGTCGATGCCATTGCTCTCAAACGCGCCGAATCCGCCAATAAATATGCATGGAACACTACCACCTTATGAAGAGGATAAAGGTGTCTCGGCAAATATTGCCACTCCGCCGGAAAACAAAGAGCTGCCGCTCCGCTTAACCGGTATCGGTGATCTCGGGTCTTATCTAGTGTTCGTGCAGTCGCGTTCGACCCAAGGTGACGGTGAACTCGCAAGCATCGAGTCAGCGATCCTGAGTACGGGCCTTCCAATTGGCAAGTTGAACCGCGTCGGATACAAAATTTCAAACAGCCACATTCGTTATTATCATCGACGCGACACGGCCGCTGCGTCTGCTTTGGCCGAACGTATTGGCGTACGTGTACGCGACTTCACAAACTACCGGCCATCTCCACCGATCGGCACACTGGAAGTGTTCCTTTCCGGCTCAGTCAGCTCGCAACGCGAAACTACACAAAGCGAAACTCAAGTAATACGACAGGATCGCGAGCTTATTGAACTTCGCAATCGCATTATTCAAAGCCTGCAACGCGGAGATCACCTGTGAACCAATTCGAGCCTATGCATTCGGCCCACCGGCAATCCGCACGAGTTCATGATGTCCAATAGCAAGCTTCTGGCAGTTATCACTGCGTTGATCTACTTAGGCGGGCATTCTGGCGCGCACGCGGCCTATTCGATTGAACAACTTCGCGAAATAGAACAACTCATAACGTCAAAAAATTGCGGTGGTTTGCGTGGCTATCTTCATACCAATCCCGAAATCATCGAAGGCGCGGACCCTTTGGCCGAAGAACTTCGCAAGTTTGCATTTGGCGTGGACACCGGATTGATCCAGTGCCTAGCGGCCAGGTCCACGGTGCCAAGTCCGGCGATTGAAGAATTGTCTACAGCAAATGTCGACTTGCTTTACTAATGAATTGCACCGTTTGACTTGGTGCACGAAATGAGCAGACAGCCTACTATTGCTTATTTGCTCGACCCACGATTCCCCGGCGGAACTTCATCAGCTGTTGCCGCAGAATTGGATGCTGTAGCTCCGCACTTGAGTCTAGAGGTGCACGCATTCACTTCGAAAATGTTCAAGAGTGATGCTGTTTCCAAGTCATTGGCTGAATCCTTGGATCGGAACCAACTAAATCTTATTTGGGACGCGCGGAACATCGCGGCGGACACGGTCATCGTTCACAATCCCTCGTTTTTGAAATTTGAAAGCGAGCCTCGTCTACAAATATTCACTCGTCACCTCGTAGCAGTTTGCCACGAAAACTTCTCGCGCCCAGGTGGAGCAGAATCCTTTGATGTCGCAAGCTGCCTTTCACGACTCGAAGCAGGCAGTCTCGCGACCCGGCGCTCTTTGGCGCCGGTTTCGCCGTGGAACCGCGAGACAATTGAGCGTTGGCTACAAGATCGAAAGAAACGCGGAATTTGGTCGGTACTCTCAAACGACTGGCACAACATATTCGGCGCAAATTACGCGGACCCAACTGAAGCTCCTAGGAACCGGCGCGGGCGGCATTCTCGGCCTGGACTCGAAAAGTTTCCATCAGTCGAAACCATGGATATTTGTTTTCCGGAATCGGCAGAATCCAACGTCATCCTTGGCGGCGATAATTGGATAGGAAGCGGCGTTCACCGTCCGCACTGGACCTTGTTACCTTTTCAAAGTATTGAAATAGAAGACTATTTCGATCTGGTGGACTTTATGGTGTATTTCACAGCCCCGACACTACGGGAAAGTTTTGGGCGTGTACTTGCCGAAGCAATTGCAGCCGGCAAGTTGGTGATCTCTGACCCTGCCACCGCGGCGATTTTTGAAGGCGGCGTGATCGCGGCACGGCCAGACGAAGTTGATGGCGTCATCCAGCATTACATAGATAAGCCGCAAGACTACGGCGCTCATGTGCGTGAGGCACAGAAGAAACTCGGTATTTTTGCGCCAGATGCATTTCTAAAATCGCAGGCCGAAATATACAAATTCGGTCAGGACGCCGCGGCATGATCCTGCTGGAGGCGGGCCCACAGGGCGATCGCGCCTTTGATGCCAAAGCCATATTTGCAGCTCAGCTGTCCGCTCGCGGTCACGAAGTCGCCATCGACGACAGCGTTATTCCTGAAGAACTTGATCGACACAGAAAGTATGAAGTCGCACCCTATTTGGCATCAATCAGTAAGTCTGAAATTGATCAGGTTTTGGTCATCGGCGCCGAACAATTAGAAGACGAAACGCTTCTGAGACTGCGCGGACACGGATTTCCATCGGATGTTCCCGTCGCTGCAGTCGGCCGGTTCGACAATCAACAGGCGTTTCTAGGAGCGCAATCACGATTGGCTTACGCACTGGGAGTCGAGCCCAAGATGGTGGACTTGTCAGCTGTTCAACCCTCTGCGTTGGCCGTAACTGCCGTTTCGCCTTTGACTGCGTCAGGCCAGCGGCCCTTGCGGCGTGACGGGCGGGACAAGTTGGAGCTTTTTGTATTTTTGCCCCCCGATCTAGCTGACGAGCCAGCCACGGTCCAAGTCCTGGCGGCAATGGACAACATGGCTGATTATCGGCTGAACATTGTTGCTCCAGCCAAGGGCAAAGAATTGATCCGCGCCTCGCGGTATTCGCAGCTGTGTGTATTCAGTTATTCCGAAGTTAGCCCGGTCGCATTAGCGCAGCGCGCTGATGTTGCAGCATTTTATGGCGATAGCGTGCCCGGCGAGCGTATGGCCATCTTTGCGCTGGAGTTGATGGGCGCAGGCAAGGCC